>NZ_JBSFNF010000012.1:0-205194 GCF_053586955.1 Nocardia sp. NPDC003726 | reverse complement strand
CGGATCGGGATGCACCGTTGCGGGCATGGTTGCGTGACTGGGCACGCAACCATCCACGTCAAGGGTTCCGTCGCGCCTACCACGACGCCCGCGGCGAGGGCTGGACGGTGAATCACAAGAAGATCCAACGCCTGTGGCGGCAGGAAGGGCTACGGGTGCCGCAGCGACGGCGCCGTAAACGAATCGGTGACTCGACGGTCACGGCGGTGACCGCGGACGCGCCGAATCGAGTGTGGGCAGTCGATTTCCAGTTCGACGCCACCGACGACGGCCGTCCGGTCAAGATCGTGTCCATCGTCGATGAGCACACCCGCGAATGCCTGGGCGGGCTGGTCGAACGCTCCATCACCGCCGACCGGCTCATTGACGAACTCGACCGTATCGCCACCGGCCGCGGATACCCGGCCGCGCTGCGCAGCGACAACGGCCCGGAACTGGCATGCCAGGCGATGCGGGACTGGGCCGGTGAACGCGTCGGCCTGGCGTTCATCCCACCCGGACAGCCTTGGCGCAACGGCTACATCGAATCGTTCAACGGCCGACTGCGCGACGAATGCCTCAACATCAACAACTTCTGGTCGCTGACCCAAGCCCGCGTCGTGATCAGCGACTGGAAGGACGACTACAACCACCACCGCAGGCACTCAGCCCTGGGCTATCAAACCCCCGCGGGCTACGCTACTCACGGTGGACCGATCAACGGGGTCCCGTCAGCCCACCTATCTGAGCCGGGGGCGTGTTGTGGCGCTGGCGGTTGTGGAAAATTGCGAGGTCTGGCAGGCCAGGCTGAGCCGGGATGCATGGTTGCGGGTTACCGCCAGGGTCGCCAATTACCAGGTGAGAGGTTAGTCCGTTTCAGCATGACACGTACGCCATTAGGCTGCTCACCATCTTTAGTGGCGTGAGTTTGACGCGTCAGCCGCCGGAATATCGGTCCAATACCGCGATGATTCTCTCGAGATCACGTACCGACCGGTGGCAGAAATCTGGGTCTGTCCGCACCAGTAGGTCGACAGCTTGTGCTTCGGTGGCCAGTCCGTGGCGTTCTTTCTCTGCCATCACTCGTGAAGGTACGAGTACCCAGTTTCGTCGGGTGGTGTCGAACAGCCAGTCGATCTCTCGCTTCGCGGCGGAGGCGGCCTCGTGCAAGAGTTCAGCGAGGCGAGCCGGCTGAGGTTCGGGAAAGCGCCAGACAACAAGTGGTGGAGTGGGAGTACCGTCGTCGCCGGTGCCGCCCGCATGGCGGTACCACTCCAGGTCTCCGTACCGCTTCAATCGAGTGATGAAGTCGCCAGAGTTCATTACCCTACCTTCTTGACTGTGGCGCCGGGGTTATCTCCCATAATAGTCTTCCGCCATTGCTCGATAGGGATGGGGTTTGGACTGTGTCTGGGATCGTACACATATTTTCCGTCGGTATAGACCTCGTGGTATAGGAATTGTTCACGTTGTCCATATTCTTCGACGGTTACCTCTTGCCCGGGAGCGGGATCCACTCTGAGTATCTCTCCTGCTCCAGCGGCAACCTTCTTCAAGTGTTCTGCGATCTCGGAACAGTCTTCGCCTGGATGGATGCCCTCTCGCAGCATTCTTGCCATCTCGTCGGTGACCGCGCTCGAAGGAGCGCCGGAGGTGTCACCTTCGCTGACGGGGTTTCCGTCGTCATCGATGTACACCTTCATGGCGATGATGGTGCCGAGTTTGACGGCGATATCGGTGAGGCTGGGGACTTTGTCGAACGCTGTGACGACGAAGGCGGCAGTGCCTGTTGCCGCGGCTGCGGCGCCGATGATCCTGATGAGTTTGCTGATGTCATAGGTGCTTTTGAGCACTCGGGCGGTGTTGCCGGCGATCGCCAGAACGCCGACGCTCGCGGCGACGTTGCTGAGAGCGGCGGTGATCCAGGAGGCCGCGACACCGATGACGACTGTGGCTCCAGCCGCTACCAGGGCGTTGGTGACCGCTTCTTTGAACTTGTCGCGGACATCGGCGGTGGCTTCGCTGTATTCGCCGACGGGCGCGGCGAGGTTGACGGATGCGGCGGCGAGTTGTGTGGCACCGCTGTTCAGTGTGGTGAGGTGCCCGAGGAGGGCTTCGAGGCCCTTCTTGTCCTGGATGTCGTCGAAGAGGCTGCTTATTGCGGTGATTCGGGCGGGGGCGCCGGTGATGGTGGGGTGTTCGGCGAAGGTCTTCCAGGTGGATGCGGCTTTGGCGAGCTTGTCCTTGTTGCCATTGGGTAGCTTGCTGCCGAACTCGTCCTGGATCTTGCCGACCAGGGCGTCGTAGAAGCCGGGGATGCTGCCGTTGCCCTCGGTGACGCCGTCGCCGTTGCTTCCCACTGATGTCGGAATCGACACCTTATATTCCGACATCGCCGTGGCGGTGGGGCGGTCGGGCATCGGATTGGACTTATTGGCCAGTGCCCAGTTGTATCCGGCGGCGTAGAGCATGTTGCCGAAGTTTGTGAGTGCGTCGGCCAGGTTCGTGCAGGTCTGCATCGTTTCCTGGGCGGCGCGGTCATAGGCTTTACCCCATTGCTCACAGCCCGGCGCGTCACCGGCCATGCCAGCGCACTCACCTTTGACGGCATCGTGGACCGGCTTGTCGGCGGTACGGAGGTCGGTCGCGAGGCTATGGCACTTCTTGGCGGCGTCGTAGTAGGTCTGCCAGTCGATGACCAGTACGCCCATGGTGGGCTACCCCCCGTTGAACATCTTGTAATTAGTATCGACGGCACGGGTATAGCGCGTGTGTGCAGCCTTCGCTGCATCGCTCATATCCCTAAGACCTTCAACGAATTCGCGTGCCCCGGCGACCCATTGAGTGTGGGCCTCGGCATACGCCCGAGCGGCGACGCTTTCCCAGCCAGTGCCGGTCAAGGTGGCGACCCGGTCATCGATTTCATCGAGATGTTCGCCGATGAAGCCGGCGAGCCCCGACAGGCGGGCGACGATCTCTTCGAGGTGGTCGAGATCGACCGAAAATCGTGAGTTCATGGCAGATCCAAGCTCGATGTGTTGAAGGACGCGGCGTTGCTCTCATCACGTGCCCGATAGGTATCGGCGGTGACGCCGAGCTTCTCCGCCATACCCGTCAGGGCGTTCATGACCTGGGAGCCACCGTCACGGACATCGGTCCAGCCCGCGGAGAACTCATTGGCCGCATCCCCGGTCCAGCTGCCATCGGTGAGCGAGGCGACGTCCTTCGCGGCGGAATCCAGCGCCGCGCGCAGCGCATCTGCCAACTCGTAGACGTACTTGCCGAGTTCCCACACCTCATCGGGTACCACAGAGAGATTCGGGCCAGAGGCTGGCGTCCCCCCATCACTCATGACGTGAATTCTAGCCGGGTCCTATCGGGGCGCGGGCGTGGACGGGTCACAAGTGTCGTCGCGTCCGAGGTGGTCGACGCCGAGACGCGAATTCCCGGTCTGGGCCGCGGACCCTGCAACCGGTATTGATTGCCAATGGGTAGCTGATCGCGAAGATTGTCGGCGCGCCGCCTTGCGACACGCCGACTTGCCCGTTGCTGGCTGACCTGTTTCGCCTGAGCGGAGAACCTCTGTCGACCGCTGCGCTCATTCGACGAACGACACGGAAACGACATGGATTCACCGCGAACTGCCGGGATTCAGTGAGAAGTGTCGGAGGATCGAAATCGGCTATCTGCGCAGCTCATGGGTACTTTTGAGAATTCTCGGGAAGTGTTATCGAACACATCGATAACGGCAGGTTTCTGGTTCGAGTCCAGATGGGGGAGCAAACGGCCCCTGACCCGCGGGTTTTCCGAGGTTGGGGGCCGATTTCGTATTCGACCCCAGAAAAGCGCCGAACGTCTATTGCGGGTGCTTCGGGTATCCATCCGCGTCACAGGGTTGCTCATCAGGCTGGTTCACGTCAATTGCCTCCTTCCAAGAGGGTGAACTGTTGTGGCTGTGTATCGAAGGCTGGAACCGATCCCGCGGGATGAGGCGATGGCAATGTTGGCATCCGACGAAAGCGCGGCTGTTCGTGAAGCGATTCTGCGGGTGGGACTGCATGATTCGGATGCCGCGTGGGTGACCGATCGGGCTCTGGCTTTGCTCGGCGATTGGGACTCCCATGTGCGTGGGGTTGCGGCCACGGCCCTCTGGCATGTCGCTCGCATCCATCGAGCTATCGATGGAAAGCGTGTCATCCCCGCTTTGCGGGGGTTGTTGAACGACCCCGCGACTGCGGATCGCGCCGAGGACGCTCCGGATGACATCGCGGTCTTCGCACGGATGTCGGCGCCGTGACGGCCGTGGCCGTCTCCCGGGCGTGCCGAGGTAGTGACCAGGCTCACGATTTGGTCTCGGTGGCTGCGGGCGCGAGCTGTTGACCAGCGGGTTACGGGTAGATTGCGGACTCGGGCGGCGGGAAAACCAGGTGATTTGTGTCGGTGCCGGGCGGAATACTGACCCGCGCCCGATGAGTTCGACCGAGTGACGACGTCTCTACAGCTGTGGCGCCGGGACGCGATCCGGTGACTCGGCAACGGGCCACATGTTCTGTCAACGACCCATGCCTCCGGAGGTATCCGATGTCCGCCGCACCATCCGTTCCAGCTTCGGGAGGGCGGACGCCGACCGTCATCCGGGTGCTGGTTCTCGCTACCTTCGTGGTGATCCTGAACGAGACCATCATGATCAACGCGATTCCGCGCTTGATGTCGGATCTGGCGATCACCGACCGGGCGGCGCAGTGGGTGTCGACGGCGTTCATGCTGACGATGGCGGCGGTCATCCCGACCACCGGCTGGTTCCTGCAACGCGTGTCGACCCGGCAGGCGTACGCGGCGGCGATGGGCGTCTTCCTGGCGGGCACGGCGTTGTCGGCGATCGCGCCGTCGTTCGCGGTGCTGCTGCTCGGCCGGATCGTGCAAGCCTTCGGCACCGCGGTGATGATGCCGCTGTTGATGACCACATTGATGACGGTGGTGGCCGAGCACGACCGCGGCAGAGTGATGGGCAATGTCACCTTGGCCATCTCGGTGGCGCCCGCGATGGGTCCGGTGATCTCCGGCGGTGTGCTGCAAATCGCGTCGTGGCGTTGGCTTTTCGTGTTGGTGCTGCCGATCGCGGGTGTGATCACTTGGCTGGGGCTGCGGCAGCTGGAGAACGTCGGTGAACCGCAAGCCGGGCAGATCGATGTGGCCAGCGTGGCGCTGGCGGCGCTCGGGTTCGGTGGACTGGTGTTCGGACTCAGCCGATTCGAAAGCGACGACGTCGCAGGCCCGATCGGCATCGTCGCCGTGGGCTCGGCGCTGATCGCCCTGTTCGTGTGGCGTCAGTTGCGCTTGCAGCGCACCGGCACCCCGCTGCTCGATCTGCGCGTTCTGCTGTCGGGCACCTACGCCAAGGCGTTGATCCTTATGTCGGTGGCGTTCATGGCCATGCTCGGGTCGATGATCCTGCTGCCGCTGTACCTGCAGAACCTGCGCGGACTGAGCCCGTTGGCCACCGGCCTGCTGGTGATGCCGGGCGGTTTGGCGATGGGTCTGCTCGGACCGACGGTCGGTCGCCTGTTCGACCGGTTCGGCGGTCGCTGGCTGGTGATTCCCGGGTCGGTCGGCATCGCCGCCTCGCTGGCCGGGTTCACCCAGATCTCGATGACCATGCCGTACTGGCAGCTGCTCGGCCTGCACATCGTGCTGATGGTGTCGCTGGCGGCGGCCTTCACCCCGGTGTTCACCCTGGGTCTCGGTGCGCTGCCGCAGCATCTGTACTCGCACGGCAGTTCCATGCTCGGCACCTTGCAGCAGGTCGCCGCGGCGTTCGGCACCGCTCTGGTGGTGACGGTGATGTCGGCGCGCGCCACCTCGCTCGCCGCCGATGGCGCCGACCTCGTCGCCGCCCACCTCGACGGCATGCGCCTGGCCTTCCTCGTCTCGGCGGCGCTGGCGCTGATCGTGATCGTCATGGCGGTGCTGCTGCCGGGCCGGTCCGCCGCACCGGAGGGAGCGGAGGAGCCGGAGTCCGCGGCTCCCGTACTCGCCAAGCACTAACGGATTCCCACACGGCGAAGGCCCTGGTCGCGTCGACGGCCAGGGCCTTCGGCGTATGGACAGCCGCTGGGTCGGCATTCGACACTCCCGTAGACACGCCGAGGCGGTAACGGCGGTCCGTTCGGTTCCGATCGGTCTGTCACAGGGGCTCGTCAGATGACGTACCGGCTGGCAGGGTGCGGATTCGCCACGCTGCCGCGAGTGCGTCTCCGGCGGAACCCGGTACGGGGCACCTCGAAGACGGTCCGCACGCCGACTATTCTCGACGGAGCTGGCGGCGGACCCACACAGGTCGCCGTCACGCCGTCCCCGCGTACCCCGCATCCGATGCCGAGGATGCGAGTCACCGGAAGGACACAGGCTCAGGCTTGGTCGGCCGCACCGTCCAGGTCCGTGGCACCGGAGAAGCGACCAGCGCATCCGGTGCCGATAACCGGGGTTCAACAATTCGCGCGGCTCGTGGCCGCGCTGCTTACGAGCGAGGTATGGCCTCGCTACCACCCGACCGGTTGTCCCGGGGCGCTACGGTGTTCCCCATTCGAACGTCCGGCCTGGCGGGGCCCGCGTCGGCTGCGACATCATCGCGTGGGTGCTGCGCGGCAGACCGGGCAAATGGGGCTGTCAGGGAATATGGTTCGTCGACTCGCGAGGCTCGAAACCATCTGGTTCTCCGGAACGGCCGCAGGTGGAACCGAGAACGGGAGTGACCCACGTGATCAAGATACCCAGCAGCGACCACGTCGAGCCCGCGCAGGCACGGCTCGGCCGTTCCTCGCGCGGATCCCGGGTCGCCGGCACGCCGCCGCGGATAGTGGCGACCGCGCATGACGCCAGTTCGGCCGACGAGCATGTGCTGTTCTGGCTGGCGGCGACGGAGTTCTTCGTGCCCAAAGTGGAATCAGGTTGGCGCCGAGTCGATCTGGTCGCTCCGTCCGGCGGCGCGGCGCGGTCGGCCCTACCCGTCCGAACGCACTACTCGGTGGTCTTCGAGGCCACTTTCGACAGCCGGTTGCGCTACGACCCAGTCGTCGAAGCGCGCGCCATTCGTGGTCAGCTCGATCGGCCACCGGACGTGGCAGTGGCCGTCGTGGCTCCCACCCTGGAGGTTTCGGTGGCGACGCAGCACGCGATCGCCTATGAGACCGGACTCGAGCTCGGTGCGACCGACATCCGGGTGGTGACGTTGTCGGAGCGCAGGTCCAAGCTCAGCGACCGCAAACTACGCAAGCTCGAAAGCCCCGAAGCCGGCCGTGGGACGGCCGAGCCGGCCACCATGGCGATCGAACGGGCGCTGGAAATTGTCGCGGGCCGAGCCGACGGGGAGAGGGTGGATCGAACGGCGGCGGCGTTCGTCTACGCCTATGTGTCGCGTCGACCGCGCCGAAGCCCGTTTCGCTGCACGCCTTTGCAACGGAGCATCCTCCAGGTTGTCGCGGCCGGATCGATCGTCCCGACGACCGCCGCCATCGCGGGCGCGGTGTACTCGACGGAGAAGAAGGTCAGCGAGAGCATCGCGGAGTTGGTTGCTCAACTGGTTCCGCCGACGGCCGATGGAGACCGGGCCCGAGACGGGCACCAGCGGCTGTATTGGCTCATGCACCGGTATGGCGCTTGGATCCGGCTCGTGGATGGACGTTCGTAACGAGGGGCGAGCCCGCGAACCGGCTGAATTTTGCGGGCACTGCTCCATACGCGGCAAGATATTTGGGGGAATCAATCCTCTAGAGCCGCACCTAGCTGTAGCTCGAAAATTGCCCCATGACAGATGAGGATTACCCGTGGGATCGTTCGGAACCGGTTGAATCGGACGCGCCGATACCCCGTTCCATGGTCTTCGACAGTCCGCCGACCAGTAGCGACATCGTGCCGCGCCCGCCGTTCGCGCACGAGGAGGATGTCGTCGACGGAGGTCTGACCGAGACGTCCGTGCCCGGACGCCATCCCCGGGTCGAGGTCGCGCGCGACGGGTCGATCGATATCGTCGATGCCGAGAGCACAGCCAGGGAAACGGTGGCCGAGGTCACCGGCGACACCTTCTATGGCCTGCCGTGGCGCCGGACCCGTGATTCCGGGCGTTTCGCCACGGTCACCGGCCTGACCATGGCGGTCGATCTCAACGCGATCGCAGACGCGGTCAAAGAGGCGCAGCGCAACGACGGGCAGCCGGACGATCCGACGAAGCACGTGTACGTCGGCAGGGAAGGCGAGCTGTTCATGGGCGATGACGCCACCGGCGGCGAGCGCATCGCCGAGGTCACCAGCGACACGTTCTACTCGTCCGGCCGCATCGCGACCGAGTCGAGTTTCGTGCGGTCCAATATGCCGCGCAACACCGTTCGAGTCTCGGACGGGACCTACAACGGTTGGCATTTCAGCATCACGAACGAGTTCGGCGACAAATACAGCCTGTTCCTCTACTACCACGAAGGCTATGGGGTGTATCGGGTGGCGCTGGTCGAACCGCGCCTCGGCGGATCGGTGGACCCGCACGGCAGTCACCTCTGGCCCGACGGCACACTCTGCCTGACCAAGCGGGACGGCAGCGGCTACCCCAGCATGGCCGCGACCTACGCGAAGGCGGCGCTGTGGACGCGGGGCGCGTCGTGCTATCGGCGTGGCCACGGGTTCCAGTTCAACGTCGGACAGGACTGACCATGACGAACCTCGAGGTCGCGTTCCACGACACCGTGCTCTGGGAAATCGACAGCTTCATCGCCGCCCATCCGCCCGAGCGTGGCGGAGCCCTCGTCGGGCCGGTAGGGCAACCGGTGGTCTCCCGGTTCGTTCCCGATCCCCACGCCGCGGTTACCGGCGTAACGTACACGCCCTCGCCGACGTTGCGGCAACGGGTCGCGCAGACCGAGCGGTCCGACGCGAATCTCGAGTTCAAGGGCATCGTGCATTCGCACCCGATAGGCATCGACCATCCCTCGGCAGGCGATCATCGAGCCTTCGCCGACCAACTCGGCAAAGCGCCGTGGCTCGGACGGATGATCTGCCCCATCGTCACCTCGCCGGGTGGACGGCAGCTCCTGGATGAGCATCGGGTGGCACTGGGGTCGGGCACGCTGTCGGTGTATGTGGCGGAGGCGCGAGTTCGCGGAGCGGTGCGAGTCGAACCCGCACGGCCGCGGGTGATCCCGATCTTCCGTGACACGAACCTGCTCGCGCGCAGGCTCGGCGCGCGGGTGGAGTCGCCGGTCTCCTACGCCACGATCGACGGTGTGCTGTACGCCGTCGTTTCGCTCAGCGAGCGCAGTGCCGATGTCACCGCGTTGTTTCCCGCGCTCTATCCCACTGTGCCGCCGTTGGTGCTGCTGACCCGCCGGGCGGGACGACCCGGCCCGCTCGCGGAGATCGCCGCGGGCCTCGGTTCCTCTGCCACAGTCGCGTTGCCGCTGGCCTGGAGCCTCAACACCGATGAGGGATCGCGTCTGGCGTCCGCGCTGGACGAGGCCATGGCGAGAGATACGGTGCGATCCGGCAGGCACCCTACCGTTCCCTCGGACGCATCCGCTTCCGAGGGATCAGACGCCGCTCGTGAGGGTCTGCGGGCTCGCCTCGACGGGGCGGCCGCTGCCACGCTGCGGACTGCGCGGGTGCTGATCGTCGGCCTGGGTTCCGGCGGATCGCAGACCGCGGAGGCGCTGGCGCGCGCGTCCGTGGAGCGGTTCACGCTGATCGATCCGGATCGGGTCGCGCCGGAGAATCTGTCCCGGTCGGTGTACGACCTCGCCGATGTCGGCTCGGCCAAGACCGAGGCGCTGGCTTCCCATCTGCGGGCGATCAACCCGGCCGTGACCGTCGATACCCGCACTGCCGCACTGAGCGACGTCCCGGACCACGAACTGCTCACCATGATCCGCGATTGCGACCTGGTGATCGCGGCCACCGACGACCCGAAGGCGCAGCGGGAACTCGACCACCGCGCGTGGACTCTCGGCGTGCCCGCCGTCTTCGGCGGCGTCTACGCGCGCGGACACGCGGGGGAGGTGGTGTTCACCGTGCCCGGGATCACCCGCTGCTATCGGTGCGCGGCGGCCAATCGCCAGGCGCGGGAGCGTGATTCAGCCGGTCTCGACTACGGCACCGGCCAGTTGATCGCCGAGCCTGCGCTCGGCGCCGACATCAGCCATATCGTGACGGCGTCGGTGAAGATCGCCATCGGACTGCTGGAACTCGGACATGCGGGCGCGCCCGCCCATTCCGCCGGGAATCTCGTGTCCACCGCGTTGATGCGCGGGTACCAATTCCTCATCCTCTCCACCGTTCCCGGCTACGAGTTCTTCCCCCGGCTCTTCGGGGACGCCGCCGCGCAGCACGGGTATCAGTCGGTTTGGTTCAGCGTCCAAGGCGACCCCGAATGCCCGACCTGCGGGCGGAACCCGGTCGGAGCCGAGGTGGATCTCACGGGGGCGCCCGATCTGGCGGCGCTGCATCCGGCGGACGACGAGTGCGCCGGTGCCCCCGCGCCGCAGCCGGAGGACGAACCCAAAGCCGTGCGAGACACGGTCTCGGAACCCGAAGACCCGGTCGAATCGCCGGTGGCGCTGCCCGAACTGGGCGACGCGGCCGCGGTGGTCGCCGACAGCCCGAGCGATCCCGTGGCTGTGGAGCTGTCCGTCGCGGAGAGCGGGGAGCAAGGCTGACGGGAGGTGGACAGGATCGTCTCGCACGCTGGGCGTGGGTCCGGGTGCGGGCGATCCGACCGCAGGCCGATTGGAATTTGCCGGGGGAGGCGGATGCTCGGCAAGATATTGCTCGACACTTGTCGGTCTCGGTGAGAAATAACTTCTTTCATCTGCCTCCATCGATGTAGCTCGGCGGTAACATGATTGAGAGTATGACCGGAGACAGGGACGTACATGTCCGCATCTCCGCCGGGGTGATGAGGTATGTATTGTGCTCGTGAGCGCTTACAGAAATGCGCCGTTGCGGCATCGAATTCTGAAGGGCTACGTGATCGCCGCGGACGATGTCGATGAAATACATCGAAAATTGCAGCGGTCATTTGTCGCGTCATCGCCATCCGGCGATGATTTTCCGCGAGTGTATTTGAAGGCGAATCGGCCTGGCTGTCTGTGGATTGATACGGGACCGGTGTGGGTCAGCGAGCCCGCGCAGCGTTCCGCGGTTGTCGACGGCTTGGCCGAGTCCGTCTCCGCCGCCGCGGAGCGGGTACGGCAGGCCGGTGGGACGATGCTGCCGTCGGGCGTCTCCTGGGGCGCCGCGCCGCATCGCCTGCTGTGCGAGGACGGGCATGCCATCGAGGTCGCCGATGATCTCCAACGCGAGATCCTCAGCAACCTGATCCGGCGCTACGTCCCGGAGCTCATCGCACTCAGTGGGCGTGCGCTGTTCGTCGCGGGCCGCGTCACCGGCCGTGGTTCGCTCCGTTTGGCGGAGTCGAAAGACCAGGTCTCGACTCGGTATATCGCGTCCGCCTCCGTCCGGCACCTGCGGCGGGTCGAGCAGGCGCTGCGCCGCGACGATCGCGTATCGGGCTTCGCGGTGATGGACGTGAATCCGGTCGGCGACGGCGAGTTGGGGATTCCGAATGTCAGCCTCCGATGCATCGATGCCCAGGTTTTCCCGAGTTCCGCTGTAGCGCAGGCTGTTCTGCTGCAGGCACTTGCGGTGCGCGCGCGGATGATGGGGCGCGAGGGAGGGCGCATGTCCGCCCCCAGGCAACAGATGCTCGATCGGAATCGAGCCAACGCCATTGCCAAGGGCATGGGCGGGGAGTTCGAGCACGAAGCCGACGAGCGGCGCAGGACGCGGGAACGGGAACAGGGAACCGTTCGCCGCTCGGCGGCCGAATCGGTGGCCGATCTGCTGGAGGACCTGAGCGCCGAACTGTACGCGATGCAGATCGAGCCGCGCGAGATCCTGCCGTTGCTCTCCGCTCCGGCGCTCGCGTCGCTGCACCCGGAATACGCACAGACCGAGAACGATCTGCTCGCGGCCTGGGGCCGAAAGCACCGACTCGGAAGCAGCGAGTTCGCGGCGCTGCTGCGGGACCGGGCGGCGCTGGCGGACGACCAGGTGACCAGGCACAACAGGCAGGTCGCTCCGGGCAGCCTGGGAACTCTGGAGGCGGCTTGGCGAACCAGACTGGCCGCTCAGCGGTCGAGGCATCCTGCGGCGAACGGGCGGAGAGCGCCGGTGCGTCCCGCCCGTCAGCGCAGGCCGGACGAGGAGATCATTCGCGAGTTCGACGAGCTGACCGAGCAGCGCGACATGGACGACAGGCTGCGCGTTCTGCTGTCCGGCCGCCCGCCGCGCAATCTGGCGCCCGCGCTGTCGCGTCTCGGCCGCGGCAAGGAGATCCGCCGGGTACTGCGGCAGCCGAACGCCACGGTGCTCGTCCTCGGCGGACCGGCGGAAATCGGCGATGGCGTACCGGACGAGCTGAGCAGCCTGCTGTCGGACAACGGCCGGGCCTGCGTGCGTCTCGATGTGCCCGAGGACGAACGGAGATCCGCGGTGGACGCGTTGCTGGGCTTGGCGCGCAGACTGCCGAAAGGAGTATGCGCCGGATTGATCACCAATCAGACCTACGCGCGCAAGACCGATCGCCGCGCCAACGTCGAAATGATCATTTTGGACTCCGACGGAGGGGCGCAGGCATGAGTCAACCCGTCAACGTCGTGCTGGATATCCGGCAGACGAGCAATCCGCCGACCGATCTGGCCGGATTACGCGCGCTGTGGACGCAGATCGAACAGCAGCTGGCCGGCGCCAGTCTTCGCGGCACCGAGAAGATCGTCGTCCCGCTGCGGGACAACCGGACCTGCGTGCTGTGGGTACAGGATCGACTGTGTGCTCCGGCCCGGGTCGACGCCGACACGACCTTCTCCATACGCGGCGTCCTGGAACCCGCGATGGTCCGGCACAAGTGCACGACCTGCGCGGCCTCGGGCCGGGTCACCTACGCGCCGTTCCTGTGCGCCGGATGCGACCAGGGCGATCGGCAGGGACGCGTGTGCGACGAGCACGCCGTGGTCCTCGAAGGCCGGATGACCGCGACCTGTGCGCGTCATCGGCCGAGTTGCGCGTGCGGAGCAGCGGCTACGTTCCGGTGCAACGGGGACAACTGCCGCGGCCGCAACGCTTTCTGTGACCGGCATCGCGTCGCGCATCCCGGCGCCGCCGACCTGTCGTACTGCCCGGACTGTTACCGGAAGGAATTCCCGGAATGCGCCGGACCGGGATGCACCTCGACCGGGAGCATCGCGTGCGAGTTCGTCACCGACGGCAGGACTAGGACCTGCGGGAACGCGGCGTGTGCCAAGCACGCTTATCGCTGGCAGATCTTCGGCCCCCACAAACGAGGGCTGGGGCTGTGCCCGGAACACGCGCGCCGATTGAAATCGCTGGAGGACCGCCAGATCGTCTTCCAGATCGTGGCGGGAACCGCGAACCGCCGGCGCGGCCCGCGCACCGAAGCCAAGCGCGCCTATATCAGTTTGCCTCGGCTGACGATCGTCAGGCATATCTTCATCAACTCCCGCTCGCGCAAGCTGGACATAGCTTCCATCGACCGGATGTTCGCCGAACTCCAGCGCGAGAGCCGCACGGAAAGCGTGATGCGTCGCCTGTTGCAGGAACAGGAGAAACTTCGCGCTGCGGACGTGGCTGCCGCCGCCATAGCCGAGCGACGTGGCCGCGAACTCTTCGATCGACTCACCGCTTGGTTGCGGGCGCGCGGCCGCGCCGAGGTCGCGGACCACATCGGCTTCTCGGACTACCGGCCTCGGTCCAACCTGTTGTTTGTGCATGTCGAGCCGGACTACAAGGGCAGGTTCATCGGCCGCGGCGGCGCGGAGCGTCGAGCGGCGTCGAAAGCCCTCGGTGTCGAGGTCAAAGTGGAGGAGAGATGACATCGACCGTATGGGACAACCGGCGGCACACATTGCAGGTCGCGAAAGGCGACGGTCTCGTCGGCGCGAATATCGTCGCGGTCCGCTCCGTGGACGGCCACGGCACGGCCGGTGGGGCGGACATCGCGCGGATCGGCGTCTTCGAGGTGGGCGCCGGCTCGTCACGGCAGGCGACGGTGCGGATCGTCGTCTCGCCTTCGGTCCCGGAGGGGTCCGTCGTCGTCAGCACGGAACTGGTGGACCAGCTGCGGCTGGAAGTGATTGATGAGCACGGATGGCGCCTGAGCACGCTGGCTTGCGAACCGGCCGCGCGGATCGTCCTGGAACCGCTCACCGAGAACCGCCTGGACGACGTGTGCAAGCAGCTGCGCAACGCGCAAGACCTTGTGGGACAACAGGTTCATCTCGGCGGCGATCCGTGGGTATCCGCCGACGGCGAGTCGTTCCGGGTGCGTCAGGTTTTCGACCGCTCCGGGCGGGAGCGGACGGACCTCTGCTACATCGACACCGAGACCGAACTGGACGTGTTCCTGGCCGGCAATCGCAACGGGGTCGATATCGTGATCCTCGCCGATTGCAGCGGGTCGATGGGCTGGAGCGACATCGCGTATCAGGCCGAGGTGGTCGGTTTCGGGTCGCAGCGGCGATCGAGCTTCATCTCGCGGATGGAAGCTCTGAAACGTTCCCTCCTGGATATGGTCGAGATCCGTCGGCATGTCACCGGCCGGGTATCCCGTATCGCTCTGGTGAAATTCACCACTACGTCGATGTGCGTCTTTCCCCGGTCGGGCTCCATGGCCGAGATCCAGGGTCCTGACGACGAGCGGACCCTGCGGGACTTCCAGGGCGCTATCAGCCTGCTGCGACCGGAGAACGCGGCGACCGACATCGGGCAGGCACTGCATTTCGCGTCCGACTTGCTGCACCGCCATGGCGTGCCGGGTAACGACCGATTGATCGTCCTGGTCAGTGACGGAGCCGACTGGCACGAGCAGGGCGAGGAAAGCGCGGGAGAGGCCGTGGTCGCGGTGACCGACCCCGTCTCGCTGATGGAGGAACTGCACGAATTCCTGAGCATCAACCTTCATGCCGTCGGAATCGGTGAGCGCGACACCTTCATGCGCTGGTGGCGGACGAACCGTCCACCGGGCGAGGGCGATCCACAGGAATGGTTGATCCCGAACCACACACTGCTGCGGGAGTTGGTGCGGGTGGGCGGTGGCGACCCGAGCCGGACCGGCGGTGTGGACGTATTGCACGGATATTTCGCGGATCTGGGCACCGGCGTCGCGCACCACGTCGGCAAACCATCCGGTCCTCGCGGCGGCAGGTTGCAGTCGACGATCGACATACTTCATCCCGCGGGTCTGCGAGTCGATCGCGAGGCGAGGCGGAGACTGGAGCAACTGTCCGAAGAGTTGCTGGATCTGCGGACCCACCTGAACGATCTCTCGCGCCGATGCGGTGCGGATGAACTGTTCGGTTCCTTGCACGAAGACAGGCTGCTCGGGCTCGGGCGTCCGCTGCACGGCGCGCACGACTTCACGGCCTGGATCATTCACTGCCAGCAGGCTTTCGGCGAGGCGTTGGACAAGCGACTCAAGGGCGAGCTCCCCAAGAAGCCCGAGGATCGGTATCCGATCGACGGGGTCCGCGAGGCGATTCGCGATTGGCGGATGGATGCCGTCCGGCGGTTCCGGAACAACGACGGTCACGCCTCCATCAATCCGGAGGATGCCGAAATTCTCGGGGGAATCTGCCTCAGATTGACCGGAAGGAAAGTCCTCGCGAACGACGACGCCGAGTCATGGACGAAATTGCAGGTCGGTCTGCTGACCGGCGTCGCCGAGGTGCTGCGCAACGTCAAGACCGTGCTCGAGAACGCACCGCTGTCCCCGAAAGCGGAGCAGTTCGCCGCCGCGTTCTCCTTCGAAGGCTACTAGGCCGGTGACCGCCGAAATCAGGAGAAGCCGTGGCCGCTGATGTATTCGCATGCCTGATCTTCCAGGTGCGCTGGACGGCCGATCGCACGCCCTCGGCCTGTGGCTGGTTCCCCGGCCCGTTTCCGGTGCCGATCCCGGAAATCGGCTCCGTAGCCGAGCGCGGGGGCGAAGCGGCGGTCGCCGACCGCACCGCTCGAGCCGGGTACTTCTCGGCCCGCGTGCACGACGCGCTGTACGGCGCACAGTATGCGGTGGGGGGCACCGGCCGCTGGTACCGGCAGATGATCCGAGCGGCGCCGGACCTGCACGGTGCGACCGTCCACGGCTGGGAAGTGCTGCTGAGTCCGGAAAGTGCTTACGCCGTCGCGCATGTACAGCTGTCGGAGCAGCCCGTCGAGGTCTTGTCCGAATTGACCAAAGCGCGCGGCGACGGCCGCCGATGGTTGTCCGCGCTCGTCGGCGAGGTGTCGTTCGAGTCCGGGCGACCTCGCGTCGTCAGCCACCTCCACTGGGCAGGCGATCGGATGCCGGAGCCGGTTCCCGACCCGACGACACTGGGGTGCTGGTCGGAAACGCGACGGTGGCAATGGTTCCTGGCGTCCGGCACGTCCGTAGCCGACGGCCTGCCCGACCCTGGCGATCCGGGAATTTTCGACGATACCGTCCACCTCTCGGGCGATTGGCGCGCGCTCGTTCTGCGTGACGGTGTGAACTACACCGCGCTGACCTCGACCGACACCACCGACTTCCACACCGTCGCACGCGCTTACGTGCGGTCGATCCACTTGGACGCCGTTCTGCTCGGCTCACTGCAACTGAACGCCTTGCACCGCATCGCAGATAGCATCGCGGACATTCGGGTGGACCGCACCGGGGCGGGGCCGGTCGAGACGCTGGAAGCCGAGATCCTCGACACGCGCGCGAAACTATGGTGGAACAATGTCTCCGAACGCGGAGTGCAGGTTGCGGACGTGCTGCGTGCCTTCCAACGCCAGCATCGGATGACCGAACTCTACGCACAGGTTGTCGCCGATCTGGACGATATCTCGCGCTATCTGCAAGCTCGTCGCGCTCGTCTGGAAGACGAGGCGCTCGCCGAAGCAAAGGCACGGCAGCGCCGCACCGAGGAACGCCGACGGGTCTTCGAGGACCGCGACCGCCGCAATCAGACCACCATTGCCCTCATTTCGTTCCTGCTCCTGCCATTCGCCGTCACGTTCGCCGGCGCGGCTGTGCTCACAGATCCGAGTGTGGCCGCCTTCGCCGGGAGTATCGTCGCGGCCCTGGTGCTTGGGCTGATCGTCGCCACCGTCTCCGCGCTGCGCGATCGGTGAGGGCAGCCGCCGCACCGGCGTCGATGCGCCGTTCGGTGGCGACGGTCACAGCATGATTGTCCGCGCCGGAGGCGGGTATGCGACGCATGTCAGCCGACGAGGAATTGGGAGGTAGTGATGCCGGAGCATCGGAGCGGACCCCTGGAAGCTGTCGAAGGGGTTGTCGAGGATGTCAAGGGGAAGGCGAAGGAAGCCGCTGGCGTCGTCACCGGTGACGCGGACCTGAAGAACGAGGGTCGCGCTCAGCAGGACAAGGCCGAATCCCAGCGCGATGCGGCGCAGAAGGAAGCCGAGGCCGAGAAGGCCCGCGCCGAAGCGGATCTGGACGAGGCTCGCCAGAGCGCGTACGAGAGCGGCAAGGACGCCTGACTCACGGCGTGAGATGCGATATGGCCGTTCGGTGACGGCCAGGTACCGGCCCGGCGGTGAGTTACCGCCGGGCCGGACTCAGCAATTGCTCGGCGCTGGAACGCCCTTGAAGCGCGCTTCCAGCCAGCTGAGGGCGGACGGTATGCCAAGCACCGCCGCGGACAGATGATCCGGGCTGAGGAATTTCTCGTATTGCACTCGGGTGCCCGCGGCGCAATATCGCCGCACCGTGTTGTCCACCGAGTCCACTGGGATGAGAGAGTCCTGCTCCGCACGCCATTGGTAGACCGGCGTGGCCGGGATGTCTCCGTAAAGTTCCAGGCTGTTCTCCTCGAGCACCTTGCGCGCGCGTTCGTCGTCGGCCAGCGAATTGGAGGCCGCGACGTCGACGATGCCGCGCCCGGCCCCGACCAGCAGGATCTCGTTGGTGCAGCTGTTGGCGATTCGGCCGCGAACCGACAATCCGAGCGAGTTGAGCTGATCGCTCACCGGCAGCCGGGTCGGGTACTCGCGCTCCAGTCCCAGGGCGGCCGCGAAAGCGAGACCGAACACCGCGTGCGGTGCATAGCCCAGTCCCTCGATCATCTTGACCAGATTCATCGGCACCCCGCCCGACGCGACTCCGACGAGCGGCAGTTCCGGCGCATAGGTGGGCGCCAGCGCGGCCGCCCATGCGCTCGCCATGCCGCCGCCGGAATATCCGAGCAGGCCGATCGGGCTGTCCGCCAGGCCGAGTTCCGTGACCTGCCGTGCGGCGCGGAGGCCGTCCAGCGTGATCATCCCGCCCAGTTTCGCGGCGCCGTACGCGCTGGTCGGACCCAGGTGGTCGGGGAGAGCGACCGACCACCCGCGCAGCAGCAGAGCGTTGAGGGCGGGCGCTTCGCGGATCTCCAGGTTGGGGTCGCTGGTGTAGAGCACGCGGGACACCGTGCACTGGGTGCCGAGCGCGTTGATGATGTGCTGATAGGACAGCAGCGGCCTACCGGGAGCGGGATTTTGCGGGGTCAGGACGGTGGTGGTGGCCGCGATCGGCTCGCCCGCCGAGTTGGTGGAGCGGAATTTGATCATCGTGACCGTCGAGCCGGGGAACGTCGGTAGGGCGGGCATCGGCCGCACGGCGAGGACCTCGCCCGGTGCGGCTCGGTCCAGTCCGGCCGGAGCGGCGTAGAACGGATCGGGATCCGGTGCTGGGTAGATCGGTTGCGCCGCGGCTTGCGGTGCGATCACACAGAGGGTGGCCGCCGCGGCGGCGATGAATAATCGAAGCATGTTTTTCGTCGACTCCCCTTCATCACAACGTGCTGTTCCGTAACGCTGGTGTGCTGAAGCCGAATGCAGCCGGACACCGGTCGTCTACGACCGATGCCCGGACTCGCACACTGTAGGGGAAAGATCGGGAAAAGCCGAGGTCGCCGCGCCGCTCGTGGACGGGGGCGGCGCGCCGCGCACCCCTCGGTTACCGTGGCCCGGTGCTTCTGCTGGTCGGCGTGGTCCTGCTCGGTGTGTTCGCGGTGCGATTCGGCAGGGACCGCAGGCGGCTGGGGCACGGGGTGTTCTTGCTTCTGGGACTGGGGTTCGTGGGTGCTTGGGTGGTCGGCCGGATCACCGAGGGCGATGCCACCGTGGTGCTCGCACCGCTGACGGTGCTCCTGTCGCCGGTGCTGGTGCTGGTGCTGGCCGGGTTGTCCATCGCCAATGGCGCACAACTGGTGCGGCGGGAGGGGTGGCGTCTTCCGAATCTATTGCCGCTCGGACTCGGTTTCGCCCTGCTGGCGCCCTACGTGGTGCTCGTCTTCGCGCTGCTGACCGAGAACGTCTGGCTGATGGTGCTTCTGGCCTCGCTGACGATGGCGATCAGCTATGCCGGATTCCTGTTCGCGGCGTTCCTGTTGTACTCGCTCTGCTACGGACTGTTGTCCTACCGTCCCGGAATGGACGCGATCGTCGTGCACGGAGCCGGTTTGGCCGGCGGCGAGGTGCCGCCGTTGCTGGCCGCACGCCTGGATCGGGCGATCGAGGTCTACCGTGCCGAAGCCGATGCGGGCCGGGCTCCCTTGCTGATCGCCAGTGGCGGCAAGGGAGACGACGAGAAGGTCTCCGAGGCATCGGCCATGGCCGATTACCTGATCGGTCGGGGCGTGCCGGGAGACCGCGTGGTGCTGGAGGACCGGTCGGGGACGACCGAGGAGAATCTGCTCTTCACCAAGCGGCTGCTCGGCGAGCGCGGGCCCAGCACGCGAATGGTGCTGGTGACGAGCAACTTCCACATGTTGCGCACCGCGATCCTGGCCCGCCGCCTCGACCTCGACGCCGAGGTGACGGGCGCGGGAACCGCCTTCTACTACTTGCCGAGCGCCTTCCTGCGCGAATTCGCCGCGCTGCTGGTGGCCTACAAGTGGAGCAACGCGACCGTGGCCGTGGCGCTGGTGGCGCTGCCGCCGCTCGCGCTGCTGGCCACCCGCGGGTGAGTCAGAAGCTCTTGTGCGGGACGCCCACGGTCAGACCGCCGTCGATGACGAACTCGGCGCCGGTCGAGTACGACGATTCGTCGCTGGCCAGGAAGGTCACCAGCGCGGAGACCTCGGACGGGTCGGCGCCGCGGCCGAGCGGGATCTGCAGGAAATCATCCGGGATGTTCTCCGTCATCGGCGTCCGGATCAGGCCGGGGTGCACGGAATTCACCCGGATCTTGTACTGCGCCAGCTCCAGCGCGGTGGATTTGGTGAGCCCGCGCACGGCGAACTTGGTGGCCGTGTAGCCGTGCAGCCCGGGGCTGCCGCGCATGCCCTCGACGGAGGAGATGTTGATGATCGAGCCGCCGCCCGCCTCGATCATCGCGGGCGTCGCGGCCTGCATCCCGAGGAATGTGCCGGTGAGGTTGATGTCGATGATCCGCTGCCATTCGGCCAATTCGAAAGCCACCAGCAGGTTGCCGTTCACGATGCCCGCGTTGTTCACCAGTACGCTCAGCGACCCGAATCGCTCCACCGCCGTGCCGACGGCTTTGCGCCAGTCGTCCGGCTCGCGCACGTCCAGGTGGACGTAGGCGGCGTGGTCGCCGAGTTCCGCGGCGACCGCGGCGCCCTCGTCGTCGAGCACGTCGCCGAGCACGACGCGCGCGTCCTCGGCGACCAGGGCCTTGGCGTGCGCCGCGCCCATTCCGCGCGCTCCGCCGCTGATCAACGCCACCTTGCCGGTCAACCGCCCCATCCGGGGTACCTCCGTCTCTCGAATCGTCTGTAACACGTTACAGAAACACGCCTCGTGGTGGCGCGTCTCGCGACAGTAGCCCAGACGGTCGTCGGTGACGGCGCGATCGTCTTCGCGTCCCGGTGAGCGGTCCGTATGCCCGAATCGGGCCATCCGGAGCCGACGTGGCCGCGAAGGATCCGAACGTGCCGGTACGTCGACGGAGAAGGGTGGTGTTCACGGGAGCTGCGACGCCGCCTCGACGAAGTCTGGGCCGGGTCCCCTTCGCCGGGTCCTGACGGAGCGCGCGTGGTGCGCGAAGGTTCAGGCGCGTCCGCGTCGGCGGTCATGGGTCGCGACGGAATGGACAACTCGCCCGGAAGGCGGCACTCGGGATGCCTCGGCTGACGACCAGCGGTGGGCCTCTCTGTAGAACGTGTTCTAAAATATCTCCCATGTGAGCACTCGGGAGGTGCGCTATGACGAACTCCGGCCGCGGCGTGACGCGATTCGGCGGACGCCTGCGGGTGCCCGACATCGCCGAGGTGCCCGGTGGCCGCCTGGTCGATCTGGCGGGCCGGGGCCGGACCTACGTGGTCGACATCCCCGGACCCGAGCACGCGCCCGTGCTGGTGCTCCTGCACGCGACCGCCTGCACCGCGTACCTCACCTGGTTTCCGTCGCTGGCGGAGCTGGCGCGGCGGTACCGGGTCATCCTGTTCGACCAGCGGTGGCACGGGCGCGGCATCCGCTCGCAGCGGTTCACCCTGGAGGACTGCGCCGACGACGTGGCGGCCGTGCTCGACGCGTTGGAAATCGACCGAGCCATCTGCGTGGGATTCTCGCTGGGCGGAATCGTGAGCCTGCTGGCGGGGCATCGGCATCCGGACCGGGTGAGCGGGCTGGTGCTCTGCGCGACGCCCTATCGGTTTCGCGAGAAATGGAGCGAGCACGCTTTCCATCGGACGTTCGGCGCTTTCGCCGCCGCTGTGGAGCAATACTCCTACCGCCGTGCCGAGCGGCTCGCGGGCCGTCTGCCCGAGCTTCCCGAGATCACCTGGGCGCCAGGACGATTGGATCGGTGGGCGCTCGGCGAGTTCCGCAGCACCAGCGGGTGGGCGCTCACCCAGGTGCTCGCGGCGGTGGGGCGCTTCGACGCGACCGCGTGGCTGCCCGACCTGGCGATGCCGACGGCTGTGGTGATCACGACCAAGGACCGGGCGATTCCGGTCTCTCGGCAGCTGGAGCTGGCGACATTGATCCCGGGGGCGAGCAAGCATCTGGTCGCGGCCGGGCACGCGTCCTGTGTGCTGGAGGCCGACCGTTTCGTGCCGGTGTTGCTCGAAGCCTGTGCGGCCGTCGCCGCGAAGAGGTGATTCGGCCGATCCTGTCCGGCGGCGGTGGCGGACAGGGGCCAAGGGCTCAGCCCGAGGTGCGTGCCGCGGCGAGCAGGTCGGCGACCACGCCGGGAACGGCGTCGGCCAGCGCCGCGATGTCGGGCACCAGTTCCTTGCAGGCGATGAAGCCGAAGTTCAATTTGTCGTTGTTCGACAGCACGGTCACCGTCAGGCCCGCGCCGTGGAACACCGGTCCGAACGGGTACATCCCCTCCACCCGGACGCCGAGGAAGTACAGCGGCATCGGCGGACCCGGCACGTTGGACACCACCAAGTTGTGCACCACCGGGTGCTTCTCCGCCAGTTTCAGCGAGGAGTACATTCGCGCCGCGAGCCGGAAAGTGTTCGGCGGGGCGTATTGCGACCAGTCCTGCAGGAAGTCCGCACCTATCACTTTGTGCTCTTCCTTGGCTCCCTGATTGGCCTCGGCCACCTCGCGCAGGCGTTCCACCGGGTCGGCGATGTCGGTGCCGAGCTGCGCGAACAGCGCGGACACCTTGTTGATGCCCGCCTTGTGCCGGGTGGACTCGTGCACCGACACCGGAACCGACGCGATGAGCGAGCGGTCGGGCAATTCGTCGCGCCCGGCCAAGTAGGTGCGCAGCGCGCCCGCGACGACGGTCAGCACCACGTCGTTCACCTTGACGCCGAACGCGGAGCGAATCTCCTTGACGGCGTCGAGTTCGGCCTCGGTGAACGCGACGGCGCGGTGCGGGGTGATGGCGAGATTGAAGGGCGTGCGAGGAGCGGAGAACGGTATGGCCATGCCCGCCTTGTTCTGGCGACGGCGCTGTGCGAACCCGGCTACCACGCCGAGGGTTTTCGGCAGCATTCCGACGATGCCCGCCCGGGCCGGGAATCTCACCACCGCCTCGGCCAGCAATTGCCAGTCGTTCGGTTTCGGCTCGGGACGCCACTGCTGGTCGGGCACCGCCTTGGTGACGCCAGGCTCCGGATCGCACAGGTGCATCATCAGATCGGCGCCGGTGATGCCGTCCACGGCGGCGTGGTGGTATTTGCAGATCACCGCGACCTTCCCGTCGTCGAGGCCCTCCACCACGGACATCTCCCACAGCGGGCGGTCGCGATCCATCGGGCGGCTTGCGATGTCTCCGACGAGCTCGGCCAGTTCGCGTCGTCCGGCCGGCGCCGCGATCGCGATCCGGCGGACGTGGTAGTCGAGGTCGAAATTCTCGTCCTCCACCCAGACGGGGTGGTCGAGGTTCAGCGGCACCTCGTGCACGCGGCGGCGCATCTGCGGAATCAGCGGAAGCCGCCGGGCCAGTTCGGCTTTGAATCCGTCGAACGAGTAGTCGCCCGACGACGGGTCGAGGATCAGCAGCGCGCAGACGTGCAGATGCTGGGTTCCGGTTTCCAAGTAGAGAAAGCTGGCATCCAATCCGGTCAATCGTTCCATAGCAAAAGCCTACTAGAACCTGTTCTAATTTTGGGTCGGACGCGGCAGGGTGTGACGACTCTCGCGAGTTGTGTCACCGTACAGCCGACGGGACGGCTTTGTGTGTTACCGGAAGTTTCATGTATGTGTATGCTACGGAAACGTAGGAATCGCGCGGCGACGCGGGCGCGGGAGGATCGAGGAGTACCGATGAAGCTACTTCGCAGGCGGCGGCCCGACACCGACCCGGGCGCCGTGGCGCTGCACGCCCGCAACGTGCGCTTCGACTGGTCGGACACGCCGCTGCGCTGGATGCCCGCCGAGCCCATCGCCTCGCATCTGATCAACTCGCTGAATCTCCTGCTGCCCGAGGGCGAGCGCATGTTCTGCGCCGCGTACGCCGAGGCGCTGCCGTACGTGCGGGACGAGCGGCTGCGGGAAGCGATGCTCGGGTTCATCGGTCAGGAATCGATGCACGCCGAGACGCACGACAAGGTGCTGCACGAAGTGCTCGCCGCACACGGCATCGATCCCGAACCCTATGTGCGGCACGCCGAGTACCTGTTCCGCCGGACGCTCGGACCGAGGGATGTCGAGGGCGTGGCCGAACGGCAGGTGATGGTGGAGCGGCTGGCCTTCATCGCGTGCCTGGAGCACTTCTTCGCCTACCTGGGCGACTGGGTGCTCAACGCGGATCTGGAGCGGTTCGGCGCCGACCCGCGCATGGCGGACCTGTTCCGCTGGCACGGGGCGGAGGAGGTCGAGCACCGGCACGTCGCGCACGACGTGGCCGTGTACTTCGGCGCGGGATACCTGCGGCGCGCGGCCCTCATGCTGCTGGTATTCCCGATCTTCCTGACGCTGGTGGTGCGGGGCACCAAATTCCTGGTCCATCAGGACCGCGACCTGCCCGACCTCGGTTACCCCCGGTTGCTGGGGCGGGTCTTCGGTGCGATGTGGCGCGGCGCGTTGCCCGGCGTCCCCTCGCTGTTGTGGAGCGCGTTGAGCACATTCAAGCCCGGCTACGACCCGGAGACGGTCGGCTCCACCGCGCAGGCGGTGGCCTATCTGGCCAAGTCCCCGGCGGCGCGGGCGATGGCCTCGTGAAATCGCCCGTTCCCGACCAGCTGCCCGCCGACCTGTTCGGCAGGCGCGACCGCGACCGCGACCGCACCGTGCGCGTGCTGCACGCGGTCGCCTCGGCGCGACTGCGCTGGACCGCTCTGGTCAACCGGCGCGATCCGCGTCCGAAGGTGGATGACCGGCGGCTGGCGCTGGTGGTCACCGAGCGGCGGATCGAGGCCCGTGACCAGGACGTGGTGAGCCTGCGGCTGGCCGCCCCCGACGGACGCGCGTTGCCGCCATGGCGTCCGGGCGCGCACCTCGACCTGGAGCTGCCTTCCGGTCGGCTGCGGCAGTATTCGCTGTGCGGCGACCCGGCCGACGTGCACGCCTACCGTGTGGCTGTGCGCCGGATCCCCGAAGGCGGCGGTGGATCCGTCGAAGTGCACGATCGCCTCCCGGTGGGTTCGCCGATCGTGGTGCGCGGTCCGCGCAACGCCTTCCCGTTCGCCGTGCCCGGCCACGGATCACCCGCCACGCGTTCGCATTTCGTGGCGGGCGGCATCGGCGTCACGCCGATCCTGCCCATGGTCGAGCTGGCGCACCGGCTGGGCATCGAGTGGTCGATGGTGTACACCGGGCGCAGCCGGGACACCTTGCCGTTCCTCGGCGAACTGGCGAGATTCGGCGATCGCGTGGTCGTCCGCACCGACGACGAGCACGGGCTCCCCGATGCGAGCACCTTGCTGCCGGGCGTGCGGCCCGGTACCGCCGTCTATTGCTGCGGCCCGGTGCCGATGATCACCGTCATCGCCGACGCCGTCCGGGAAATGCCCTGCGTGGAACTGCATTTCGAGCGGTTCTCGCCACCGCCGATCGTGCGCGGCAAGCCGTTCGAGATCCAATTCGCCTCCACCGGGGAGGTCGTCGAGGTCGGCGCGGATCGCACCGCGCTCGACGCCGTTCTCGCTTCCCGGCCCGATCGTCCGTACTCGTGCAGGCAGGGATTCTGCCGCACCTGCAAGGTGCGCGTGCTCGGCGGCGAACCAGATCACCGCGACAGCGTGCTCACCGACGCCGAACGCGAGGCGGGTGCGATGCTCGTCTGCGTCTCGCGCGCCGACGGCGGCCGCCTCGTGCTCGATCTGTGAGCTGACCTGCGGGTGTGTACGAGACGGTCGGGCCGGTGCTCGCGGATATCGGGTCGCGCCCGGCTTCGTCCGGTTTCTGGCGGATCAGGAAGCGCGGGTGTGCGCCAGCTCGGCCTCGACGGCCGCGACCCGATCGGAGTCGATTCCCCATGGGTGCTCGACACCGACCCGCCGGTCCAGGTCCCACAGCACGCATTCCTCGTCAGGAGCCGCCACCAGCGACCACGCGACCACGGTGCGGCCGAGCTGTTCGGCCATCGAGCCGTGCGCCGGGTTCGGCGGTCCGGCGCCCTCCGGGAAGTGGTGCAGGAAGCGGCCGTAGGCCTTCGCGCAGAAATCGGCGTAGCGCATGGTGCACAGGATGAATCCGTGCCATGCCTCGTCCACCGCGTGTGACGGCATGCCGATCACCTGATCGTCGCGCATGGCCGCGCCGCAGCACAGCAGCCACTGCCGCAATCCCTTGTCCACCAAATCCCTTGGCTGCCAAGGGCACGTCTTGTAGACCGCCTCGGGCAGTTCCAGCGCGTCGACGGCGGCGCGTACGGCCGCCGGATCGATTCCGCGCGCCGGGGATCGACGGAACCTGAAGTTCACCACAGTTCACTGTACGTGCGCGCCGATCTGCCGCTACCGTTCTGACATGAGCGCACTCATCCTTCTGTTCGTCTTGCTGATGGTGCTGCTCCTCGTGGCGGTTCCGATCATCGTCGTAGTCGTCATCATCCGCTCGCAACGCAACCGGTTCATGCCGCCGCCCCCATACGGCGGGTGGGGCGGCTACCGCGGCGGCGGATACAACGAGGGGGGTTCCACAGATCCGTTCTGGGCGGCCGGCGGAGCCGGTTTGTTCGGCGGATCCGACCAACCCGGCGGCTCCAGCGGCGGGCATCACCACCACCACGACCATCATCACCACGGCAGCAGTTGCGGTGGCGGAAGCGGGTGCGGCGGCGGAAGTAGCTCCAGCTGCGGTGGCGGGAGCAGTTCGAGCTGCGGCGGGGGCAGTAGCTCCAGCTGCGGTGGTGGTAGCAGTTCCAGTTGCGGCGGCGGTTCCTGACGCACGATTTGACCTCAACATGACTTCAGGTTTCATGCTGATCTTCGTCCGAAGAAGGCAAGGAACGATGAAGGGTTGTGTCATGCGGGCTGTGCAAGCCAGTGAGTTCGGTGGACCGGAAGTGCTCGTCGTGCGTGAGCTGCCCGATCCGGTGGCCGGACCGGGGGAGGTGGTGGTCGACGTGGCCGCCGCGGACGTGATGTTCCTGGACACCCGGCTGCGGTCGGGCTGGGGGACCGATTTCTTCGCAATCGAACTGCCCTATGTGCCCGGCGGCGCGGTCGCCGGGGTGGTGGCTTCGGTCGGGCCGGGCGTCGATCCGTCCTGGGTGGGCAAGCGGGTGTCGACGCCCACCGCGGCCAGCGGTATCGGCGGGGGCCTGCCGATCGGCGGATACGCCGAGAAAGCGCTGGCGAAGGCGGACACGCTGGTCGCCTTGCCGGACGGGTTGACCCCGGCGCAGGCCGTCGCGCTGGCGCACGACGGCAGGACCGCGCTGGCGGTGTTCGACCGCGCCGCCGTCCAGCCGGGCGAATGGGTACTGATCACCGCCGCCGCCGGTGGGCTGGGCGTGCTGTTGATCCAGCTGGCCCGCGCGGCGGGCGCGAACGTCGTCGCCGCCGCGCGTGGCGCCGCCAAGCTGGAACTCGCCCAGCGGCTCGGCGCGACCGCGGTGGTCGACTACTCCGAGCCCGACTGGGCGGAGAAGGCGCGCGCCGCGACCGGGGGAGCGGGCGCGCACGTGGTGTTCGACGGTGCGGGCGGTGCGCTCGGCGAGGCCGCGCTCACGGTGGCCGCGGATGGCGGGCGTTTCCTCGGATACGGCGCTGCGGCAGGGGAATTCGCCGCACTGGATCGGGACGCCGCCGCGGCGCGCGGAGTCACGGTGTACGGGCTGTTCGACATCACCGGCGCCGGCATCGATTGGCCGGCGCTGGCCCGGCGCGCCCAGGAGGAGGTCGCCGCGGGGCGCTTGGAGGTCGTCATCGGCCAGACCTTCCCGCTCGACGAAGCCGCTCGGGCGCATGCCGCCATCGAGTCCAGGGCGGCGCTGGGGCGCACTTTGTTAACAGTGTGAACAATGCGTCGAACTGGACAATCGATGTAGTGCGCCGCCCCGGCGACGGCGCTAGGGTGCCGGGGTGGGAACTCTGCTCGTCGTGGTAATCGTCATCGTGGTGCTCGGCTTCGTGGTCGCTGTCGTGCAGTTCGCCAGCCGGCCGCCGAAGGAAGCCGAGCCATGGGACGACCACGACGACGCCGAGGACTACGAGGACGACTGGGACGACGACTATCGCGAGGGCTGACCCTGCGCCGGGGTCAGCACCACGACCGCGATGGGCCGCTTGGTCAGCTTCTGATAGGCGCTGTAGCGACCCTTGTTCACCTTGTCGACGAGCTCCCACCGTCGTGCGTACTCG
The DNA here is from genome assembly GCF_053586955.1 of Nocardia sp. NPDC003726. NCBI lineage: Bacteria > Bacillati > Actinomycetota > Actinomycetes > Mycobacteriales > Nocardiaceae > Nocardia > Nocardia sp. NPDC003726. Next base: position 176,965 of record NZ_JBSFNF010000012.1, on the reverse strand, counting down.
GGATCGTCCGGCAGCGTCGCCCGCGCCCGCACCATGAGTTTCCGCCGCCCGACCTGGATTTCGCATTCCGGTCGCGCTCTCAGATTCGCCAGCCACCCCGGCGGCCGCGGCGACCCGCCGTTGGACGCCGTCACCAGATAGTCCGCGCCGTCGCGCGCGTACGTCAGCGCCGAGGTGCGCTCCTTGCCGGACTTGCGCCCCACCGTCCGCAGCAGCAGCGTCGGATTCCCCAACAGCAGCCGATGCCCCACCAATCCGCCACTGTTCTCGTACACCCACTGATGCGCCTTCAGCACCTTCGTGAACAGACCGGCCATACCTGACCCTCCAGTAAGTTTCCGACCCACCCACCCTAGGTCATCCCCCTCCGACTGGTCCGGAACCCACCCGACCCGGTAGCATCCCCAACGCTCGCGGTTCCCGCGGGATGGGGCGGTAGCTCAGTCGGTTAGAGCCGTGGACTCATAATCCATTGGTCGCGGGTTCGAGCCCCGCCCGCCCCACAAATAGGCCCTGATCAGGGGGTTTTGTTTTTCACGAGCGGTTTCGATCTTGAACAGCGCTCGTCCACGATAGATAATGCGCCTTCGCATCGGGCCGTTGACAACCGGTAGAAGTGATCGTTGAAATAGCCCAACGATGATCGAACCTGACCCCCAACTCGAAGACGAACTCAAGGCCGCGCACGGCCTTTATCCGATCGGTGACCATGTGACCGGAGTGGTCACGCTGATTCCGCGACCCGGCGTTGTCGGACTGTTCGTCGACTTGGGCCATCCACCCACCGGATTCGTCGACATCCTGAGTCTGCCGTTTTCCGCCGAGCAATGGCCGGCCGTGGGCACAGTGACCGAGTTCGAGGTTCTCCAGCACACACGCGGCCAGGTTCGCCTCTGGCCTCTCGATCCCGCCTTCCGGTCGAGCACGCCAAGGTTTCCCGTCTCGAGCGAGTCCGAATGGTGCGCCGCCAAGAACCGCCACCCCGTCGGCTCCGCAGTCACCGCCGAGATCACCGACGTCTTCCCCAGCAACCGCGAATACTGCGTAGCATTCGACGGCCTCTGGTCCGTCCTGTCCTGGTCCGGCACGCCCCCCATCGTCGGCACCACCGCACAGTTCACCGTCGACCGGCATCTCGACGCGACCCGAAGAATTCGGCTGCGCAGCGCATGACGAACCCGGCATCCCGTCACGGCTTGTCCCTGAACGAGGCCCGCCTATCAGTGCAAATACCCATGCCGGCGGCCAAGTTGCTCCAATTCTCCAACTCGCCGCATCCGTGCCGGGCGTTTGCAGGCGGGGCGCGTCCGATCCCGCGCGTGAGTGGCACATGACCGAGAGGTCGCTCGCGATCGGCCTCCGTCATGTGCCACTCGCGGGTTCTAGGCGGGCTGAGGACGGCGCCGGGGTGTGCTGAGTGCGGTGCGCCATTCGCGATCATCTTCGAGACCAGGCGCACCCTGACGCCCCTTCTTCCGCTGTCGCGAAAACTTGCTGCCGAGTTGGTCACTCACGGCGGAAAGATCGTCGAGCGGGAATCGCGGGCACTGGCCGGACGGCTCGGCGTCACGGTTTAGTCGACGGTTGTCGTTCGGTCCGTGTAATGGATCATTCGTCGCGAAGCGTTAGGGGCAAGCCACCAAACGGGGGTGAAGCTCGTATTCAGGCGCAGGCGCGGTTGAGTTCGTCGGTGTAGGGGTTGAGGTCGGTGACGTTCTCGTCTACCAGCGCGTTGGCGTAGGCGGTGATGGCGTCCTGCTCCGCGCCTTGGGTGAGATAGGCCAGGGCGTTCAGTCGGTCGGACAGCTCTGCCGCCGTCGCGCCGTCGAGGGTGCCGCCGTTCGTGTCGATCGCGATGTTGATCAGTTCGATGGCCCTGGCGCAGAAGGGGGATCGGGCTTGCGCGGGGGCGGCGGGCAGGAAGAGCAGAGCGGCGGCGGTCGCGGCGAGCGCAGCGGCGAAGGACTTGGTCATGATTTCCTCTCAGAAGGTCGGGCTGATCGTAGACCGGCGGGAGAGCCCCCATTTCTCTTGGCTCGGCGGGTATCGAGACGGCGGTGGGCATGCCGAGTTGACGTATCCCGGCCCGCGCTGGACGCGGTTGGCAGACCGGGCGCGGTGGAAGGAAGGACGTAGACGAGATTTCTGCCATTAGCACGGCACCGGCGCGGGTGCCCGTGCTCACCTCCGGTTTCACCCCGGGGGGTGAGTGTTTCCGACCCCGGGGACGATGATGTCGCGCGCTTCCTGAGAGAAGAGTGAGAGAGGTCATATGCGGGAGGTCTTCAACGAACGGGCGAAGGCATCCCACCAGTCAGTTGAAGGAAGCATCATGACCAAAACCAAGGTTATCGCAGCCGTATCGGCGGCAGCCTGTGTGCCGCTGATCGCTTTCGGTTCGGGCGTGGCTACCGCCTCCCCCGAAGGAGCCCCTGTGCCTGCCCCTCCGGCAGCCGTGGACGTCTCCCAGCATGGGCAAGTGCAGACCAATGACGCATTCTTGTTCTGGGCGCCATTCTTCTGGCCGGTCTGTTTCTTCCCGCCGTTCATCTTCTTCTTCCCGGTCTGCCTCGCCTGATTCGCTGGGCAGCATCGCCGACAAAACGACGAACGCCGCACGGCACGCCCGCGCACCAGATCGTGGCGTGACCGTCGGCGTTTCGTCATCAAGGACGCACACCTGAACCGGCTGCATCCCGCACCATTGGTGATGGACGCCTGGTCGACGAGCCTTTCAAGTGCACAGCAGTATGTTCGCGCGGCATGGGGGGACGATCTTCCCTTCGACCGATTGGATGCGGCATGTTCGAGAAACTTGCGGGAACAGCTGCTGCGCTCGCAGCATGCGCGACACTGATCGGGGCGCAGGCGGGTACGGCGCGCGCCGCCGTTCCGGTCGTGCTGGGCGGCGGCTCCGGCATCGTCGTCAACGAGCAGGGCATCTGTTCGCTCACCACCATCGGGCACGATGGCGCGGGCCGGCTGGTGGGCTTCACCGCGGCGCATTGTGGTGGGGAGGGCAGCAGCGTCACCGCGGCGGCCGATCGCGAAGCAGGCCCGGTCGGGACTGTCGCCCAGACCAACGTCGACATGGATTACGCCGTCATCGTGTTCGAACCGGACAAGGTGGTGCCGGTGAGCCGCGTCGGCAACACGACGATCACCCAGGTGGGCGGCCCTGCGAAGTTCCCCGATATCGCGTGCAAGGAAGGCTATAGCACCGGTCAGACCTGCGGACTGACCTACGGAGACGTGGTGGAGCCCAGCACGTGGACCTGGACGCAGATATGCGTCGTCCCCGGTGACTCCGGTGGGCCGGTCGTAGTCGGGACGACGCTGGTGAGCATGGTGAACGCGTACGTGACGGTGCCGTGCCTCGGGCCGCAGCTCGGGATGAAGATGACCACCATCCTCGACGACGTCGACGCGCGCGGCGGCCCCGGAGCGGGCTTCCGCCCGATCTAGCCCGCCTGCGTACCCATCGCAACGGGTGTCGCCGACAACGCTTCTGCCGGGACGAATACGAAATCGCGGAGTCCGGCCTTCAGCGAATGCGTCCGCGGTAGTCGAGGCAGGCGCGGCCGTCGGCGGGCGGGTTCACCGGTGTGGCTTCGGCCGCGAAGGCCTCGGTGTACGCGCGCAAACCCTCGGCCAGCTTGCCCGCCATGTTCTCCAGTTGTTCGGGTCCCAGATGTTTGCCGAACGCGGCCGCGTCCAGCAGCTGCCTGCGCACGTCGTTGATCCGCGTTCGAGCGAAGAGGATGGGCTCGTGGTCCGGCATGCTCCGGCACCTTACCTCGAGTCGAACGTATTTTCGATCCCGGTGGACTGGCGCGTTGCACCGGGTGACTCCATCCCTGACGGGCCGCGCTTCCGAGCGTGGCCACCGTGTCAGCGGACATGTCAGGCCGGTGTCAGGACCGTATCAGCCGGGCTGGCGACAGTATCCGTGTGAACAGTTCAGCGATTACAGCTTCCGGGCTGCGAAAAGCATACGGGGACAAGACGATCCTCGATGGCATCGATTTGGAAATAGGTGCCGGCACGATCTTCTCTCTGCTCGGCCCGAACGGGGCGGGCAAGACCACGGCGGTGAACGTGCTGACCACCCTGCTGAAGATCGATGGCGGCACCGCGCGCGTCGCCGGGCACGATATCGCGACCGAGCCCGACGCGGTGCGCGCGGCGATCGGGGTGACCGGCCAGTTCGCGGCGGTGGACGATCTGCTGACGGGGGAGGAGAACCTGCGGCTGATGGCGGATCTGCACCATTTGCGGCCCCAGGAGGGCAAGCGGGTGGCCGCCGAGTTGCTGGAACGGTTCGATCTGACCGGATCGGCGCGCAAGCAGGCCTCGACCTACTCCGGGGGTATGCGCCGGAAACTGGACCTGGCGATGACGCTGGTCACCAAGCCGCGGATCGTCTTCCTGGACGAGCCGACCACCGGACTCGATCCGCGCAGCCGCCGCACCATGTGGGAGATCGTCCGGGAACTGACGACCGAGGGTGTGACGATCTTCCTCACCACCCAATACCTCGAGGAAGCCGATCAACTGGCCGACCGGATCGCGGTGCTCGACCAGGGCCGCATCGTCGGCGCGGGCACGCCCGACGAACTCAAGCGCCGGATACCCGGCAGCCACATCCGGCTCCGGTTCACCCACGTCGACGAACTGGACGCGGCGGCGCGGATTCTGCCCGCCGCCACCCGCGACGACGAGGCGCTGATGTTGCGTGTCCCGGGTGACGGCGGGACGAAATCGCTGCGGGAGCTGCTGAACCGGCTCGCCGAAGACTCGGTCGACGCCGACGAGGTCTCCGTCCACACCCCTGATCTCGACGATGTCTTCTTCGCCCTGACCGGTCACGCCACCACGGAGGCTGTCGCACAATGAGCACCATTTCCGCACCGCTGGCCGATTCGTCGATCATGCTGCGCCGCAACTTCAAGCACATCGCCCGGACCCCGGTCACGATATTCAACGCGGCTCTGATGCCGGTCGTGATGATGCTGATCTTCGTGTACGTGTTCGGCAACGCGTTCGACGTCGGAGAACAGTACATCGACTACGCGACGCCGGGCATGATCCTGCTGGCCATCAGCTACGGGTTGTCGGGCACCGCGGTGTCGGTGAGCTCCGACATGGCCAAGGGCGTCATCAACCGGTTCAAGGTCATGAGCGTCTCCCGTGGCGCCGTGCTGACCGGCCATGTGGCGGCCACCGTGCTGACCAACGTGGTGGCCATCGCCGCCGTCCTCGGTGTGGCGTTCGCACTGGGGTTCCGGTCGCCGGCGAGCGCGCTCGACTGGCTCGGCGCGATCGGCATCATGGCGGCGACATCGTTCGCGGCCGCCTGGCTCACGGTCGCGCTGGGAATGGCCGCGAAGACGCCGGAATCCGCGGGTATGACGGTGGTGCCGCTGATCATGCTGCCGTTCGTGAGCAGCGCGATCGTGCCCGCCGAGCAGATGGGGCCCGGCATCCGGCAGTTCGCGCAGTATCAGCCCTTCACGCCGATCATCGAAGCGTTGCGGGGGTTTCTGTTCGGCCACCCCTCCGGCGGTTACACCGCCGCCGCGCTCGCCTGGTGCGCCGGGTTCGCCCTCGTCGGATACCTGTGGTCGCGCGCCACATTCGACAAGCGCGTGTAGTCGATCCGCCGGCTCTGCCAGCCCCTGTTCCACCCTCACAGGAGACAGCCATGCCCACATTCGAGACCCCGGAACCGATCGACGTCACCATCGACGTGCTCTCCGGTCACGTCACGGTGATCGCCTCGGACCGCACCGACACCGTCGTCGCGGTCCGCCCTGCCGACCCGTCCAAGAAGGGCGACGTGCGCGCCGCCGAGCAGACCCGAGTCGAATTCACCGCGGCCGCTTTGACCGTGAGAACGCCGAAAGACTGGCGGACCTACACCCCGTTCGGCGGCAACCCGTCGATCGAGCTGACCGTCGAGGTGCCCACCGGCTCGCGGCTGAAGGGCACCGCCGCGGTGGGCCGATTGCTGGGCGCGGGCGAACTCGGCGAGTGCGACCTGGAGGTATCCGCGGGCGACATCACCGTGGAGCGTCCGCGCGATTCGGTGACCGCGAAAACCGCCAAAGGCGACATCCGCATCGGCGAAGCGTCGCGCGGCGTGCTCCGGCTGGAAACGTCCATGGGCGAGGTACAGGTCGGAATCAGCCCGCGCAGTGCGGTGGAGCTGGAAACCAACGCCCTGCACGGTGCCGTGCGCAACCAGATGGGACCGGTGGACCGGGCGGACGGCAACGCGGACGTCGTGCGGGTGTACGCGCGCAACTCCTACGGCAACATCGTCATCCGGCACGCCACCGCCGCCTGACCCGCTCCGTGCCCCGTCAGCCGGCGAGCGCGGCGGCGACCAGTTCGCGCCAACTCGCCTGCGCTCCCTCGCTCGTCGCCTCGGTGAACCGTTGGTCACCGAGGCGACGTCGTGCTGTCTGCTCGATTCGGGTCACATCCGGCTGGGACCGGTCGGACAGACCGCGCACCCCGGCGCCGGCCGCGAGCAGTCGCACGGCCTGCTCGTCGTGGCCCGCGCGCAGCGCCAGGTCGGCGATCCCCACGAGTATCTGCGCGATCAGCGGCGCGTACCCCGTGTCGGCTGCCGCACGGAAGGCGGCGGCGTGTTGTTCGCGGGCTTCGTCGAGACCGGCTGCGAGGTAGCCGAGCAGGCTGTGGGTCAGCGCCGTGACGTAGGGCTGTTCCGCATCGCTGCCCAGCATGGTCGCCGCGATCTCGATCTGCCGGCGTGCCTGCTCGGTGTCGCCGCTCCACCGGGCCAGCTCCGCCTTGGTCATGGCGAGTTCGGCCAGCGCGTTCGGCCAGGCCGACCGATCCGCGTGCCGCTGCGCCTCCGCCATGGCCGCCGCGCTCGCCCGCGTGTCACCGAGCAGCCAGTACAACTGAGCCTGCCGGGCCCGCATGAGGAAGATGTCCTCGATCGCGCCGACCTCGGCCACTACCGCGATCGCCTGTTCGAGGTACTCGCACGCACCGGCGAACTCACCGCGCATGGCGATCCGATTCGCCAGTTCGGTCAGAGCGAACGAAATACCCCAGCGCTCGCCGATGGCCCTGAACTCGGCCAGCGCCGTCTCGAGATACTCGTCCGCTTCCCGCCCCGCCCGGCCGAGCGCGATCCGCGCCTTGCCCAACTGCAGCCGCGCCAGCGCCCGCACCCAGGGGTCGTCGTCGGTGAGGAGCGGTTCGAACGCGGGCAGCAACGCGTCCGGCCCCTGCAACATCTGTTCCAGCGCGGCCACGAACGCCAGCAGCGGGTACCGGCTGGGACCGCGCCGGCTGAACCGGTATGCCTTGCGGATCCATTCCGCCACTTGGCGCTCGTCACCCGGCCCGGAACTCATGAAATGCGCGATCAGCCCGTACACCCTGGCCCTGGTCTCGTCGTCCACCTCGCCGGACGTCTCGGCAGCCGCGGTGATCAATTCCATGCCCTCGGCCTTGTGCCCGCCGAGCCACCAGTACCAGCCCGTGGCCGCCGCGAGGCGCATCGCCCCGGCCGCGTCCGAGGCCGCGAGCGCGCCGCGCATCGCGACAGCGATGTTGTCGTGTTCGACCTCGAGCGTGGCCAGCCACTCCAACTGCTCGGCTCGGCGCAGGTGCGGCTCCGCGCTGTCGGCGAGTTCGGTGAAGTACGCCAGATGCGCTCGGCGCGCCGATTCCGATTCCCCCGACTCCGCGAGCCGGTCGCGGGCGTACTGCTTGATCGTGTCGAGCATCCGGAAGCGCGGCCCGCTGTCCTCCACGGTGAGCAGCAGCGATTTCTCGGTCAGCGCGGTCAGTAGCTCGAGCACCTCCCACCGCCCGACCGTCACGCTCTCCTCACCGTCGACGTGCGCGCAGACCTGCTCGGCGGCCTCCAGGCTCGCGCCGCCGGAGAACACCGCGAGCCTGCGCAGCACCAGCCGTTCCGCGTCGGTGAGCAGCTCCCAGCTCCAGTCGACCACCGCGCGCAACGTCCGGTGCTGTGGGATCGCGGTCCGGCTGCCGCCGGTGAGCAGGCGGAACCGATCGTCGAGGCGGTGGGCGAGCTGATCGAGCGACATGGTGCGCAGCCTGGCCGCGGCCAGTTCGATGGCCAGCGGGATGCCGTCGAGCGCGCGGCAGACGCGCGCCATGGTCGCCAGGGTGGAGGCGTCGGCGGTGAGATCCTTGCGCACCGCGCCGGCCCGGTCCCGCAACAGCTGAACGGCCGGGGAGGACTCGATCTGGCCGGGGTCCGCGTCCTGCGCCGGTAACGCCAACGGCTCCACCAGCCACAACGCCTCGCCCATGATGCCGAGCGGTTCCCGGCTCGTCGCGAGGATCCGCAGCCGCCCGCACTCCCCGAGCAATCGGTGGGCGAACGCCGCGGCGGACTCGATCACGTGCTCGCAGTTGTCCAGGATCAACAGCGTCTCGCGCTCGCGGATCGCCGCGACGAGCCGGTCCATCGGTTCGGTGTTCGGTGCGCCGCCGAGCAGCGCGTCCCGCAGCCCCAGCGCGGCGAGCGCCGATTGCGCCAGGTCGCCGCTCGCGCCGATGGACGCCAGTTCCACCAGCCAGGCCCCGTCCGGCAGGTCGTCGAGCATGGTCCGCGCGGTTTCCAGGGCCAGCCTGGTCTTGCCCGAACCCCCGGGGCCGGTCAACGTGGTGAGCCGATGGTTCGCGATGAGTTCGCGCACGGCGGCGACGTCGGCGTATTTGCCGATGAATGTGGTCAACTCTGCCCGCAGATTCGTCTTGCGGCCGGCTTCCTCGGACCGCACTTCACCGCGCAGCAGTGCGACGTGGAGCGCGGAGAGCTCCGGCGAGGGATCGACGCCCAACGTGTCGGCGAGCGCTTCGCGTGCGCGCTGGTACACGACCAGTGCCTCGGCGCCACGCCCGGCGGCGCCGAGCGCACGCATCAGCGCGGCGACCAGCCGTTCCCGTACCGGGTGCATGGCCACCAGCTCGGTGAGTTCGGTGATCAGTTCCGTGCCGCGGCCGAGGCGGATCTCCGCTTCGTATCGGTCCTCCATGGCGGCCAGGCGCAGCCCCTCCAGCCGGGTGACCACCGTGTCGAAAGCCGCGCTGTCCGGTATCCCGACATCCTGCATGGGCGCACCGCGCCACAGGCCGAGAGCTTCGCGCAGGAGTTCGGCCCGGCGCGTGTCGTCACCGCCGCGGGCTTGGTCGAGAAGCTGCTGGAACCGCACGGCGTCGACGGCGTGGGGTCGCACCGTCAGCCGGTATCCGCCCGCCTGCCCGTCGAGCGACCCCTCCGGCAGCAGTCTGCGCAGCCGGGAGACCAGCGCCTGTACGGCGTTCGCCGCGTCGGCGGGCGGCTGCTCGCCCCAGATCCAATCGACCAGCGTCGTTCTCGGGACCGTGCGGCCCGGTTCGAGCGCGAGGGCGATCAACAGCGCCCGCAATCGGGCACCCGGTACCTCGATCGATCCACCGTCGTCTAGCCGGATCTCGAGCGGTCCAAGCATCCCGATCTGCACCGGCCCATTCTGCCGTGGGCTCGAGGTGGTCGGCGTGGCCGCCCGTTCCCCGGGATGACGAGCACTGCTTGCGGGTGGGAAATGAACTCGCTCAGTTCGCGCCGGAGTCGTGCCACGAATGCAAGGGACGAATTCTCGGACCGGCCACTTTTATACTCACCGGTAACTGCTGGAACTGCCAATAGCCGGTAAGTAGCTGACTGCTTATTTCCGACTATGGGAAGTGTCTGACATCGAACTTTGTGGGTGGTTGCTGTTTGCGAGTCGCACCCGTGTTGACGGATGGGAAGGGGCACGGGCAGAATCGGCCGGGTTGGTCCCGGGGGTGGAGGAGTTATGCGCGTAAAAACCGATATCCATTTCGCCGTCGGCGTCCATCCCGCACAGGTCTTCGATGCGGTCGCCGCGATCGAATTGCTTCCCGAATGGTCGACGCATTCGGATGCGCGCGTGGCCACTCGTGACGAATCTGGTCGTCCGCAGCGGGTTTACGTCACCGCGGAGACCCCGCTTGGCAGGTCCGATCTCCAGGTGCTGGAGTACGAGTGGACCGAGGATCGAGTGTCCTGGCAGGTCGTGGACAGCTGTGTCGGGGTCGGCGGCGGTGGCTGGTTCGAAGTCTCCGAGGACGTCTCGGGATCGCAGGTCTGGTATCACACCGAGCTGCAATCCTCGCTCCTGCTGCCCGGCCTGCTGCTCAAGCGCACTGTGCGGCGGGAGGCCGAGACCGTCGTGCAGAACTTCATCGAATTCGCCGAAGGATTCACCGCTCCTGGGCAATCCCGCGCCGTATAGGAATCCGCCTGCGAGACAGCCGATTCCGATAACCGGGGCGGTAAGCGCGGCCCATTGGCTACTGTCGATTTCGGCGACGTTCGAATTGGGGCAACTGCCGTCGCGGGACCGGCTCGTGCCGATGGGGTCGGCTCAATAGGACACGCGCGTCATGCGAATCTCGGAGATCGACACGCCGCGGCGGCGGCGGAACAATCCGCGCAGGGTTCCGGCATTGAGGTAGCCCACCTTGGCGGCCACCGCGTCCACCGTGAGCGAGGTGGTTCGCAGCAACTGCACGGCGCGTTCCAGGCGGATGTCGTGCACGAATTCGGTGGGGGACATGCCGAGTTCGGCGTGGGTGGCCCGCTGCAGGCTGCGTTCGGTGACACCGATGGCGCGAGCGGCCTGGGATATCCGGAAATTCTCGCCCAGATGGGCGCGCACCCAGCGTTCGAAGGCGGCGGTGACGGAATCGCCACGGGCGATGATCTCCGGAACGATGAACTCACGTTGCGGTCGTCCCGCGCCCACCGCCAGGTAGCGCATGGCGCGTTCGGCCAGCGCCGGGCTCTTGCCCGCGATCAGCGACAACGCGAGGTCCATGTGCGACAGCGCGGCGCCCGCGGTGGTGACGCGCGGGCCGCGGCACAGCGTGCGTCCCTCGTCGAGTTCCACGCTGGGGTAGCGGCGCCGGAAGCTGGGACCGAGCCACCAGCTCGTGGTCGCCGGGGAACCGTCCAGCACGCCCGCCTCGGCGAGGAAGAACGTTCCGGTGCAGGCCCCGGCGAGGTGCGCGCCCCGATCGCGGGCCGCCGCCAGCCGGTCGAGCACCGGCCGGCTGGCGGGTGCGGAAACGAGGTCGATCAGCGCCGCGGCCTCCATGACGTTCACGGCGGGCACGATCATCAGCTCGAACGCGTCGCCGAGCTCGTCGAGCGGGACCGTCGGCACGGTGTTGCCGTTGCCGGATCGCACCGTGGTCCCGAACGACGCGCTGCGCACCCGCCACGGCTGCGGCGGGTCGGGCAGTTCGGTGCGCACGGCGTTGGCGGTGTTGAAGGTCTCCAGCAAGGCGGCGTATCCGAAATCGGCTACGCCGTCCACTACGAAGACGACGACATCCATGTCGGAAACGGTACCGAAGATGTCGTTCACGACACTCGGTTCCGCCGGGATTCTGTCCTACCGTCATCGCGAGACGGTTGCCCGCCGACAGCGCGAGGGAGCCGATCGGACCGCCGTACACCGCTCGGGAGCGTGACCATGATCGAAACGACCGGGACGCATCACATCCGGCTGACCGTGACCGATATCGCTCGGTCGCGTGCCTTCTACCGCGACGTGCTCGGTTTCCCCATCGCCGCCGAATCGCCGGGCAGTCCGGACGATCCTGCGGTGCGCACCGATCCGATGCGGCTGTTCGGCGGGGTGGTGTTCCAGGCCAACGGCATGTTGCTCGGCCTGCGCCCGGTCGCCGATCCGGCGGACCGATTCGATTCCGAGCGGGTGGGTTTGGACCATCTCAGTTTCACCGTCCCGGCGCGGGACGATCTGGTGGCCGCGGCCGCTCGCCTGTCCGAGGCGGGCATCGAGCACGGCGAGATCACCGAGATGGCCGATTTCGGCATCGCGATCCTGTCGTTCTCCGATCCGGACGGCATCCATCTCGAACTCACTGCGCCCCTGTGAGTTTGCCTCTGCCCGCAGCGGGCATGCCCGATCGGGTATGAACGCTGTTCTGATGAAGGCTTGGACGACCGGCCGTGCGAGCGGTGCGGTCGGCCGGGGAGGTAGGCCGATGCTGGTCCAGCGTGCGCGACCGCGAAAGCTGTCCGAGGGTTCGGCCTTGCCGAGTCCGAGCGCCCTGCTGTGCGCGCTGGGCGGCCAGCACGTGGAGGGCCCGGTGAGCCGGTGGGCGCGCGAGCTGACCGAACTGCACCGGCAGTGCCGGGAGGACGGGCGAGAGTCGGTCGACACGCGGCGGCGACGCGCCGAGCTGGTCGATCGGATCGACACCTGGGCGGCGCTGCACCTGCCGAGTGCCGACCCCGCGGTGCGGGTGCACGACGAGAGCCTCGGCGAGATGATCGACCGGATGGCCGCCGTCGCGGAAGACGCGTTCCATCTGCTCATGCACGACGATCCCGGTGGCGAGCGCATGCACGCGGCATGGACCCGGCTGGCCGAACTGGAGATCGCCTATACCGATCTGGTGCGCGCGATCGGCGACGGCCGTCGCCGTCTTCCGTCCGAACGGACCGGGGTTCCTGCCGCGCCGGAGTCCAGGTGAGCGCAGGGACGGCGAGCGCGGGCCGATGCGCCGGCGAACGCGCTGTCCATCGGCGTCGAAGGCCGTCGCGGGGAGCGCGTCGCGGCCTCGCGCGACGGGCCGTCCACGGCGCAGACGCGCGCGCTGTGCCGTGGCCGATCGAACCGCCCGGACGAGAGGGCGTAGGCTTGGCGCTCCGACGGACGGCGCGACTTCTGGGAGCGGTGCATGAGCAAGGGTGAGGGGACTCCTCCCGCGACGACGCGGACCGGCACGATCAGCGTGCGGGTGCCCGCGGTGTCCGAACAGCTGGCGATGTTGCGTGCCTTGGCCGAGACCGTCACGCTCATGGCCGATTTCGGCATCGACGAGGTGACCGACATCCGGCTCGCCCTCGACGAGGTGGCCAGCGCGCTGGTGCTCGACGCGGTGGACGGCGCGGAGCTGGAGTGCGCGTTCGGCTTCGAGGACGACGCGGTGGACGTGCGCGTCTCCACCGTCACGGTGTCGGACAGCAGCCCGGACGAGTCCGGTTTCGGCTGGCACATCGTGGCGACGCTCACCCACTCGGTGTCGGCCACCCGAGGCGCGCACGACGCCGCGGCGGGCGGCTACCCGACTGTCGTCGACTTCCGGTGGGTGCGCGGCGGCTCGAATAATGAGTAGCGAGCCGAATCAGGTCGCTTCCAAGCGGAAATCGCGGGGAGATACCTACGACAATATCGAGCCGCTCTTCGCCGAACTGGCCGCGCTGGCTCCGGACGATCCGCGCCGCGAAGCCCTGCGCACCGAGGTGATCGAGCGGTGCCTGCCGCTGGCCGAGCACATCGCGCGCAAGTTCAGCGGCCGCGGCGAGAGCTTCGAGGACCTGTTGCAGATCGCGCGGGTGGGCATGCTCGCCGCCGTCGACCGCTTCGATCCGGGGCACGGCGCGACCTTCCTCTCGTTCGCGGTGCCGACGATCATGGGCGAAGTGCGCAGGCATTTCCGCGACTACGCCTGGTCGGTGCGAGTGCCGCGCCGGCTCAAGGAGATTCAGTCCACCATCGGTCCGACGGTGGAGATCCTGTCGCAGCGGCTGGGCCGGATGCCGCGGGCGCGGGAGATCGCCGAGGAGCTGGGCGCGGATCTGAACGAGGTGACCCAGGCGCTGATCGCCCGCAACGCCTACCAGACCTCATCGATCGACGCCGCCTCCGACACCGACGAGTCGGAGTCCGGCGGTCCCTCGCTGCTGGACACGCTCGGCGCCGAGGACCCTGACTTCGGCACCGTGGAGAACTACCTGGCGGTGAAGCCGCTGCTGGCGGCATTGCCCGAACGCGAGAAGCAGGTGCTGGTGATGCGCTTCTTCGATTCGATGTCTCAGGAGCAGATCGCCCAGCGGATCGGGTGCTCGCAGATGCAGGTCTCGCGGATTCTGTCGAAGACCTTGAAATCGCTGCGCGAGCAGGCGCTGCGGGACTGACGCGCGCGCCCCGGGCGGCATTCAGTCGCCGGTCAGCTCGCCGTGGTAGCCCCGCATCGCCTGCACGACGGCGACCAGCACGCGGTGCGCGGCGCGCAGGTCCGCGTCGGGCAGTTCGGCCATCGCGGCGCGGGTCCGCTGCCCGAGCGGTGTGAAGAAGCCGCGGGCCACGTCCATGCCGTGCTCGTCGTAGTGCAGGATGACCCGCCTGCGGTCGGCCGGATCGGCGGCGCGGCGCAGGTGGCCGGAATCGATCATGCGCTCGACCAGGTAGGTCACCGCCGACGAGGAGATTCCCATCAGCTTGCCGAGCGCGCCCGCGGTCAGCGGCGCGCCCTCGATCTCGGCGGTCGCGACGTGCATCAGTGCGCGGAAGTCGCCCGCGCGCAGGTCGTGCGACCGCGCGAAGACCTGCCCGATCTGCTCCGAGATCGCGGTGAGTGCCCGGATGTCGGCGGCGATGTCGGCTTCCAGTCCGGTGCGGTCCGGTCTGTCGACGTTCGGATCAGCGGTCAATGGGGCATCCTTTCGCACACGGGCGTCAGCGTAGTTCACCGAGGTGTCTCAATTGCTTAATATTTCAGTTTCTGAGAGAGTTGCGGGGTGAGTGCTTGGGATCGTTATGCGTCGGTGGTGACCGCCCGGACCTCGTGGGTGCTGCTCGTGGTGCTCGCCGCGGCATCGATCGGCCTGATCGGCGCGGTGGGCGAAAACGAGTCCGCCGGGCAGGCCCCCACCGCGCTGCCGTCCTCGGCGGAATCCGCGCGGGTGGAACAGGCGCTGAAGGAATTCCCGGACGCGGGGTCGGCCGCGGCGATCATCGTGGTCACGCGCGCCGACGGCGGCGAACTGACCGATGACGACCGCGACGCCACCGTGGCGGCGGTGGCCCGCGCGTCGGGACGCACCCCTGGTCCGACCGACCTGCTCGCCTCCCCGGATCGGAAAGCGGCGATCGGGCAAGTGCCCGTGGACGCCGAGCTGAGCGGATTCGCGCTCACCGACCGCATCGGCGACATCCGTACCGTCGCCGGGGACGGGCTGCCCGACGGACTGTTGCTGCAGGTCACCGGCGGTCCGGCATTCGGCGCCGACATCGCCGACTCGTTCTCCGGCGCGAACGTCACCCTGCTGGCGGTGACCGCGGTGGTCGTCGCCGTGCTGCTGATCGCGACCTACCGTTCCCCGGTGCTGTGGCTGGTGCCGCTCGCGGTGGTGGGCGCGGCCGATCGGGTGGCCACCGGCGCCGGAACCGCGCTGGCGCGCCTGACCGACCTGACCTTCGACGGCTCGACCTCCGGTGTCACCAGCGTGCTGGTGTTCGGCGCCGGCACCAACTACGCGCTGTTGCTGGTGTCGCGCTATCGCGACGAACTGCACCGGGAAGCCGACCACCGCACCGCCTTGCGCCAGGCGGTGCGGCGCGCCGGGCCCGCGATCCTGGCCAGCAACGTGACGGTGGTCGCCGCGCTGCTGGTGCTGCTGCTCGCCTCGGTGCCGAGCACGCGCAGCCTCGGCGTGATGGCCGCGCTCGGCTTGCTGGTGGCGGTGGTGTTCGTGCTGCTGGCGCTGCCCGCCGCGCTCGCGTTGTGCGGGCGTAACGTGTTCTGGCCGTTCGTGCCGCAGGCCGACGACCGCGATACCGCCGATGAGGGCATCTGGCACGCCATCGCCGCGCGTGTGGTGCGCAGGCCCGCGGTGGTCGCCGCAAGCGCCATCGCGGTGCTGGTCGTCTGCGCGACCGGGTTGCTGTCGACGCAGGTGGGGTTGTCGCAGACCGAGCAGTTCCGGGTTCGCGCGGAGTCGGTGGAGGGATTCGACGCCCTCGCCCGGCACTTCCCCTCCGGCGCCTCCGATCCCGCGATCGTCCTCGCGCGCAGCGACGCGGCGGTGGGCATCGACGCGGCGTTCCATCGCACGGAGGGCGTGGTGATGACCTGGCAGACCGGCGCCTCGCCGACCGGGCTCACCCGGTGGTCGGTGGTGATCGACGCGCCGCCGTCGTCGGCGCGCGCGTTCGACACGATCGAGGCGCTGCGGGCGTCGGTGGCCGCTGTGCCAGGGGCCGACGCGATCGTCGGCGGTACCGATGCCCAGGCGCTGGACGTACAGACGGCCGCGAGCCGCGACCGGAAGCTGATCATCCCGCTCATCCTCGTCGTGGTGCTGGTGGTGTTGCTGGCCCTGCTGCGGGCGGTGCCCGCCGCGGTGCTGCTGGTCGCGGTGACGGTGTTGAGCGCGCTGGCCGCGCTCGGTCTCGGCAGCTGGATGAGCGAGCACGTGTTCGGCTTCCCCGCGTTGGACATCAGCGTGCCGCTGTTCGCGTTCCTGTTCCTGGTCGCACTCGGCGTCGACTACACGATCTTCCTGGTGACCAGGGCCCGCGAGGAGACTCCCCGGCACGGCACCACGCGCGGCATGGTGCGGGCGGTGTCGGTGACCGGCGCGGTGATCACCAGTGCCGGCATCGTGCTCGCCGCGGTGTTCTGTGTGCTCGGCGTGCTCCCGCTGATCACATTGACGCAGGTCGGCATCGTGGTCGGCCTCGGCATCCTGCTCGATACGTTCGTCGTGCGCACGGTGGTGATCCCCGCGCTGTTCAGCCTGATCGGGCGCAGGATCTGGTGGCCGAGCGCACTGCGGCTCGTCGAGGAGGAGGGCGACGGGCGCTCCGCCGCGGATCAGTCGGCCGGCGCCCAGCCGGGGCCGCGGAACAAGTAGCCGCCGCGGGCGCGCCACGACGGCGCACCGCGCAGGTCGCGCCAGATCGAGGCCCACTCGTGGGTGGCGACGCGCGCCGGATTGAACGTCTCGATGTTCTGGGTCAGCCCGTAGCGGACGCGTTCGCCCTCCGGCTCGAAGGTGCCGAACAGCCGATCCCAGATGATCAGGATGCCGCCGTAGTTCTTGTCCAGGTAGCGGTCGTTGGAGCCGTGGTGCACGCGATGATGGGAGGGGGTGTTGAACACGAACTCCAGGGGGCGCCACAGCGTCGCCACGCGCTCGGTGTGGATGAAGAACTGGTAGACCAGGCTGACCGACTGTTGCAGCAGGATCATCCAGGGCGGGAAACCGGCCAGCGCCAGCGGCAGCCAGTAGGGCAGCGAGCTGAACGGGGTCCACGGCTGGCGCAGGGCGGTGGAGAGGTTGTAGAACTCGCTGGAGTGGTGCACCACGTGGCTGGCCCACAACACGCGCACCGTGTGATGGGTGCGGTGATACCAGTAATAGGCGATCTCGTCGGCGAAGAACAGCGCGACCCAGGTCAGCGGATGGTCCGCGGGAAGATGCACCGGGGCGAGAAGGTACGCGGCGGCGTAAACCGCGACCACCACGAGTTTCCAGCCGAGATTCACCACCACGTTCCCCAGTCCCATGAGCACGCTGGTGCGTGCGTCGCGGAACTGGTAGCCGAGTTGGTCGTCGTCTGGCAGCAGGTGGAAGGAGGCCGCTTCCAGGGCCAGGCAGAGCACGAAAACCGGTATGGCGTGGGCGATCAGGTCGAACAAGGGGTCAATCTTCCGGTGCTGCTTGGGCGTCCACCAAGCGGGTGAGCAGGGTGTACGCGGTGTCGTAGGCCGCGTCCGAGTCGCGGCGGGCGATGCACTCCGCGAGTGCGCGATGCGCGCCGGGGTCGATGTACTCCTTGTTCAGGCCGAGTTCGGCGACGAGCTCCATGCCGATCCCGAAATAGCCCGCCACCAGGGTGTTCAACGCCAACCGGTAGGCGAGGTTGCCGGAGCCGTCCAGGATCGCGACCCAGAACGCCAGATCGGCCTCCACGACGGTGTCGAAGGGCGCGGTGGCGTCCGGGTAGGTCGCCGCGGCGCGTCGCACCGCCGCCAGCTGCTCGGCGTCGGCGTGTTCGGCGCACAACCGGGCCGCGTCGGCGGCGACCGAACGCCGCATCACCGCGATGTCGTGCAGGATCCGCCGCGCGGGCACCGCGCCGGAGCGCGTGAGCGCGGTGAGGATGTCCAAGCCCGCGTGCGAGCGCCAGTCCAGAACCCGCGTCTTGCCGCCGGGCGTGACGCGCACCAGCCCGCTCTGCTGGACGCGCTTGAGCGCTTCGCGGACGGCGTGGCGGTTCACCTGGAACATCTCGGCCAGTTCGCGCTCGGAGGGCAGCGTCGCCTCCGGCGCGAGCTTGCCGCTCAAGATCGCGTCGATGATCTGGCCGAACACCACATCGGAGACGGCGGTGCGGGCGACCGCGGCGAATTCCATGCCGCCGAGTGTCGCGCAGAAGGGTCAACACGTCAACTGGTTGGACCAGTTGGTCGGAAGAAAAAGGCGGATGACCGCTCGATGCGGCCATCCGCCTTATGCGCTTCGGCCGGGCGCGTCGCTCAGCTCGCGTGCGCTCCGTGCGCGGCGCTACGGTCAGTGCTTGAAGGCGTCCTTGACCTTCTCGCCCGCGTCTTTCAGGTCGGACTTGATCTGGTCGGTGCGGCCTTCGTCGCGCTTGCCGCGGTCGCCCGCCGCCTCGCCGAACTTTTCCTTGGCCTGACCAGCGAGTTTATCGGTCTTGTTCTTCGCCTTGTCGACTGTGCTCATGTCACAACCTCCTTCTGAAGCGACCGGCCGGCCATCTTCAGCCGGTCTTCTTCGCAGTAGCCCGTTATCCGGCGGCCAAACATCGGCCATTTCCGCCGGAAAAGCAGAAGACCCGGCGGAAACCGGGTCTTCGCGGAAATCTCGCGTATTCGGAATCGAGGCCGGATCCGCGTAATGGGCGGTTTCCGGCACGGGGAACTTTACGCGGCGGGAACCGTCGGCGGCGTCAGAAGTCCTTGCAGCACACCCACACCCGCGCCGACGGCCGCGCCGACGGCGATGGCCGGGGAGGCGACGAATCCGTAACCGATGGCGGCGCCGAGGGCCATGACGGCGATCGTTCCGGTCGGAATCATCGGCAGGCCCGCGATGGCGCCGCAGATCGCGCCGATGACCGCACCGATCGAGGCCACCGGCGAGGCCACCATGCTGCCAACCGAGGCGCCGATGGCGGTGGAGCCGATGAGGTCGGCGGCGATGCGGTCCGAACGCGACGGTTCGAAGCCCGCAGAATCCAGGGTCTGCGCGATGCTTGCTTCCGGACCCGCGATCGCGTCGTTGAACATCTTGCCCTGCTCGGGAGTCATGAAATCGGGACGGCCGATCACCACCGAACCCACGCGCAGCGTGCCGGGCGGCGCCTCGATCGGCGCGACCGCGGGAGCCGGGGCGGCGGGGTTGGGCAGGTGCAGCCGCTGCGGCTCGATCGGCGCGAGCACGTTCGGATCCGGCATCGGCCGGTTGACGCTCAGGTCGTTGCGGCCCGCGGAGACCGGGGGCGCGGGCGGAAGGAACTCGGGCGGAACAGCTCCGGGGTCCGCGGGATCGGCCGCAGGGACGATGCCGAGGCCGGGCGCCGGGGCGAACGGGATCTGGACGGAGATCTCCGGCAGCAGCGGGTCGGCGGTGGCGCCGGCGGCGGCGCCGACCAAGGACAACGGGATGGCGCTCGCGACGACCAGAGTGACGGCGCGGCGTAAGAAGGGGTGTGCCGCAGTTTCGATTTCGGGTACTGCTGTGCCCATGAACTTACCCACCTCATTCTGAAGAGGACATATACCTACCCTTCTAGTTCGGTTCAGAAAGCCTTACGGATGCGCGGCAGTTCCATTTCTTTCGCGCGGGCGAGGAACCGCGCGTACGCCAATCGAATCCGCGTGCCGCCGACGAATAGCGGTGGCGCCGAGAGTCGGTCGATGGAAACTGCGGTTGCGGTTCAATTCATCGACGGTAATCAGGAAATCGCGCCCGAAACGGGTTTTCGCCCCGCTGAGCGGCTTCCGATCCGCATGGGTGACCGGGGAAGCGCCCCGGGGCCGATCGGCCCCGGGGCGCGACGCGTCAGGAAGCGGCGTCGAATCCGGCGCGCAGATCGGCGAGGATGTCGTCGATTCCCTCGATGCCGACCGCGAGCCGGACCAGGCCCGGGGTGACGCCCGCGGCCAGCTGCTCTTCCGGCGTCAGCTGCGAGTGGGTGGTGGAGGCCGGGTGGATCACCAGCGAGCGCACGTCGCCGATGTTGGCGACGTGACTGTGCAGCCGCAGCGCCTCGACGAACCGCTTGCCCGCGTCGACGCCGCCGGCCAGCTCGAAGCCGATCACCGCGCCCGCGCCCTTCGGCGCGAGAGCGCGGCCCCGCTCGTACCACGGCGACGACGGCAGTCCCGCGTAGGACACCGAGGTCACTTCGGAACGGGTGGTGAGGAATTCGGCCACGGCCTGCGCGTTCTGCACGTGCCGCTCCACCCGCAGGCTCAGCGTCTCCAGGCCCTGGCTGATCAGGAACGCGTTGAACGGCGACACCGCCGAGCCCAGGTCGCGCAGCAACTGCACGCGCGCCTTCAACGCGTAGGCGGGCGCGCCGAGTTCGGCGTACACGACGCCGTGGTAGCTCGGGTCGGGCTCGGTGAAGCCGGGGAACCGGCCGCCGGTCCAGTCGAACTTGCCGCCGTCCACGATCACGCCTGCGATGGCCGCGCCGTGCCCGCCGAGGTACTTGGTCGCCGAGTGCACGACGATGTCGGCGCCGTGGGCCAGCGGCTGGATCAGGTACGGCGTGGCGACGGTGTTGTCCACGATCAGCGGAACACCGTTGTCGTGCGCGACACCCGCGATCCCCGGGATGTCGAGGATGTGGTTCTGCGGGTTGGAGATCGTCTCGCCGTAGAGCGCCTTGGTGTTCGGGCGGATGGCGGCCTTCCACTGCTCGAGGTCGTCGGGGTCGTCGACGAAGGACACCTCGATGCCGAGCTTGGGCAGCGAGTAGTGGAAGAGGTTGTAGGTGCCGCCGTAGAGCCGGGGGCTGGAGACGATGTGGTCGCCCGCGCTGGCGATGTTGAGGATCGCGAAGGTCTCCGCGGCTTGGCCCGAGGCCAGCAGCAGAGCCGCCACGCCGCCTTCCAGTGCGGCGATGCGCTGTTCCACCGCGTCCTGGGTCGGGTTCATGATCCGGGTGTAGATGTTGCCGGGCTCGGCCAGACCGAACAGCGCCGCCGCGTGCGCGGTGTCGCGGAAGGTGTAGGAGGTGGTCTGGTAGATCGGCAGGGCGCGGGCGTTGGTCGTGCCGTCCGGAATCTGTCCGACGTGGATCTGCTTCGTCTCGAAGCTCCAGTTCTGGGACAGGTCGGGTTCGGTCATCGGGAAGGTCCTTCCTTGTGCGTGGTCGATCTGGTCGGGACGGCCGCTAATCGGTGATCAGCGTGGTGTCGACCGGAGTGCGCCCGGTCGTGAGATCCAGCACGGGGCAGTGCGCGTCGACGGCCTGCTGGAGTTCGGTATAACGCTGCGCGGTCTCGGGGCCGCCGATGCGAACCGTCACCCGCACCGCTTGGAAGCCGGGGCGAACGTTCTCATCCAAGCCGAAGAATCCACGCACGTCGAGATCGCCTTCGGCGCTCACGGCCAGTTCATCGATCGTGATGCCGAGGCGCTGGGCCCAGAACCGATAGGTGACCACTTGACAGGCGATGAGCGACGCCAGATACACCTCGACCGGATTGGGCGCGGTGTCCGCGCCGCCGAGCGCCGGCGGTTCGTCCACGCGCACGGTGTATCTGCCGAGGGAGATCGCGCTGCCCACCGTCCCCTCCGGAGTCCCGGAGGCACGGAACACCACCAGCGCGTTCGCCGGGTCGTCGGCGACCGCCTCGGCCGTCGCGTCGGCGATGTCGTTGAGCGGGGTGCCCACATCAGTTGTCATGTCCACTGACGCTAGGAACCGCGGCGGGCGACGGCGATAGTTACATTCGGACTGAGTACAACGATGGTGCGCGGCCGCGGGCGCTGCGTCAGTCCGCGGGATCGCTGTCCGGTTCCGGCCGCGGCGCGGTGGCCGCGTCGATCTGCTCGCCGACGTAGCGCAGGACGACCGCGGCGATCGCCACGACGGGCACGGCCAGGAACGCGCCGACGATCCCGTACAGCGAGCCGCCCGCGGTGACCGCCAGCAGCACGATGACCGCGTGCAGCTGCATGCTCCTGCTCTGCAGGACCGGTTGCAGCACGTTGCCCTCCAACTGCTGCACGGCGACGACGATGCCGAGCACGATCAGTGCGGTGACGAAGCCGTTGCCGACCAAGGCGACCAGCACCGCGAGGGCCCCCGCGACGAACGCGCCGACCATGGGGACGAATCCGCCCAGGAAGGTGATCACCGCGAGAACCAGCGCCAGCGGCACTCCGAGGATGACCAGACCGGCGCCGATGAGCACCGCGTCGACCAGGCTGACCAGCGCCTGGGTGCGGATGAACCCGCCGAGCACGACCCAGATGCGGCTGAGCACCTCCTCCAGGTGCCTGCCGCTGCGGCTGCCGGAGACGCTGTGCAGCCAGGGCAGGAAATGCGGCCCGTCCTTGACGAAGAAAAAAGTGAGCACGAGCACAAGGAACAGGGTGATCAGCGCCGACGTCGCGGTGGTCACGCCGGTGAACACGCCGCTGGCGATCTGCGCGGAACTCGACTGCAACCGGGACACGATGGCGTCCACCGCCGAATCCAATTGCTCTTCGCGCACTCGCAACGGCGGCCCTTGCAACCAGTCGCGCACCTGGTTGACGCCCTCGCTCGCCTTGTCGGCCAGCTCCGGGGCCTGGTCGACCACCGAGGGCACGATCAGCGCGATCACGCCGGCCAGCACGCCGACGAAACCGAGCACCGCGATCGAGGCCGCCGCGGCGGGCGGCAAGCCGCGGGCGGTGAGCCAGCGCACCGGCGGCCACAGCACGGTGGCGATCACGATCGCCAGCGCCACCGGCAGGATCACCACCCACAGCCGGGCGACCAGGAAGCCGAGCACCCACGCGCCCGCCGCGATCGCGACGATGCACACCGCCCATTTGGCCAGCCACAGCAGGCCCATACCGATGACATCACCGCGATCGGGCGGTGTGGGTTCGTCCGGTCTGCCGCTTTTGCTGCTTTCGCTCACCGGCCCAGTCTGGCACGCCGTCGTGCGATCGAGCAGGGCTCGCGCTCGGCCGATCCCCGTGCGCAGGCGCCGCGGTCGCTGTTTGACCCCTCGGCCCTCGGTCATCACCTGAGCAGGTCATCGGAAGGGTGGTTGCCGTGCGGTGTGTGGTGTTCGGTGCGACCGGCTACATCGGCGGACGACTGGTGCCGGAGTTGCTGCGCGCCGGTCACACGGTTCGCGTGCTGGCACGCACACCCGGCAAACTCACCGAGGCGCCTTGGCGCGATCGCGTCGAGGTGGTGGCGGGCGACGTGACCTCGGCCGCCGACGTGCGCGCCGCGCTCGCGGGGCAGGACGTGCTGTACTACCTGGTCCACTCGCTGACGCGGGCCGATTTCGACACAGTGGACCGGGAGGCGGCCACGCTGGTCGCGGCCGAGGCGGCGCGCGCCGGGCTGACCAGGATCGTCTACCTGGGCGGCATCGTCCCTGACGCCCAGCGGCTATCGCGGCACCTGGCCTCCCGCACCGAGGTCGGCGAGATCTTGCGAGCGGGTCCGGTGCCGGTCCTGGTGCTGCGGGCCGCGGTGATCATCGGTTCCGGCTCGGCCAGTTTCGAGATGCTGCGCTATCTGACCGAGCGCTTGCCGCTGATGATCACCCCGCGCTGGGTGCGCAACCGGATCCAGCCGATCGCGGTGCGTGACGTGCTGTACTACCTGACCGCAGCGGCGACGCTGCCGGAAGGCGCGGGCGGCGCGTTCGACATCGGCGGCCCCGACGTGCTGACCTACCGGCAGATGATGCGCGAGTATGCCGAAGTGGCCCAGCTGCCGCGACGGCTGATCGTGCCGGTGTCGGTGCTGACGCCGTGGTTGTCGGCGCAGTGGGTGAACCTGGTGACCCCGGTGCCGCGCGCGATCGCCGTTCCGCTGATGGAGTCGCTGATCAACGACGTGGTCTGCCGCGACCACGCGATCGCCGACCTCATTCCGGACCCGCCGGACGGACCGACCGGTTACCGGCGGGCGGTGATGTTGGCGCTGCGCAGGATTCGTGATCTGGACGTGCCGACCAGGTGGTCGGACGCGCATCCGCCGGGCGCGCCGTCGGATCCGCTGCCCACCGACCCGGAGTGGTCGGGCGGTTCGCTGTACCGGGACGTGCGCGAACGCCACACCGACGCCGACCCGGCGACGCTGTGGCGGGTGATCGAGGCGATCGGCGGCGAGCACGGCTGGTATTCCTTCCCGCTGGCCTGGTCGCTGCGCGGATGGATCGACCGGCTCGCGGGCGGCGCCGGTCTCGGCCGCGGACGCCGCGATCCGCACCGGTTGCACGAAGGGGAGGCGCTGGATTGGTGGCGGGTGGAGCGGATCGAGCGGCCCCGGATGCTGCGTCTGCGCGCCGAGATGCGGGTTCCCGGCCGGGCGTGGCTCGAGCTCGCGGTGGAGCCGGACGGTCCAGGCGCCACCTATCGCCAATGCGCGGTGTTCGAACCGCATGGGCTGGCCGGACATCTGTACTGGAAGTCCATCGCGCCGTTCCATACGATCGTTTTCGGCGGGATGGCGCGCAATATCACCGGCGCCGCGGAGTCGTCCCGGCCGCGATGACACCGGTTTCGGCTATCCGGTGGCCGGGGAGGCCGCCAGCGCGGCGGCGATGAGCGGCCACGAGTTGTGCAGGTCCTCCTGCCAGTAGCCCCAGGAGTGGGTGCCGGAGGGGCGGAAGTCGAACGTCGCGGGGATGTTCAGTTCGCGCAGCCGATCGCTCAAATCGTGCGCGCACTGGTTGATGATCGCCTCCAGCACGCCGCCGGTGGCGAGCTGACTGACCAGTTTGTCGCGATTTCCGTCGATGCCTGGCCCATCGGGCCGGTCGAACGGTCCCGGTATGCCGGTGCCGGTGGAGACATAGATGGCGGTGCCGCGAAGTTGTTCGGCGTGCAGGTACGGGTCGTTGGCGGCCCAGTGCGGATCGGTGGGCGGGCCCCACATGTTCAGCGCGTTGCCGTGCCAGTGGGCGACGACGGCGGCGACCATGGCTTGGCCCTGCGGATCGCTGGTGCGGACGCATCCGCTGTAGGAGCCGACGGCTCGGTACAGCCCCGGCGCGTTGAGGGCGAGTTGGAATACCGAAGTGGCCGCCATGGAGATGCCCGCGACGGCGTTGGCCCCGTTGCCTCCGAAAGTGGCGTCGATCAGCGGCGGCAGTTCTCTGGTGAGAAATGTCGTCCAGCGTTGCCTGCCGAGGACCGGGTCGTCGGCCTGCCAATCCGCGAAATAGCTACCCTCGCCGCCCATCGGCACGACGACATTGACTTGTTTGTCGCCGAAGAAATCCTCGATATCGGTCCGGTGGGGCCAGTTGCTTCCTTCCGAGCCGCCGCTGGCGCCGTTGAGCAGATACAGCGTCGGCGCGGGTTCGGAATTATCCGGCGCGCGGATCACTTTCACCGGGACGGTGGCGCCCATCGCGGGGGAATGGATCTGCACTTCGATCAGGCGACCGGCGCCCGGCCCGATGCCGACCACTCGGGCGCCATCCGTGGCGGCAGGCGGATCCGGTGCCTGTGCCGTCGGTTCGGCTGTCGCCGCAGGCCAGGACGGTGACAGCGGTGTCGCGGCGAGCGCGATGGCGACGGCGATCGAGGTGATGATCGCGCCCGGCCTGCATGTCGTTCGAGCCCGCACGCGAGACCTCCGAACCTGTTTCGTGCATTTCGTGGTGGCGAACGTAGGGCGCGGTCGCACCCCCCGGCAAGCACTGGCGCGCATTCTTGGGAGACTCGACGAGCCGTCGGCGCGGCCGGCTGGTGGTGGTCACAAGATTTCGTGCAACCCATGGTCGCCGGACGACCGGAGTCGTTAACTTTCCTGGGGGTTCAGCCGAGGATTTCTCCTCGCAAGCACGAATCGAGAACACCAGTGGTCAATTTCGGTTTCATCGACGAATGGCAGCCGACGGCGGGAAAGCTCACCAGTTGGCGTGCGGCGCCGGAATCGCTCACCGCGGCGCGCCGTGCCCCGGTTCATCCTGCGCCGCCGTCACATCAGCAGGAGGAATATCTGCGCACCACGCACCGCAATGCCGATGCGGGCGTGCGCACTTCGCGGGTGTGCATGATCGCGTTCACGATTCCCGGCGTGCCGGATCATGCCGCGTTCACGCGAACGGTCGAGGCATTCCTGCGCAGGCACGACACGTTCTGGAGCCGGTTCGTCCTGACCGAGGACGACCGGGTGGAACGCAGGGTGCTCGACCCCGCCGACATCCGGGTGGCGGCGACCGAGCACGGCGTCTACACCGACAGCGACGCCATCCGAGCGCATGTGCTCACCGAGACGCCGGGCCCGCTGGACTGGGACTGCTTCAGCTTCGGCGTCATCGAGCACGCGGAAGCGTTCACGGTGTACGCGGCGGTGGATCACCTGCACACCGACGGCGTGGCACAGGCGCTGTCGTGCGTGGACCTGCTGACCCTCTACGGCAGTGAACTGTCCGGCGGCAGCCTGACGCCCGCGCCGGTGACCGGTCACATCGCCTACTGCGAGCGCGAGCGCCGCTACAGCGCCGAGCTCGCCGCCGACTCACCGCAGATCGCCGTCTGGCTGGATCTGCTGCGACGCAACGGCGGCGATGTTCCCGGCTTCCCGGTGGATCTGTGGGTGGACGGCGACGAGCACGTCCGGGGCGCCCAGGTGACGACCGTTCTCATCGATGAGCCGGGTGCGCTGCGCTTCGAGGAGGCCTGCCGCGCCAACGACGCCCGGTTCACCGGGGGCCTGTTCGCCGCGGCCGCGCTCGCGGAGACCGAACTGGCCGGTGGTGACTGGTATTTCGGTCTCACACCGGTGAACACGCGTCGTACCGAGGGCGAGGCGGCATCGGTCGGGTGGTACACGAATCTGATCCCGGTGGCCTTCCCGGTGAACGCCGACCAGTCGTTCACGGACGTGGCTGCCGCGGCTCAGCGGGCATACGACCAAGGCAAGGACCTGACCGACGTGTCCCTGCACCGGGCACTGCAACTTGCGCCGCCGGAGCTCGGCATCCGCACCCGCCCGGGTTGGTCCGCACGCATGCTGTCCTACCTGGACATTCGCAAGATGGCCGGCGTGGAGATGTTCGACAAGATCGACGGCGGCATGTTCGCCAACCGCGGCAGCTCGCGCGAGGTCTACATCTGGGTCAACCGGTTCACCGATGTCACCACGCTCAGCCTGCTGTTTCCCGATACCCCGCAGGCGCACGAGGCGATCGGGCGCTACGTCACCGCTATGCGGGCGATCGTGGCCGACGTCGCCGCGAAGGGCGACCGCGCGGTGCGGGTCGGCGCCCTGCCATGAGCACACCGGCGAGCACGACCACCGCGACGCCGACGGCGGTCTCCGGCTCGGGTGCGTGGGCGGCGCTGGGCGCGTGCCTGCTCGCGGTGTTCATGCAGATGCTGGACATGACGATCGTGAACACCGCGCTACCGAGCATCGCCACGGAAATGGCGGCGCCCGGTTCGGCGCAGGTGTTCGTCGTGGCCGGCTACAGCCTGGCCTTCGCGGGCACGCTGATGACCGCCGCGCGGGTCGGGGAGTCGGTCGGGCGGCGGCGGGTCTTCCTCGGCGCCATGGCGGCGTTCACCATGGCCTCGGTGTGGTGCGGCCTGGCGCACCTGCCCGGTGAGCTGATCGCCGCGCGCGCGGTCCAGGGGCTGTCCGCCGCCGCGATGTCCGCGCAGGTCATCGCCATCATCAGTGCGGTGTTCCCGAAAGCGCGGCAGCCATTGGCCTTCGGGCTCTACGGAGCCGCCGCCGGGCTCGCGGCCATCGTGGGGCCGCTGCTCGGCGGCGCGATCATCGCCTCCGATCCGTTCGGCCTCGGGTGGCGCGCGATCTTCCTGCTGAACGTTCCGCTGTGCGTGCTGGGCTTGCTGCTGGCGCACCGGCATCTGCACGTCGGCAGGCCACCGGGTCGGGAACCGCTGGACGTCGCCGGCGCGCTGCTGGCGACCAGCGGGCTGGTCGCGGTGCTGTACCCGCTCGCGGCCGGGCGCGAACAGCGCTGGCCGCCCCAGCTGTTCGGGTTGCTCGGCGTCGGGCTCGGGCTGCTCGTCGTGTTCGTCTGGCACCAGCGCAGGCGGCTGCGGGCCGGGCAGAGCCCGCTGCTGCGGATCGATCTGTTCGCCGACCGCGGTTTCGCGGTCGGCTCCGTGCTCACCCTGTTGTTCTTCGGGATCTTCGCCGCGTTCTTGTTCACCGTGTCGGTGACCGTGCAATCCGGGCTGGGATTCACCGCGCTGCGGACCGGAATCCTGGTGCTCCCGTTCGCCATCGGTGGCGCGTGCGGCGCGCTGACCTCGCCGATCGTGGTGGCGCGGCTGGGCAATCGTGGGCTCACCCTCGGTGTGCTCGGGTTCGCGGTCGCCATCGTGGTCATCGCGATGACCGTCGATCCCGCCGACGCGGCGATCGATCCGGGGCGCCTGGCCGTTCCGGTGTTCGCCGCAGGAGCCGGGATGGGGCTGTTCGCCGCGCCGCTGCCCGCGGCCATGATGGCGGGGGTCGCGGAACGGGCGACCGGGTCGGCCTCAGGAACGGTGCCGACCGTGCAGCAGATCGGCAGTTCGCTGGGCGTCGCGGTGCTCGGCGCGCTGTTCTTCCGCCGGGTAGACGCCGACACCGGCCTCGGCGTCGAGCACGCGAAAGCCGTACTCGCGGGATCGTTTTCGGACTCATCGGCTACGACCGCGCAGCGCGACGGCGTCGTCACGACGTTCGCCGACTGCGCCGAAGCGGCGCTGCGTTCGCCGACCCCGCACCTCGACGCGCACACCTGTCCCGGCGCGGGAGCGGATCTGGCCGGACAGATCGCCGCCGCCCACACCTTCCTCGCCGCCTGCGTCACCGTGCTGTGGGTGGTGGCGGGAACCGCGCTGGCGCTCGTCGCGCTCAGTCTCGCACTGCCGCCGCGGGGGGAGCCACGGTGACCTCCCCGCCTCGCCGAGACGCACCCCGGCGAGCGCCAACCGCTCGATGGACCAGCGAAAGGACACTCGCGCATGACGTCGGCAGCGCCCGGCATCGTCCACTACGACCGTGCCTGGTCGCACGACGAGCTTCTCGAACGCAAGCGGCACCGCACCGTCTCGGTGGTCGTGCCCGCCCTGAACGAGGAGGACACCGTCGCGGAGGTGGTCGCCTCGATCCGCGACCTCGTCGGCACCCTGGTCGACGAGCTGATCGTGCTCGACTCCGGCTCCACCGACCGGACCGCCGCCCGCGCCAGAGCGGCGGGCGCGACCGTCTATTCCCGGGAACAGGCGCTGCCCGCCGTACCGCCGTGTCCCGGCAAGGGTGAGGTGCTGTGGCGGTCGCTGGCGGTGGCCTCCGGTGATTTCATCGTGTTCGTCGACGCCGATCTGGTCGCGCCCGACCCGAGGTTCGTGCCGTCGCTGCTCGCACCGCTGCTGTCGGACGAGCGGCTACGGTTGGTGAAAGGGTTCTATCGCCGCCCTTTCGGCGCCGCCGCGGACGGCGGTGGGCGCGTCACCCAGCTCGTGGCCCGGCCGCTGCTCGCCGCGCTCGCGCCGGAACTGGCCGAGTTGCGCCAGCCGCTGGGCGGAGAGTACGCGGCCACCAGGGAACTGCTGCGGTCGTTGCCGTTCGCACCCGCCTACGGCGTGGAGATCGGCATCCTGATCGACACGTGGCGCAGGCACGGAGCGCGAGCCATCGGGCAGGTCGATCTCGGCGCCAGGGCGCACCGCAATCGGCCGCTGCACGAACTGGCCGAGATGAGCAGGCAGGTGATCGCGACGCTGCTCGACCGGCTCGGTATCCCCGATTCGGGCGCAGCGCTGACCCAGTACCTCCCGGACGGCTCGAGCTGGCGTGCGGTGCGGGGAGCGGCGCCCGCGCCCGACCGGCCGCCGATGGCCACGCTGACCGGCACCGGCGTCCGATGACGGCGGGGCGCGCCCCGCGCCGGAATCGTCGCAGGCCCAACCGCTAGCGGCGCGGCGAAGACTCCGCATGCTCGCGAGCCCGGCCTTACCCTGATCCGGTTGGGCGTTTCACGAGCGACGACGACTGGGAGTCTCGGTGGGCACGGCATTGGTCAAGGGTCACAACGGTGTACTCGACGCGGCTCACGTGCTGGTTTCGGTACGCACCGAGGCCGCGGTCGATGTGTCGGCGCTCCTGGTGACCGAAGCGGGCCGGGTGCGATCGGACGCGGATTTCGTGTTCTTCAATCAGCCGAGCGCGCCGGGTGTGGCGCTGGGCGCGGGAACACCCGGCACGCTCTCGGTCTCACTCGGCGATCTGCCCGCCGATATCGCGCAGGTGCGCGCGGTGCTCACCCTCGACGATCCGGCGCGGACCTTCGGCGGGTTCGCGCCTCCGGTCGCCACGGTGGCCGACCCGACGGGAAACATCCTGTACGAGTACCGCATCGAAGGGTTGGGCAGCGAATCCGTGGTGATCGCGCTCGAACTGTATCGCCGTGGAGGCGCGTGGAAGGTGCGCGCGGTGGGGCAGGGCTATGCGGGCGGGTTCGCCGCGCTGGTCACCGATCACGGTGTGAGCGTGGACGAGGAACCGGCCGGTGCGGACGTTCCTTCCCCGGATCGGGCCGGGCCGGGGGTCGCCCCGGCGGCGGAGGTGTTCACCGTTCCCGGCGAGGCGAAGCTCTCCTTCGAAAAACGCGCGACGCTGGACCTGCGCAAGCGCGAGGTCGCGAAAGTCCTCATCGACAAGGCCGCTTTCGGTGTCCGGGCCCGGGTGGTCCTGGTGATCGACAAGACCGGCAGCATGCAACGGCAGTACCGCGACCAGGTGGTGCATCGCGTCGTGCAGCGGATGATCCCGGTGGCCACCCAGCTCGACGACGACGGCGTCCTGGAGGCGTACCTGTACGCCCTCTCCTTCGCCAAGCTGCCCGATATCACGGTCGAGCACGGTGACGAGTGGGCCCGCACCTATCTGCATCTCGGCGGAACCCACGGCGACATCGATTACGACCGGCTCGGCGGCCGCAACGACGAACTACCGGTCATGCGCGACATCATCGACTCGTTGCGCCCTGGCGGCCGTCCGACGCTGGTGTTGTTCTTCACCGACGGCGGGTTCGCCAAGAAACGCGAGATCGCCGCGCTGATGCGCCGGGCCTCGCTGCTGCCCGCCTTCTGGCAGTTCGTCGGCCTCGGCCGCGCCAACTACGGTCTGCTGCGCGCTCTGGACGAATTGTCCGACCGGGTCGTCGACAACGCGGGCTTCTTCGCTCTCGACGACATCGACCAGGTCGACGACGCGCAGCTCTACGCCCGATTGCTCGGCGAGTTCCCGGACTGGCTGCGCGCCGCTCGGCATGCGGGCATCCTGCGCTGATCGCGCGAAGGGACGCGTCGATCACCGCGGCGGCAGACCCTGCCCGCCGCACACTGCCCGCTTGTTATAGCGAAAAGCTATGACGGTGTGTGTTTCCGGTTCGCGGCGGCTCAGCCGATGACGGCGTTCATGATGGTGCCCGCGCTGGTGGCGATCACCCCGCCGATCATGGCCCCGGCCACCATCTTCGGTGACTCGAGCCCGCCGCCGGTCCACTTCTCCCAGGCGAAGCGGCCACCGGCGTAGATGATGCCGCAGATGCCCGACAGGAGCACGAACCACGTCAGGTAGCGGACCAGTTGGAGGAACTTGTCGGAGATCGGCGGTGCTTCTGGAGTGGGGTTGCCGATCTGCGCCAGGGTGTCGTAAGCGGCGGCCAGGATCATCGTCGTTCGCTCATTCTGGATTCGGGACAGGGGCAAGTGATTCGCTGAGAAGATCGTATCCGTTCGTTCGCCCCGACGCAGTCAGGTCCAAGCAGCGCAGGGAAGTTCGTGTTTCCCGCGCCATCGGCCGGGTAGCCGGACCTGTGAGCGTGCTGCCCGTTCCACCGCTGGGCGCGAACGTCGCACGCAGTGCGCGCACCGCGGCGGCGTCTGTGCCCGTATCCTGGTTCGTGGCCGAATTCATCGGTGGTCGAACGGCTTTCGCAAAGCGGCTGGTCGGCGGCAGGGTTGTATTCGAGCGTAGAGGGAGTAAACGGTGAGCATCATTCTGGCGTCGGTCGGCGATTCGTTCACGACGTTGGCGCAGATCGGCAATCCGACCCCGGAGGCGCCGCCCCTGGCGGACAAGCTCTTACAGTTCGTCCGGTACCTGACCTGGTTCGCTCTCGCGTCCGGCATCGTCAGCATCATCTACGCGGGCGGCAGATTCGCCTGGGAGAAGTGGAGCGGCGGCGGATTGCAGTCCCCGAAGATGATCGCCGGCGCGATGATCGGCGGAGTGGTGGCCACCAGCGCGGGCACCATCATGAACACCGTGCTCGAGTTCTGAGCGCGGGCGGTGCGGCCCTGCTTCTCGCGCGTTCGGCGGCGAACACGCGGTGAACGGGCCGCACCGGCCGTGATCGCGGGGGTCTGCCTCGGACCTCGTTGGAGCACGGTCGTCCACTTGGTCCGCGAAAGCCCTTCCAACCGCGGTTTCCGCCGTGAGTGCGGTCGTACTCCGGTGCGGATCTCGCGCTGCCGATAGGATCGGAGGCGGAGCGGATCATGGACGAGAGCACCGAGGACAAGCTCACGGTGTCGCGGCGCAGGGCGCTGGGCATCGCGGCGTCGGCGGTGGCCGCGCTCGGATCGGCGGCATGCGGCGGATCCGGGCAGGATCGCGCAACCGATTCCGCCCCTGGTGACGCCGCAACGATCGCCAAAGACGCCTACGTATTCGGCTACCCTCTGGTGTTGCTGGACGTCACCCGGATGGCGGCGGAGACGGTCACGCCGATCAACCGTTTCCAGCACGCGTCTGCGTTGCCCACCCCCGCGCAGCGCGACGTGGTGCGGCTGGACCGGGACACGCTGCGTTCGACCGCGTGGCTGGATGTGGCGAGCGAGCCGATGGTGCTGAGCGTGCCCGCGATGGACAGCGGACGGTTCTGGGTGGCCCAAGTGCTCGACGCCTGGACGAACAACGCGCACAACCCGAACAACCGTCGGCCGCAAGCGAAATCGGACCGGCCGCCGTACACCTATGTGGTGACCGGTCCGGGCTGGTCGGGTGCGCTGCCGGATGATCTCACGCCGTTGCCGATGCCGACGCCGACGGTGTGGTTGATCGTCCGGATCCAGGTCGACGGCGAGAACGATCTGCCCGTGGTGCGCTCGATCCAGCAGGGACTGCGGCTGGTGCCGTTGAGCGCCTGGGTGGCGGGCGCCGAGCCGCCCGCGCCCGCCGAGAGCGGGCAGGTGAGTGCGCAGCCGCCGCCCGAATGGGTCGCCGGGATGGACCCGAGGATGTTCTTCGACCGGATGTGCGCGTTGCTGTCGACCGACCCGCCCGCGCCTGGTGACGAGCCTGCGATGCGGCGCTTCGAGAAGATCGGCATCCGGCCGGGCGGTACGGTCCACGGCATCTCGGAGACCGAACTCACCGCGGCGGTGAACACCGCCAAGCAGCAGATCCCGGTGTACCTGGGCGCCCGGACGGTCAACGAGAACGGCTGGCTCGTCGACCCCGACGTCGGCAGGTTCGGCACCAACTACCTCCTGCGCGCCGCCGTCGCCCAGATCGCGCTCGGCGCAGGCCTGGCCGAGACCGCCTTCTATCCGACGCTGTTCGCCTCGACGGAAGCCGACGCGGGCGCGGGGCGGTTCCGGCTGCACTTCGCACCCGGCCAGTTGCCGCCAGTCGACGACTTCTGGTCGCTGACCGCCTATGACGCCGAGAGCTACCTGGTGCCCAACCCGGCTGGGATTTACGCGGTCGGCCATCCGGATCCGGTGGTGGTGAATCCGGACGGGTCCGCCGACATCGCGTTGCAGTACACCGACCCCGGCTCCGCCGTAGCCGCCGGGAACTGGCTGCCCATTCCTGAATCCGGGCAATTCTCGCTGACCCTGCGCCTGTACGCGCCGAAGGCGGAGGTCATCCAGGGGCGCTGGCGTCCGCCGCCGCTGTCGCCGGCGCGCTGATTTCGTGCATGGATGCCCGCGCTCGGCCGGTGAGGGGGACGCTCAGTCGGCTACCTTTCCGCAAACGTGCGGATATACTCCGGGACGGAGCTGACGCGGCGACCGATCGCATCGGAGGCGGACAGGATCATGGACGACTGGACCCACCGCGTTCCGGCGCTGTCACGGCGCGCCGTGCTCGGCATGGCGTCGGCGGCCGCGCTCGGTGTGGCGGCGTGCGGTGGTTCGTCCGAGGACGATTCGGCCCACCCGACCGTGACCGGCGACGCCGCGACGATCGCCAAAGACGCCTACGTGTTCGGCTTTCCGCTGGTGCTGATGGATGTCGCCCGCAGGACGTCCGAAGCGGCCACGCCGGTCAACCAGTTCCAGCACGCCACCTCGTTGCCCACCTCGGCCGAACGTGCCGTGGCGCGGCCGGACCCCGACACGCTGCACTCCACCGCGTGGCTGGATGTGGCGAGCGAGCCGATGGTGCTCAGCGTGCCCGCGATGGACGGCGGCCGGTTCTGGCTGGCCCAGGTGATGGATGCCTGGACGAACAATGTGCACGATCCCAGCGCCGTCCGGCCCCAGGCGCGGTCGGCGACGCCGCCGTACACCTATGTGGTGACCGGTCCGGGCTGGTCGGGTGCGCTGCCGGATGGTCTCACGCCGTTGCCGATGCCGACGCCGACGGTGTGGTTGATCGTCCGGATCCAGGTCGACGGCGAGAACGATCTGCCCGTGGTGCGCTCGATCCAGCAGGGACTGCGGCTGGTGCCGTTGAGCGCCTGGGTGGCGGGCGCCGAGCCGCCCGTCGCGCCGCCCACGCGGGCGAGTGGGCAACGCCCGGTCGATCAGGTGCTGACGATGGATCCGCACGATTTCTTCGCGCGGATGTGCGGGTTGATGTCGACCGACCCGCCCGCGCCCGAGGACGAGCCCGCGATGCGGCGCTTCGAGAAGATCGGGATCCGGCCGGGCGGCTCGATCGAAGGCATCTCCGATGCCGATCTGACCGCCGCGGTGCGGACCGCTCAGCAGCAACTCCCGGTGACGCTGGGCCCGAATACGGTCAACGAGAACGGCTGGGTCTCCGACCTGGGTGCGGGCCGGTACGGCACCGACTATCTGCTGCGGGCGGTCACCGCGCTCGGCGCACCGGGCATGCCGTTGCCCCGGGACGCGCACTTCCTCTTCACGGCGGTGCCCGCGGGCGCGGGCCCGTTCCGGCTGCACTTCGCGGCGGGCGAGCTGCCGCCGGTGGACGCGTTCTGGGCGCTGGCCGTCTATGACGCCGAAGACTATCTGGTGCCCAACGAGGCCGAGATCTACTCGGTCGGCCACCACGTGCCCGTCGTGCTCAATCCGGACGGTTCCCTCGACCTCACGCTGCAACAGCACGATCCCGGCCCCGGCGTTCCGAAGGGCAACTGGCTGCCGGTGCCGGAATCGGATCCGTTCTCGGCGAGCCTGGCGTTGTTCGAGCCGAAGGCGGCCGTCCTGCAGCGGCGCTGGCAGCCGCCGCCGCTGATCGCGCTGCGCTGAGCGCAAAAGTAAACGGGTTTTACTAAACGCTGTTCACGAACGGCGGTTCTGTGGTTGCATCTGTCTTGACCGTGTTCGTCAGGTCTGCGCCCAGACCGCCGTAGGAGTTAGCCGTGACCGTGACCACGCCCTCGATCCCGACGGGCTTCGACTTCACCGACCCCGACCTGCTCGCCACCCGCCTGCCCATCGAGGAGTTCGCCGAACTGCGCCGCACCGCCCCGGTGTGGTGGTGCGCCCAATCCGATCGGGCCAGCGGGTTCGACGACGGCGGTTACTGGGTCGTCTCCAAGCTCGCGCACATCAAGGAGATCTCGAAGAACCCCGAGGTGTTCTCCTCGCACGAGAACACCGCGATCATCCGGTTCAACGAGGAGACCACCCGCGAGCAGATCGACATGCTCGGCGACATGCTGCTGCTCAACCAGGACCCGCCCAAGCACACCAAGACCCGCCGCATCATCTCCAAGGGCTTCACCCCGCGAGCGGTGGAGAGCCTGCGTGCCGCGCTGACCGAACGCGCCGCGCGCATCGTGCACGAAGCCAAGAAGTCCGGCAGCGGCGACTTCGTCGAACAGGTCGCCTGCGAGCTGCCGTTGCAGGCCATCGCCGAGCTGATCGGCATCCCGCAGGAGGACCGCAAGAAGATCTTCGACTGGTCCAACCAGATGATCTCCTACGACGATCCCGAGTTCGAGGGCGACCACCACGCCGCCACCGCCGAAGTGATGGGGTACGCCTGGAACATGGCCGAGCAGCGGCGCGCCTGCCCGGCCGAGGACATCGTCACCCAGCTGGTCAACGCCGACATCGACGGTGAGCATCTCGGCTCGGACGAGTTCGCGTTCTTCGTCATCCTGCTGTCGGTGGCGGGCAACGAGACCACGCGCAACTCGATCACCCACGGCATGAAGGCGTTCGTGGACCACCCCGAGCAGTGGGAGATCTACCGGCAGCAGCGTCCGCGCACCGCGCCCGACGAGATCGTCCGGTGGGCCACGCCGGTCACCGCCTTCCAGCGCACCGCGACGCAGGACACCGTGCTCGGGGGCCAGGAGATCAAGAAGGGCCAGCGGCTCGGGTTGTTCTACAGTTCGGCCAATTTCGACGAGGATGCGTTCGCGGATCCGTTCACCTTCGACGTGCTGCGCGACCCGAACCCGCACGTGGGCTTCGGCGGCACCGGCACGCATTACTGCGTCGGCGCGAACCTGGCCCGGTTGCAGATCGATCTGATGTTCAACGCCATCGCCGACGTGATGCCCAACCTGCGCCAGGTGTCCGAGCCGGTGCGGCTGCGGTCGGGCTGGCTGAACGGAATCAAGCGCTGGGAAGTCGAATACGCTTGAATCGATCGGTGCAACAGTCCAAACCCCGGGGCCGCTCGCCGGTGGTGACCGACACCGATATCCGGCGGGTGGCCAGCGCGCTGCTGGTGCAGCGCGGGCCCGACGCGGTCACCCTGCGCGCCATCGCACGGGAACTCGGTGTCACCGCGCCGGCGCTGTACCGGTACTACGGCTCGCTGGAAGACCTGCTGGAGCGGCTGCGGCTGGACTTCTGCGCCGACTTGGCCGAGGAACTGACCGCGGAGATCGCCACGCTGCCCGATGACGGCGCCGCGCAGTTCTTCGCCATCTGCCGTGGGTTCCGGCGCTGGGCGCTGACGCACACCAGGGAGTTCACCTTGGTGTTCGCCTCGCCCGGCGCGGGCAGGGCCCGCGCGCTGCGCCGCTTCGACGAGCCCTTCGGCCGGGTCTTCCTGGCCGCGGCGGGCAGGCTGCTGGCGAACTACGACATCGTCACGCCCCCCACCGACGTCATCCCGCCGGAGTTGCGCGAGGATCTGGTGCACTTCCAGACCGAACTGCTGGCTGCGCTGTCGGAGTCGGGCCAGAAGTTCCCCGCCGAGAAGCTGGACCTCGGGGTGACGTACTTGATGATCCAGATCTGGGCGCGGCTCTACGGCCATGTCACGCTCGAGGTGTTCGGCAACTATCCGATCCCGCTGGACAATCCGGAGATCCTGTTCGACGCGATGCTCGCCGATCTGGGCCGCACCGCGGGCCTGCTCGGCGAGTGACACCGGGCTAGATGCGGGCCCCTTTGGCCCGGTTGCAGGCGCGGCACAGGATCTGGAGGTTGGCGGCGCTGGTCGCGCCGCCGCGGCTGAGCGGGATGATGTGGTCGAACTCCAGGTAGTGTCCGTCGCCGCATTCGACGCAGCGGCCGCCGTCGCGCTGCCACACCTGCGCCTTCACCTCTTGCGGGATGCTGCGGGTGTCGCGCTGACCGGGCGTGAGGACGAGACGTTTGGCCACGCGCAGCGCGCCCTCCAGCGCGGCCGAGACATAATCCGGATCGTCGACGGCGAAGGTCGCGCCGCCGCGCGCCGACGTGGCCGCGATCACCACCGTCCCCTGTTCCGCGTGCACGGAAACCACTCGCGACCACAGCATCTCGATGCCGGTGTCGGCGCCGACGAACCGCAGCTTCTTGTTGCTTCCGATCAGCCTGCCCTCGGTCAGCTTCGGCCCGCGCGCGAGCTGCCGCACGTGCGTCGCGGGCAGGTCGAGGTGCACCGTCTCCTCGGGGTCCAGGTGCAGACCGGGTGTGCGGACGATCGGCAGATCGCCCGTGCGCAGCCGGTAGAGGGTGTTGCCGCGATGCATCCGCCTGCGCAGGTCTTCGATGAGCGGTCCGCCGAGGGCGAGTTCGGTGACCGCGTGCTCGAACAGCTCCAATTCCGCGTGCCTGACCTCACCGTCGGCGAAGGCGAAGGTGACCAGCCGCTCCACGTAACTGAGCGCCGCGTCGCGCAAGGCCGCGCGGCCCGCTCCGGCGTCGATGCGCTGGTAACGCAACGACGCCCACACTTCCGCCCACTCGGGGCCGCGCGGCCCGTGGCCGGTGAGCACCCGCCACGCCCGGGTATGCCAGTGCACGAGGAACTCCTCGATCTCCTGGGCACACCTCTGGCACGGCGCGAACCCGCCGAAGAACTTGCGTCGCAGCGCGTTTCCGCAGCGGGCGCAATGGCGATCGCCGGGCGGTGGCCGTAGACAGCGGTCCTCGGTCCATGCTGTGCCGTCCCACCAGCGCATGACCTGCGGGTTGTCCGGCTCGGGGTGCCAGTCCGCGAGCTCGGGCCGCGGGGGCGGGGGAGCGAGGGGCGCGGCGTCGCGGCTGTGCCGGTGGAGGTCGACCGCGCGGTGGGTGTGCCGCGGCAGGGGAGAGGTGTCCACGCGGTCGAGCACTTCGGTGTGCGACCGGGCAGGGGTGTCGATATCCGGGCGTACCTCGGTTGCTTCCAGCCGCCCGGCCGGGTCGTCGGCGCGGAGGCGCTCACGCGGGGCCGGTGCGTTCTCGGCGCTGTCGGTTCGCTCCGTATCTTCGGGAGATCGCCCGTTTCGCGGAGGTTGACCGGAGGGCAGCGATCCGTGCGCGAATCGTCGGGCCGGTTCGGTGGCTTCTGTCCTGTTCGACGAAAGCCGCTCCTGCGCAGAGGTATTCACAGCCGGGCGGCGCACCCGGAACGGGTTGGTGGGATGGGTGGTGCGGGCCGGCGCCTCGGGGTCGTTGACCTGGACGCCGAACTCGGTGACCAACCCGGCCAGTCCGCTGGACCAGCCCTGCCCGATCGCGCGGAAACGCCACTGCCTGTCGCGGCGGTAGAACTCGCCGAACATCAGCGCTTGCACCGCGCCGGCGTCATCGATCTCGAACGTCACCACCGCCCCGTCGACCGAGTGCACCGCGACGGTGAGCCCGTGGATGTCGCCGAAAGTGGCGTCCTCCACCGAGCCGGAGACCACGATGCGCTCGACGTCGGCTTCGGTGCGCGGCAGCGAGACGCTCAGCCGCGCGGTGCCCGGCGCGGGTTCCTGATCGAGGGTGACCGCCTGGGACACGTGCCGCGGCGCGTTGTAGAACACCAGGTCGCGGTCGGAGCGCACCGAACCGGAGGCGTCCAGCAGCAAGGCGTGCGCGTCCACCGCGTGCTCCGATCGCCATGAAACAACTACGGCTAGAAGGGATGTCGGTACCGCTGCGTTCGCGCCCTTGCTGAGTTTCATGGTGCTCGCACTATGCCACGACCCTCCGACACGCCGAACGCGCGAGGGCGGTCCTTCGGCGGGGCGTGCGGCACAGTGTTCCCATGACGAGCCCGAAGCGCCCGGGTCGTAAGCCGCAGACCCCCAAGCTCCCCGGCGGGCGTGTGCCCGGTCCCGCCGATGTCCTCGCCGCCGCGCAGGCTGCGGTCGAAGCGGCGCAGACGGCCGCGGGCCAGGCGCTGGAAGCCGCCCAGCTGACCGCGACGTCGGCGTTCGACACGGCGGTGCGGCTGCCGCCCGCGTCGGCGCAGCTGGCCGCGCAACTGCCCGGCCTGATCGAGAACCTGTCCACCGCGATCGAGCGGCTCAACTCCACCATCGACCGGCTCGACCGCACCTTGGCCCTGGCCGATCCGGCCTTCGCCGCTTATGACCGGCTGCTGCCCCGGCTGGAGGCGATGATCTCGCTCGGTGAGGACGTGCTCGGGCGGTTGGCGAAGCTGCCCGGCGTGGCCTTGCTCGGCAAGCTGACCGGCCTCAGCGCGCCGGAGCCACCCGCCGACGAGCCGCCCCGGCGGAAGCCGGCCAGGCGGCGCAAATAGTCGAATCCAGCGCTCAGCGGTGCGCGGGGTCGGCGGCCGCGCGCAACGTGGCGGCCGCCTTGAGCAGCACCTCGTGATACTCGTCTGCCGGGTCGGAGTCGAGCACGATGGCGCCGCCCGCGCCGATCCGCCAGCGTCCGCCGTAGCGGACGGCGGTGCGGATCACGATGTTCAGGTCGGCGGTGCCCCCGAGCCCGAGGAAGCCGATAGTGCCCGAATAGACCCCGCGCGCTTCGGTTTCCAGTTCGTCGATGATCTCCATGGTGCGCAGCTTCGGCGCGCCGGTCATCGATCCACCAGGAAAGCAGGCCCGCAGGCAGTCGACCGCGCCGACCTCGGGCCGCAGTTTGCCGCGCACCGTCGACACCAGTTGGTGCACGGTCGCGTACTGCTCGGTGACCATCAGTTTCGGGACGTACACACTGCCGATCTCGCAGACCCGGCCCAGATCGTTGCGCAGCAGATCCACGATCATGAGGTTTTCCGCCCTGGTCTTCGGGCTGTCGGCCAGCTCGCGGCGCAGGCGCTCGTCCTGCTCCTGCGTCGCGCCGCGCGGCGCGGTCCCCTTGATCGGCTTGCTCTCCACGATGCGGCGGCGGTCGATCTTGAGGAAGCGCTCCGGTGACGAGCAGGCGATGTCGAGATCGTCGAAACGCAGGTAGGCGGCATACGGGGCGGGGTTGCACCGGCGCAGCGTGCGGTAGAAGTCGAGGCCGTCGGCCGCGGCGGCGGGGATGGTGGCGCTGTCGGTCAGGTTGATCTCGTAGGACTCGCCTGCGTGCAGTCGCTGCAGGCAGACCGCGATGTCGGCCAGATAGCGCTCCCGGCCGCGGGTCAGCAGTGGCGCGACGGCGTCACCGTCCGGTGGCAGTTCGAGGGGCGGCGGGTTCGTCCAGGTCGGAAGGGTATCGAGGGTTTCGCGGGTGTCGCGCAGCCAGTCGGCGGCCGACCGGGCGGTCTCCCCGTCGTCGCTCAGCGCCAGCAGATGCGTGCGGCCGCCGACGTGGTCGACCACCACCATCCGGTCGGCGAAGATCCACTGCGCGTCCGGAGTCGGCGCGCGATGCGCCATGTTCCCGCCGCAGTCGGCTTTGACCTCGTAGCCGAGATAGCCGACGTAGCCGCCGGCGAAATCGAAGGGCAGATCCGGCAGTTCGAGCTTGCGCGCGCGCAGCTCGGCGGCCAGGAACTCGAGAATGCCGCCGGGTGCGGTGCGCCGATGCCCGTCCGACGACTCCACGGTCACCGCGCCGTCGCCGACGCGGTAGCGCAGCACCTCGGCCAGCGGACCGCTCGCGTCGCCCAGGAAGGAGAAGCGGTCGGCGCCTGGTTCGACGTGTTCGCTGTCGAGCCAGAACGCGGTCGGGGAGTTGGCGTACAGCTGCACGAACGCGCTCTCGGTATCGATCGGCCGTTCGAGGACGGCCCGTTGCAGCCGGAAGGTCCGCGGGGCCGGGGCATAGGCGCGAACCGCGCGCCCGGCGGGACGCTCGAGTTCGGCCGCCCCGGCGGGGAACTGCTCGGCGGCCAGCGGCACGGGCGAGTCCCCGGTGCGGGCGGCGGTGAGCGGGCGGCCCTGGGCAACCGGCTCCGCGCCGAACGCCTCTCCCGCGTCGATCGACGGGCTCGGCGCGGGCGAGGCGCGCCCGCTCCGGTGCGCTGTGGTGAGTCTCGCGAAGTTGCGCAGCAGGGCCGCGCCGAACTCGCTGGCGATCGATTCCGGGTGGAACTGCACACCCCATTGCGGTCGCGTGCGATGCCGCACGCCCATCACGACGCCGTCACCCGACAGCGCGGTGACCTCGAGGTCGTCGGGCAGCGGCCGCAGCGCGCACAGCGAGTGATACCGCACGGCGGTGAAACCCTGCGGAACCCCGGCGAACAGATCCCGGCCGTCGTGCTCGATGCGATCGAGGTAACCGTGCCGAGCGGAAGGCGCTTCGGCCACCACGCCGCCCGCGGCGACCACGATCCCTTGATGGCCCAGGCACACGCCGAGCAGCGGCAGGTCGCTGTCCCGGATCACCGCCGCGGAGATCCCTACGTCGCGGGCCACGTCCGGCCGCCCCGGCCCCGGCGAGACGACGACGTTGTCGTAGCGTCGGAGACCGAGTTCGGCGACCGTGCGCGCCTCGTCGTTGCGCACGACCGTGGGCTCGACGCCGTTCACCTCGCTGATCAGCTGGTACAGGTTGTAGGTGAACGAGTCGTAGTTGTCGATCAACAGCGTGCGCATGGTGCTGGAAACCCTACGCCGCGCCGGTCGGGGCAAACTGTTGTCGTCTGCCTTCAGTTCGGGTCGGCGGGTGGTGCACAATGTGGTGCATGTCTGTTGCGCAACCGGTCGATGTGGATCCCGCCGTCGTCGACTTCGCCGTCGTCGGAAAGTGGATGGATGAGCAGGGTCTGTCCGGGGGTGAGTTCGAGGACGTGACCGCGCTGGGCGGCGGGACGCAGAACATCATGCTCCGCTTCACCCGCGGCGGCCGGACCTACGTGCTGCGGCGCGGACCGAAACATCTGCGCGCCAAGAGCAACGACGTGATCCGGCGGGAAGCCAGGCTGCTCGGCGCGCTGGGCGACACCGAGGTCAGCGCGCCAAGGGTGATCGCGGCCTGCACCGACGAGTCGGTGCTCGGCGCGGTGTTCTACCTGATGGAGCCGATCCACGGCTTCAATCCGCAGAACGAACTGCCGGAACCGCATGCGAGCGATCCGGAGATCCGCAGGCAGATGGGCCTGTCGGCGGTCGAGGCCATCGCGCGTCTGGGCGCGCTGGACTACCAGGCGCTCGGGTTGGCCGATTACGGCAAGCCGGAAGGTTTCCTGGAACGCCAGGTGCCGCGCTGGCTGGGTGAACTCGAGTCCTACTCGGCCAACGAGGGCTACCCCGGCCCCGAGATCCCCGGCGTGGCCGCGGTGGGCGAGTGGCTGGACCGCAATCGCCCCGCCCAGTGGACCCCCGGCATCCTGCACGGCGACTGCCATCTGGCCAACATGATGTTCTCCTTCGACGGGCCGCAGGTGGCGGCGATGGTCGACTGGGAGATGTCGACCATCGGCGACCCACTGTTGGATCTGGGCTGGCAGATCGCCACCCGTCCGGAGCCGGGCACCACCGGTGCGGCGCTGGTCGGCAAGCTCGGCGCGGTCGGCGGGCTGCCGACGGCCGAGCAGATGATCGAGCACTACGCGCGGTTCTCCGATCGCGACCTGACCGCCATGCCCTGGTACACCGTGCTGGCCTGCTTCAAGCTCGGCATCGTCCTGGAGGGCACGCATGCCCGCGCGTTCGCGGGTAAGGCCCCCAAGCAGGTCGGCGACTTCCTGCACGCGATCACGCTGGAACTGTTCGAACGGGCGCAGCGGCTGATGGAGTGACGCTGTCGGGATGTGCCCGATAGTTGACCGGATATCGGTGGAAGGCGCGATACGGCCGCGCCTAGGTTGAGCGCATGCCGATCGTTCCCGATGTCAAGGACTGGACCTGGGTGCTCGAGCGCCCTTGCCCGGAATGCGGTTTCGACGCCGCCGCGACCACCTACGAAGCCGTGCCCGCCCTGATCCGGGAGACGGCTGTCCGCTTCGCCGCGGTGCTCGACCGCCCCGGCGTACGCGTGCGGCCGGATGAATCGACCTGGTCGGCTCTGGAATACGGCGCGCACGTGCGTGACGTGTGCCGTATGTCCGACACTCGCCTCGGCCTGATGCTGGCCGGTGACCCCGACGGCGAGCCGCCGCGCTTCCAGAACTGGGATCAGGACGCGGCCGCGGAAGCCGACCGCTACAACGAGCAGGACCCGGCCCGGGTGGCCGAGGAGTTCGCCGAGGCCGCCGAGCGGGCTGCGCGGTCTTTCGCCTCGGTGCCGCGCGAGCGGCGCGGTCTGCGGGGTGCGCGCAGTGACGGAGCGGAGTTCACCGTGGAGTCGTTCGCCCGGTACATCCTGCACGATCTGGTGCACCACGTGCACGACGTGCGCGGCTGAAACGCATCGCGGAA
Source organism: Nocardia sp. NPDC003726 (assembly GCF_053586955.1). NCBI lineage: Bacteria > Bacillati > Actinomycetota > Actinomycetes > Mycobacteriales > Nocardiaceae > Nocardia > Nocardia sp. NPDC003726. The sequence continues at coordinate 132,757 of NZ_JBSFNF010000012.1, read as the reverse complement.
CTGTAACGCGTTCGGCTAGAAGGTCACGCTCTACCGACGAATTTTTCGACCGACACTAGAACGCGTTACATTTTTCTCGTACTGTGGGTGCAGTCACATATAAGCACGTGCATGCGAGAGGGTCGACAGGAATGAAGACGAAGGGCGCGATCCTGTGGGGGATCGACCAGCCGTGGTCGGTGGAGGAGATCGAGGTCGGTGACCCGGTCGCCGGTGAGGTGCAGATCCGGATGGAAACCGCCGGTATGTGCCACTCCGACCACCACATCGTGACCGGAGCGACCCCGATGCCGTCCTTCCCCGTCATGGGCGGGCACGAAGGCGCGGGCGTGATCACCAAGCTCGGCCCGAACTGCCCGGCCGATTTGCAGGTCGGTGACCACGTGATCCTGTCGTTCATCCCCGCCTGCGGCCGCTGTCCGGCTTGCGTGGCAGGACATATGGCGCTGTGCGATCTGGGCGCCGGTCTGCTGATGGGACAGGCGATCAGCGATGGCACCTACCGCATCCAGGCCCGTGGCGAGAACGTCATCCCGATGTGCCTGCTGGGCACCTTCGCGCCGTACATGACGGTGCACCACACCTCCGTGGTGAAGATCGATCCGAGCATCCCCTTCGAGGTGGCCTGCCTGGTCGGCTGCGGCGTTCCCACCGGTTTCGGCTCCTCCACCCACGTCGCCCAGGTCGCTCCCGGCGAGACCGTGGTCATCGCGGGCATCGGCGGCGTCGGCATGAGCGCCTTGCAGGGCGCGGTGCTGTCCGGCGCGTCGAAGGTGGTGGCGATCGATCCGAATCCGTGGAAGCGCGAGCAGGCGCAGAAGTTCGGCGCCACGCACACCTACGAGAGCATGGCCGCCGCGATCATGCCGCTGATGGAGGCCACCGAGGGCCGGATGGCCGAGAAGGTCATCCTGACCATGGGTGAGATGCACGGCGAGTACATCGAAGAGGGCCTGATCCTCACCTCGAAGGCGGGCACCCTGGTGGTCACCTCGATGGGCCGGATGGACGAGAACGACGTCAAGCTGAACAGCTTCCTGCTGTCGATGCTGCAGAAGACGGTGAAGGGTTGCATCTTCGGTGGCGGCAACGCCCGCCAGGACGCGCCGCGCCTGCTGTCGCTGTACAAGTCCGGCCAGCTGAACCTGGACGACATGGTCACCCGCAGCTACTCCCTGGAGGAGATCAACCAGGGCTACCAGGACATGCTCGACGGCAAGAACATCCGCGGGATCATCAAGTACACCGAAGCCGACTGGTAGAGCGCCTCACCGCCGCTCGGCGAGCGCGATGACGACGCGTGCGATCAGCTCGTACGGCACCGGTTCGCCGAGCCGGAACCGCAGCGTTCCCTTGCCCGCCCGGTACGGCCCGAGCTCGCGGGCCAACGCGGGATCGCCGTCCGGGACCGGGTGGAGGCTCACATGCTGCTTCCACCCCGCGAAGTGCACGATATCGCGGCCGTGCGCCGGAAGGTGAGAATGCCGTAGCTCATCGCCTAGGTGGCTTCGTGCAGCGCGGTCGGTAACCGATCTGCCTTCGCAGGCATGGGTCTCGCGAGTGTAGGCAGCACCGGTGCGGGCGTCGTGGAAGGCTCGGCGCGGCGGGCTCAGATCCGGCAGCGCAGCAGCGCTTCGCGGAGGTTGCGGCTGCGGACGTCGTCGAGGACCGCCAGACCGAGCCGGTTCATCGTGTACCCGAAGCCGAGCCCCGTCGCGGGATCGGCGAACCCGAACGAGCCGCCGAGTCCCGTGGTGCCGTAGGCGCGTTTGTCCGAGCCGAAGCGAAAGCTCCCGCGCGACTTGCGGAAGCCGAGGTGGTAGCGGCTCTTGGTGTGCAGCACCAGGTCCTCGGCAGGCACATCGTCGGCGGTATCGGCCGCGGCGAGCCGGTCCAGCAGTGCGTCATCGATCGGCAGCGCGCCGGTGCGACCGGCAGCCGCGCCGTAGACCTTCGCCAGCGCGCGGGCGTTGCCGACGCCATTGGAGCCGGGCAGTTCCACTTCCAGGAACTCGCGCCGGGTCGCCCGCGCCGGCGCTCCGCAGCGCGGGTTGGTCAGCGCCGCGTAGGACAGACCGCGTTCGGCGTAGATCTCCGCGCCGATGCGCAGCGGGATATCGCGTTCGTAGCGCAGCACGTCCAGCCCCCGGGTGGCCGACATCGTGGCGATGCGGTCCATGCTCTGCTCCGCGGGCAGGCCGATGAAGAAATCGGCGCCCAGCGGTGCGGCGATGTCCTCGGCGAAGATCCGCCCCAGCGTGCGGCGGCCGTGGTCGACCCGGCGCAGCAGTTCGCCCTGGTACAGGCCGAGAGTGATGGCGTGATACCCGTGCCTGGTGCCGGGCCGCCAAGCCGGTTTCTGCGCCGCCAGAATGGTCGCGAGGCCATCGAGGTCGGCGATCTGGGGCAGACGCACGGTCTGGCTGAGGCCGGACAACCCGGCCTGATGGTCGATCAGCTGACGCACGGTGACCGTTTCCTTGCCGTTGGCGGCGAACTCCGGCCAGTACTTCGCCACCGGCTGCTCGTAGTCGAGCAGGCCTTCGGCCACCGCGGCGGCGACGGTGAACGCCGCCATGCCTTTGGTCGAGGAGAACACCGGCACGATCGTGTCCCGCTCCCACGGGAGCGTGCGCTCGCGATCGCGGAACCCGGCCCACAGATCCACCACGGGGCGCTCGCCCGCGTAGACCGCGACAGCAGCGCCGATTTCGCCGTGGCGCTCGAAATTGCGGCGGAAGGCGTCGGCGACCGGTTCGAAGCCGGGCGCGACGTCTCCGTGAACAGTGGGCGTTTCACTCATGGTGAATGGATGGTAGCTATCCGGTTCTCGTAGGCTCGCAGGGTGCGTTCACTCGAGCAGATCCGGGAATGGCCGGTCCGGCACGCGGCGGCCGCGGTGGTCACCGCCGACGGCGGTGTCGCGAGCGAAGGTGATGTGCAGCGGGTGTTCCCGCTCGCGTCGGTGACCAAGCCGCTGGTGGCCTACGCGGTGCTGGTCGCGGTGGAGGAGGGCGCGGTCGAACTCGACCAGCCCGCGGGCCCGCCCGGAGCCACGGTGCGTCATCTGCTGGCGCACACGTCCGGACTCGCGTTCGATACCACCGACGTCCAGGCCCCGCCAGGAACCCGGCGGATCTACTCCAGTTCGGGTTTCGAGGTGCTCGCCGACTTCGTCACCGCCCAGACCGGGATCGCGTTCGACGAGTACCTGCGCGACGCGGTGTTCCGGCCGCTGGGCATGACCGCTTCGGTGCTGACCGGTCCGGCCGGGCACGCCGCGCGGTCTTCCGCGGCGGATCTGGCCCGTTTCGCCGCCGAATTGCTCCGTCCCCAGCTGATCTCGGCGCAGACGCACGCCGAGGCCACCTCGGTGCAGTTCCCCGGCATGAACGGCGTGCTGCCCGGTTACGGTTCGCAGCGCCCGAACGACTGGGGACTGGGCTTCGAGATCCGCGACGGCAAGACGCCGCACTGGACCGGTGGCACGAATTCGCCACAAACCTATGGACATTTCGGCCAATCCGGGACATTTTTATGGGTTGACCCGAGCACGGGGTTGGCGTGTCTCGCGTTGAGCGACGAGAATTTCGGCGACTGGGCGCGCGCGGCCTGGCCACCGCTGAGCGATGCCGTCATCGCGGAGGCGACCGCCACGCGCAACACGGTCACGAAGTAACACGTGTAACTTCGGGCACTCCAGTACACTCAGGCAACGCCAGTTCGACGAATCGTTGGGGAAGACGTTCCTCGTCGAAGCTGGAGGTGTTGGTGGTGCGCGCATCGAGTCAGTTCGCGGACGCGACGGCGGGTGTGGTCTACATCCACTCGTCGCCTGCCGCGCTGTGCCCGCATGTCGAGTGGGCGCTCACCTCGGCCCTCGGCGCCCCCGCGAAACTGCGCTGGACCGCCCAACCGGCCGACGGCCAACTGCGCGCCACCAGTGAGTGGATCGGCCCCGTCGGCACCGCGTCGAAGATCGCCCAATCTTTGCGCTCCTGGCCGGTTCTGCGCTTCGAGGTCACCGAGGACCCCAGCGACGGCGTGGACGGCGAGCGCTACAGCTTCGTCCCCGGCCTCGGTCTGTGGCACGGCTCCACGAGCGCCAACGGCGACGTCATGATCGGCGAGATGCGCCTGCGCGCGATGCTCCAGGCCACCCGCGAACTCGGCAAGTACTCCGCCTACGACCTGGCCGCCGAAATCGACCGCGCCCTCGGCACGGCCTGGGACGAGGACCTCGAAATCTACCGGTACGGAACGGAATCCGGCGCGGAGGTCACCTGGCTGCGCCGGGACGTGGGGTAGGGCTCGCGGCTCCGGGAGCCACCGGAATTGGCGGCTGCCCGGGATCCGACGACGGACGTAGGGTGGTCACGCGGTCGGTGCCGAGAGCGAGGAGTCGACCATGAAACATGCCGGTATGCGGATCATCGCCGCAGCGACGATTGCCCTGACGGCCGCGACAGCCGTCCCAGCGACGGCCACCGCCGAGATCAGCGCCGAACCGGTAGCGGCAGCAGTGGAGATTCCCCCAGGCATCGTCGACGCGGTTCGAGGCGCGATCGCGAGCGTGTTGTTCTTCGGCATAGTCGGCCTGTGCGTGGCGCGCGTCCTCCCCGCCGACCAGTGCCATCTGTTCTGAGGGGCTGAAGTTGCGAGCCGTGCGAACCGACAGCGCCGGGGATCATCCATTCGGCCGGGTCCGGTAGCTCGTTGTCGCTGCATCGGTTTCGGGTCAAGCGCGTTCGGAGGGGGGACATCGGCGCACCGAGCAATGCGGACAGCTGGTCCTCGACACCGATGTAGTTGTGGTCGTGCTCGGCGCCGACACGGCTAGGCGTAACGCGACGATGACCGTTGGCGCCGCTCCGGCGATCGTCGTGAGCGGACTCGTCCCGCTTTGTCGCGTCGTCGTTTCGCGGCAGTCGCGTCAACGGGCTCGGTGACCGAGCACGGCGAACATGGTGACCGACAGGTGGTAGTCGCCTTCGGCGATGCCTGCCTCCATGGTGGCCAGCAGGTCTCGTCCTTCCTGCTCGGTGATCGCGCCGCTGGTGCTCGCGGACGCGATCATCTGAGTGAACAAGGGACGGGCGGTTTCCGGGTTCCAGATCACCGCCTCCGATCCCATGTCGTCGATGGTGAAACCGGCGGCGGTGAGCAGGCCGCGAAGGTGGCGGCCCGACGCGGGGTTGGGGGTGGTCTCGAGCATCGCCTTCGTCAGACGGGTGACCACCTCGGGGTCGCCGGGATGGGCGATCACGGTGTGCCAGTCGGTGTCGATGAGCAGTACGCGACCGCCCGGTCGCAGCACGCGGGTGATCTCGGCGGTGGCGGCCGCCGGGTCGTCGAGGTGCTGGTAGACCCGTTCACAGCGCACCGCGTCGAAGTAGCCGTCCGGGAACGGCAGGTGATACGCGGTGCCCTCGACGAAACGGGCGGGGGAGTCCGCCGTCTCGGCGCGCCCACGGGCGATGGCGAGCATCGCGGGGTTCGGGTCGACCCCGACCGCCTCCCCGCCGGGCCCGACCCGGCCCGCCAATTCGATCACCTCGGTGCCCGTCCCGGCCCCGATATCCAGTGCGCGTTCGCCCGGCTGGACGTCCAGCACTTCGTGCCCCCATGCCCGCATTCTCCGGATACCCGGCAGCGCCGCTTGGAGATCGAGGATGCCGACCAGCACGGCCATCGGGTCGTCGGCATCAGCCTGTGATGTATCCGGAATCGCGCTTTCGTGAAAAGACGGGAGGGGCGGCGCGGACTCGCTCGGCATATCACGACACTAACCCCGCGCCACCACTGACGACAGCACCCCGCCCCGGCTCCCGCCCCGCATCCGCGCGAGTGGCACATGGCTGCGGCGAAACGCGAGAAGCCCCCACGATGGTGTGCCACTCGCGAAGCTGGTGAGAACTCCGGGGCAGCGCGCCCGGGTACCGTTTGCCGCGAGCTTTGCCGGGTAGACATCTGGGCGGCCGGCTTGCGCGCAGCCGCGAGGCGGAGGGACGGCTCTCGGCGCGGACGGGGCAGGCCGGAACGAATTCGATGGCTTTCGGCGGCATCCACCGACCCGACCACCAAGGGAGCGTCAGATGACCGAGCCTGGATCAGCGGACCTGAAGCGGCGGCATCGCGCGATGTGGGCGCTGGGCGACTATTCGTCCATCGCCACCGAAGTCATCCCCGGACTGGGCCGGCGTCTGGTCGAGGTCTGCGGGATCGGTCCGGGGCAGCGGGTGCTGGACATCGCGGCCGGATCCGGGAATGCCGCCATCCCCGCGGCCGAGGCCGGTGCGGACGTCGTGGCCAGCGACCTCACGCCGGAGCTGTTCGAGGCCGGGCGGCGTATCGCCGCCGCGCGGGGAGTCGAGCTGCGGTGGCAGGAGGCCGACGCCGAGGCGTTGCCTTACGCCGATGCGGAGTTCGACGCCGTGGTCTCGTGCGTCGGCATCATGTTCGCGCCGTTCCATCAGGCGGCGGCGGACGAACTGGTGCGCGTGACCAAGCCCGGCGGCACCATCGGGTTGATCAACTGGACGCCCGACGGATTCATCGGGCAGATGTTCGCCACCATGAAGCCGTTCGCTCCGCCGCCCCCGCCCGGCGCACAGCCACCGCCGCTGTGGGGCGACGAGGCGCACGTGCGGTCGCTGTTGGGCGATCGTGTCGCCGGACTGGAGCTGCGACGTGAAAAGGCCGTCATCGACCGCTTCGCCGACGCGGCCGAGTTCCGTGATTTCTTCAAGTCCTACTACGGCCCGACGGTCGCGGTGTACAAGGCCATCGGTGCGGAGCCCGACCGCGTCGCGCAACTGGATCGGGCACTCGTCGATCTCGCCGCCCGGCACGACGCGGGCAGCGGGCGGATGGAGTGGGAATACCTCCTTATCACCGGACGTCGCTCGGATTGAGCAGCGCCGACCGCACTTCGTCGGCGTGCACGACGTCAGTATGAGTCCGATCGAATTCAGGCGATCGACGCCCTGAACTCCGCGCCTTCCTGGACTCCCTGCGCGGCTTCGGCAATATCGACGACGGGGTAGATCTGGTAGTCCGCGAAAAAGGCGAACTTATTGGGAGCGTCCGCCAAGTCCGCCGCATTGTCGGTCTCCACCACCGCGAACCCACCGCTGCCGTCGAGTCTGCCGACGAGCTGGTGGTAGGTCGTGGTGGTGAGCGGTTTCCAATTCGCGAACACATCCAAGGCGCGCCGGATACTCGCCTCGTTCTCCGGTGCGGAGCCGGTCCATCGGTAAGTCCACGAAACCACGTACTTCATTTCATCCTCCCTTGGATACCGCAAGCTGAATGGGTATCTCGTCCTCAGGGTTTCCCCGCACGTGGACACCACCTACTTTGCTCGGGGGAGGCTCGAGAGGATATCAACCCTCGGGCCGGAATCTTTCGACTCCAGCGCTCGGGCACTGCGAGGGGAGGCCATGACCCTGCATACGATGACGACGTTCCGGCAAAGCCCGGTGAGAGCGTCGAGCGCGGCGATTCAGGAAACCGGGCGGGCAGGGCGATGGCGTGCGGGATCATACTGCTCGAAATACGACTCGCCCACGGCGAACATTCCGCGTTGCGGTAGCCAGAAGTCGCCCAATCTGGCCTGCTCGGCCAGAGGTCCCGGCGGGCCGATATCTGTTCCGTCGATCCGGGCCGTGCTGTCCTCCACGGTCCACAGCATTCGGGGATTGGCCAGGAACCATTGACCATTCGGGGAAGTGCCGCTGAGACGCACCCGCCCGAGACCGAGCGCCGGACCCGCCACCCGCGACATGAGCGCCAAGACGGCGGGACGCCGCCATAAAGCGGCGGGCATCATGCGACCGAGGCCGGTCATCGCGGCGGTAGCCACCGACCGTCCCAGCTCCAGATCCCACTCGATCCGGTCGCCCACCCGCACGGTGAACGCGGCGGGCCCCGTCCAATCCACCGAGATGTCCTCTACTCGCGCGTCCTCGAGTGCTGACCCGAAGTAGCGGGCGCAGCTGGTCGCCGGGGAAACACTGCTGTAGATCACCCATTTTTCCTCGGGATCTCGATGCCACACCGCGTCGTATCCCGCGCCGACCGAACTGGCGGGAAAATGCCGCAGGGCCAAGTAGTGACCGCTGACGAAAGGCATTCCCATCACTCCGTAGCCGGAAAATCGCTCATCCTCCGCACCCGGCGGGAGTGTTTTGTCGATGGCGGCAATTGATCGTGGACTGTCGGTCATCACCGACCTCCTGGAGGAGTGGTTTCCGTACCGAGCATTTTACGTCCGCCGCATAGAGGGGCCGGTGCGACTCGATACGCGGCCGGTAGTGGGCGCAGTAACACGCGAGTAAGGCAAGTTCCGCGATGCGAAGTGTGGGGTCCGTGTGCTTCATGGTCGCGCAGTCGCCTGTTCGGCGCAGCGGGGCGACCGTCGGACATGGACGACGGTGTCGACCCAATACCGCCGTGCCGGACCGAGCTGGGTGTCCACGATCCGCTCGAGCACGCCGCCCTGGCGTTCGATGGTCTTCGCCGAGGCGACGTTGTCGGCCGCGCAGACGATCAGCACCCGGTCCATGCCCAGCTTCCCGGCCTCGTCGAGCATCCGGCCGAGCGCCCAACAGGCCAGTCCGCGCCTGCGCGCGGAGGGCCGGATGCCGTAGCCGATATGACCGGCCCACCGCACGAAGTCGTCGAACCCGTGCCGCAGCGCGATCCCGCCGACCACCCGCTCGCCCTCGATGATCCACCGATAGGTGCACCGCACCCGGCCGGTCCCGGCCCATGCCTCACTCGATTCGCCGGCCAACCGGTCCACCCAGGCCGCGAAACCGGCGGGCGAACGCACCTCGTCGTACGGCCGCAACCCGAAACCATCCTCATGCGGACCGGGACCCCACTCCCGATGCGCCTCGAGCCAGGCCGCATGCAGACGTGTCGTCGGAGCGATCAACGCGGGCATATCGCGACGATACCGATCCGGCCGCCCAGGACCAGGGCAAAGGACGATGCGGAAAGCGCTCCGGCGGCGCTCCTGTACGGAGCAGTATCCAAGAAGACAGCTCGTCCTTCGCGGGCAGGCCCACCAGCTGACCAGAGCCAGGCACCGAGAACCGTGCCGACCAGGCCAACGTCATCGCCACGACGCCGCGGAACCCCCTTGTCTTTATCCAGACCGATCAGACTCGCTCGCCCCGCGCCGACACGTCCCTACCGACGCGCTGCGGTACCGTCTGCGAATGTTCGCACTCGTGGTGAAATTCGACTTGATCGACGCCGATAAGGCGGAAGCGTTCGACCAACTTGTCGCCGAGACCGTCGAGGCCATTCGCAGCCATGAGCCCGCCACGCTCGTATACGCCACTCACACAGTCGAGGGTGAGCCGCTGTCACGGGTCTTCTACGAGGTGTATCGAGATCGGGCCGCGTTCGATGAACATGAGCGGCAGCCGCATACCCGGCGCTTCCTCGACCGGCGCGGCGAGTTCATCGAGTCGTTCCGCGTCGAATTCCTGACCCCGGCGGCAGCCAAGGGGCTGCCCTACTAGAGCCGGTTCGTGATTCCGCACCACACGGCGAATCCGTGCACGGTGTCGACGCTGCGCGCCTCTGCGCGTGCCAGCGCTCGCACCGTCTCGTGGACACCGGGGCTGTAACGGGTCTGTGCCGGCGCGATGGACTTCGCCGTCAACAGCGCGTTGAGAGAAGCGCGCCGATCACCGTGCAGCAGGTAGGCGCGGGCAAGGTCGATGTAGTGGTGTCCGGCGCGTTCCTTGGGCGCGTCGGCAGGAATCACGAGCGTGCGAGCGCGGTTCAATGCCTCGGCGCCGTCCATGGCCTCGACGGCGAGCGCGACGCTCCAGATGCCGACGTTGATGGGGCCGAACGACAGGATCGCGTCGCGGTCGTCGCCGACGCGCCGGGCGGCCGCACGTGCTTCGGCGAGGTGCTGGTCGGCGAGGTCGCGTTTGCCTGATCGGGAGGCGGCGAGCCCGGATTGCAGGTGCAGGCCACCCCAGGCGATCAGATCCTCCCGCCGTCCTTCGCCGAGCCGCGGTTCGATGTTCGCGCGACAGCGTTCGAGGAACAACAGCGCGGCCGTCCAGTCGCCGCCCGAGGTGAGCAACGCGGCGCGCTGGAACTGCGCGGTCGCCCGCCACAGCGGGTGATCGGCTTCGGCGGCAGCCCACGTTATCCGGTCGACCGCCAGCGCGGCCAAGTCCGCATAGCCGAGCTTGTGCGCGAGAGAGTGCACCGAGTAGTACAACTCGCACAGCATCACCAGGGCGCGATCCCGATCGGTACCGCCGGTGCGGTGCGCGACGGCGCGAACTTCGCCGAGCAGTGCAGGCAGCATGTCGCCGAGCCGGTGGAACGAAGCGTTGCGTCGATACCGGCACACCTGTTCGACATCAGCGGCGATTTCCGCCAGCCCACGTGGTTGGAGGACGGCGGCGTTGTCGATGTCGTAGGCGGCCAGCTCGGTGCGTAGGACTGCGATCGCGCTGTGCACCTCGACGTCTGCCGGGGCAGGTGGGAACGGCTGGCCGTTGAGTTCGGCGACCGACACACGCAACGCCTTGGACACCGAGCCGAGAAACGCCGGTGTGGCGGGTACGCGGCCCTGCTCGACCGACTGGACCAGTCCGACCGACACGTTCGCCTTCGCGGCGAGCTGCCGTTGTGTCAGCCCACCCAGCTTGCGAGCTTGGGCTACCCGGGCCGCTACGCCGCTGCGGTTATCACTCATGGTCACCACTCCATCCTGAGTGCGCCGAGGCTCCAAGAGTACGAAAACCCTTCGGAGTTCGAGGGTGTCCGCGCTGCCAACGTATGCCTCAGCCCTCGCGCTGGGTCGAATTCGATTCCCCGGCGCGAGGGATTGCCAACGGACAGCAGAGACGGAAGGCGCAGGGGATGGACGCGATCGGCTGGATAGACCCGTCATCGCCGACACCGGATTGGGACGCAGCCCAGGTGCGGCGACTGGCGCGTCGACTGGGGTTCCCGCTGCACTGGGCGGACCCGAAATCGATATTGGGTCTGGTCGAACAGGTCACGGCGTGTGGCGCTGACGTGGTGTTGCTGCCGTCGTCGGCGCACATAGACGCCGTCACCCTGGACCGGCTGATGGCCGTGGTCGATGTCGAATGCGCGACACCGCGAGCATCCTTCGCCAAGTGGCCCGCTCTCGGCGGGGTGCACCGATGAGCGGGGCCCAGATCGGCCTCGTATTCGTGATCGCAGTCCCCTTGGCGGTGGTGTTCGCCATGATCTTCTGGCCATCCGACTACGGCTGACCCTCCTGCGGTGATCGAACGTGCATAGCCTGCTGGTCTGCGGCGGACACTCTTCCGAAGGTGCAGAAGTGGGAACTGTCAAGCGGGGCGCAGAAGGGATCGAACCCCCGACCGCTGGTCGACTCAGCTTGGGTGGGTGGCGACGCGGGAACCTGGCTTCCAGCCTGTTGAAGGTTTATATCTTGCCCGTCTAACGTGCCGGGGAGGGGCAGCGGACTCCCACTAGTGCGTCCACGTGGCAGTCGGTGTGGACGGCGAAGGCATATGCGCACAGGACAGGGCCGGAATCAATCCTGATTGCGAGCAGTGTTGTGGTCGAGCGGTACGACCACAACACGCTTGGCAGGTAGGAATCCGTAATCGCGAAACATGCCGATGTCCGCCCCATCGGAGCGACCAGCAAGGATGATCTGCACATACTCTGGTAGGCGTTCGCGGCGGCGCTCGGGGTGAGCAGCAAGCTCGGTTTCGCCGCCGGACATCGGCGCTGTCGCGTGCGTGGTGGCCGTCGTGAGACTTTCTTGGAGAAGATCGAGCTCGGTTCTGTGGTCTTGCGAGTCTGGTGCAGATGCGATCGTGAACAACTCCGACCACGGCACTGAATGCTCCAGATAGCGTGGAACGCTCGACCGAGTAGGGCCGCCAACTGAGTGAAGGCTCGCCACACGGTAGGTCGATAGGGCCGCGCAACCCCACGCCCTCGCCCCATAACGTGGCCCGTAGCGTGGCCAGAAATCGTTCAGCTCCAGGGCCGCGAGGTCGAGCCTCGTGCCGCTTCGACGGGCGAACCGACTCGCTTCCCAGCCGTTGTAGAAGACGTGAAACGGGAAAATGTATCCTGCCATTCTGCAGCTGCTTATGAGCGTGTCATATTGATACTTGCCCTGGTGCACGCCCCTTTTGGCGCCCGGGTGGTCGAGTTGCTTATAAGTCGTAGCGAAGACCCGTTTCGCTTGGATACGCAGGCACAGCCAGCCTTCGCTGTCTGATCCGATCCACCACTCCCAGTCGGCCCCGACTGTATGTTCTCGCTGTCGGGTGTACTTGTGAACATGCAGGTCTGGAAACAAGCGTCGCAGCTCGAGCAAGTTGCGATCGGTAGTTGTCTCCTCGTCCAGGGAGAGCCGGTACCGGGAACTGTCTGCGTAGTCCTGCCAGGTCCGTACCGCGAGCCAGTTCATCGCGGAACACAGGTCCACAAGATTCACTCGGCCCCCTCGACCGGGTTGAGAGTCATCTCGCTGGGATGTTTGTCCCATGTTCGGAGTGACATGGGGCAAACACCCATGCTGGATGGCCTGTCGTCTACCTGCAGCTATACCGGTGGGCGCAGAGGGGATCGAACCCCCGACCGCTGGTGTGTAAAACCAGAGCTCTACCGCTGAGCTATACGCCCGTGCCGTTACCGGCGGCTTATGAATCTAGCGCGGCGAGCGCTTTCTCCCAAGCTGCCTGGTCACGGGGTTCGCCGGGGCCGTTCATCTCGGCGAAGCGGATGTAGCCCTCGCGGTCGACGACGAAGGTGCCGCGGTTGGGGTAGCCCGATTTCTCGTTGAAGACGCCGTAGGCCTGGGCGACCGCCCCGTGCGGCCAGAAGTCCGACAGCAGCGGGAAGGTGTAGCCCTGTTCGGCGGCCCAGATCTTGTGGGTGGGCGGCGGGCCGACCGAGATCGCGAGGATCTCCGCGTTGTCGTTCTGGAACTTGGGCAGCTCGTCGCGCACCTTGCACAGCTCGCCCTGACAGATGCCGGTGAAGGCGAGCGGGTAGAACACGATCAGGACGTTCTTCTTCCCCCGGTAGTCCGACAGGCTGACTTCCTGGTTGTTCTGGTCCTTCAGCGTGAAATCCGGCGCGACAGTGCCAACCTCGAGCGGCATAGCGAATCCTCCATCGTGTCGGGTCTCCACCGGGCGGGCGTGCGGCGCCGCCCTGGTGGAAACCATAGCGCGGTGGCTCAGCGCTGCTTCGAGGGTGCCTTGGGCTGCACGAGTCGGCTGCCGGTCCACGAGCCGAGGCTGATCGCCGAGGTCTGCGTGAGACCGGCGGTCGGTGCGGATTCGGCGATTTCACTCGGCTCGACATGGCCGGGTTGCCCGGTCTTGGGCGTGAGCACCCAGACGAAACCGTCGTCGGCGAGGGGGGCGATGGCGTCCATCAGAGCGTCGACCAGATCCCCGTCCCCGTCGCGCCACCACAGCAGCACGACATCGATCACCTCGTCGGAGTCCTCGTCGACGAGTTCACCGCCGATCGCGTCCTCGACATCGGCCCTCAGATCGTCGTCGACGTCCTCGTCCCAGCCCAATTCCTGGACAACCAAGCCGTGTGAAATGCCAAGCTTCTGAGCGTAGTTCTGCGCGTCCGCCGCGGCGACCACGGTGGTGTCCTCCTCAACTCCCGACAGTAGATAGTTGCAAGCGAACATGGTTATGGGCTTCAGCGCAAGCCGATCGGGCGAAATAGGTACCGAATGTCGCGTTGCGATGGTGTGTCAAGGGCCTTCTCAGCGCTTCGGGCACGAGTCGCGCACGGCGTTGCGCGCGTCGTTGACCCGCTTGCTGGCGTCGTTGAGCGCCGCGACCGGGGCGGTGTAGGTCATCTTGCGGGTCTCGGCGGCCAGCGCGCGGGCGGCGTTGACATATTCGGTGAACAGGGCCGCCAGATCCGGGGGTAGCGCGTCCTTCGCGGAACTCACGCCGCTTTCCACCTTGTTGGCGGCGTCCTCGAGGGTCTGCACCGCCGAGTCGCGTTTGGCGACGTAGTCCGGCGCGTTCGAATCGTGCGCGTCGACGAACTCGTTGTATCTGCCGACGCCGGCGCCGGTGATGGTGGGGAACTGGCCGCAATTGTCGGAGATGGCCTTGGCCTGGGCCGCCGCGCGCCGGGAAGAGGTCGCCGCCGCCGACGATGACGCCGCCTCGGTCTTGTATGCCGCCAGATCGCTCGTGTTCGGACCCGCCACGCCTTCCACCCGGTTGGCGCACCCCGCGACGACCACTCCGACGGCGACCGCGCCGGTGGCGCACACCATTCCGAACCCGCGTGGGTTCAGCAGCTTCATCGTCCTCCCGCTCCTCAGGGCTGCCACGCTCGACATGCTCACCTTGCCTGTCGAACGGTACTGGATTTCCGGCTGACATGATGATTTGGGACGCGCCATCGGCAAGGATGGATGGTGCGCCCGAACCTTTCGTTTACGGGCGGTCCGCCAACCAGCGAACCCGCCCGGGGATACCGACGCCATCAGCATGTCCACCCCTGTACGAGGAGCAGATTTGACCGACCTGATCCACTCTTCCGCACCGGCGAAATCCGCCGGTACCAGCTCCGCTCCCGCGCCCGCAGCGAGCCGTGATCCGAATGGGTCGCACGCGCCGCAGCCGGCCGGACGGGTGCGGGTGATCCGCGAAGGGGTGGCGTCCTACCTACCGGACATCGACCCGGAGGAAACCAGCGAATGGCTAGAGTCGTTCGACGAGATGCTCGACCGGGAGGGCCCCGGCCGTGCGCGTTACCTCATGCTCCGTCTTCTGGAGCGGGCCGGTGAACGTCGGGTCGCCATCCCGTCGCTGACCTCCACCGACTACGTCAACACCATTCCCACCGAGAACGAGCCGTGGTTCCCCGGCGACGAGGAGGTGGAGCGCCGCTTCCGCGCCTGGATCCGCTGGAACGCCGCGATCATGGTGCATCGCGCCCAGCGCCCCGGCATCGGCGTCGGCGGCCACATCTCGACCTACGCGTCCTCGGCGGCGCTCTACGAGGTCGGCTTCAACCACTTCTTCCGCGGCAAGGACCACCCCGGCGGCGGCGACTCGATCTTCATCCAGGGCCACGCCTCGCCGGGCATCTACGCCCGCGCGTTCCTGGAGGGCAGGCTGTCGACCGATCAGCTCGACGGTTTCCGCCAGGAGTACAGCAACGGCGGCCCCGGCCACGGCCTGCCGTCCTACCCGCATCCGCGGTTGCTGAACAACTTCTGGGAGTTCCCCACGGTGTCCATGGGTCTCGGCCCGATGAACGCCATCTACCAGGCGCGGTTCAATCACTACCTGCACGATCGCGGCATCAAGGACACCTCCGATCAGCACGTCTGGGCGTTCCTCGGCGACGGCGAGATGGACGAGCCGGAGTCGCGCGGTCTCGCGCACGTCGCGGCCATGGAGGGTCTGGACAACCTGACCTTCGTGGTGAACTGCAACCTGCAGCGCCTGGACGGCCCTGTACGCGGCAACGGCAAGATCATCCAGGAGCTGGAGTCGTTCTTCCGCGGCGCGGGCTGGAACGTCATCAAGGTGATCTGGGGCCGGGAGTGGGACGCGCTGCTGGGCGCCGACCGCGACGGCGCGCTGGTGAACCTGATGAACAGCACCCCCGACGGTGACTACCAGACCTACAAGGCCAACGACGGCGCGTACGTCCGCGACCACTTCTTCGGCCGCGACCCGCGCACCAAGGCGCTGGTGCAGGATCTGTCCGACCAGGAGATCTGGAACCTCAAGCGCGGCGGCCACGACTACCGCAAGGTGTACGCCGCCTACGCGGCCGCGATGGCGCACAAGGGCCAGCCGACGGTGATCCTGGCCAAGACCATCAAGGGCTACACCCTGGGCAAGCACTTCGAGGGCCGCAACGCCACGCACCAGATGAAGAAGCTGACCCTGCAGGACCTCAAAGACTTCCGCGACCTGCAGCGCATCCCGATCAGCGACGCCGAGCTGGAGAAGGATCCCTACCTGCCGCCGTACTACCACCCCGGTATGGAGGCCCGCGAGATCCAGTACATGCTCGACCGGCGCAAGGCGCTCGGCGGGTTCCTGCCCGAGCGGCGCGCCGCGGCCAAGCCGCTGAAGCTGCCCGGCGACGAGGCCTACCGCTCGGTGCGCAAGGGGTCGGGCAAGCAGAACGTCGCCACCACGATGGCGCTGGTGCGGCTGATGAAGGAGCTGCTGCGGGACAAGGAGATCGGCAAGCGGATCGTCCCGATCATCCCCGACGAGGCCCGCACCTTCGGTATGGACTCGTGGTTCCCTTCGTTGAAGATCTACAACCGCAATGGGCAGTTGTACACCTCCGTCGACGCGGAATTGATGCTTGCCTACAAAGAGAGCGCCGTCGGGCAGATCCTGCACGAGGGCATCAACGAGGCCGGGTCGACGGCGTCGTTCACCGCGGCGGGCACCTCCTACGCCACGCACGGCGAGCCGATGATCCCGCTGTACATCTTCTACTCGATGTTCGGCTTCCAGCGCACCGGCGACGGACTGTGGGCGGCCGCCGATCAGCTCGCCCGCGGCTTCGTGCTCGGCGCGACCGCAGGACGCACCACGCTGACCGGTGAGGGCCTGCAGCACAACGACGGGCACTCGCTGCTGCTGGCCTCGACCAACCCGGCCGTGGTGACCTACGACCCGGCGTTCGCGTTCGAGATCGCCCACATCGTGCGCGACGGCCTGCGCCGCATGTACGGCGGCGGCACCCCGCCGCAGGGCTCGGCACCGCTGCCGGGCACCCACCCGCACGGCGATCCCGGCGAGTTCGGCGGCGAGGACATCTTCTACTACATCACCCTCTACAACGAGCCCTACCCGCAGCCCGCCGAGCCGGAAGACCTCGACGTCGCCGGTCTGCTCAAGGGCATCTACCTGTACCAGCGCGGAGGCGAGGGCGACGTGCGCGCCCAGATCCTGGTCTCCGGCGTCACCGTGCCGGACGGCCTGCGCGCGCAGGCGCTGCTCGCGCAGGAGTGGGGCGTGCAGGCGGACGTGTGGTCGGTGACCTCGTGGGGCGAGCTCCGCAAGGAGGCGCTGGACAAGGAGATCGCCGCGCTGCGCGACCCGGGCGCCGAGCCGGGGGTTCCGTACGTCACCGAGGCCCTGTCGCGGGTCGAAGGTCCGTACGTGGCCGCGACCGACTGGATGCGGGCGGTGCCCGACCAGGTCCGCAAGTGGGTGCCCGGTGACTTCACCACGCTCGGCACGGACGGTTTCGGCTTCTCCGACACCCGCCCGGCCGCGCGGCGGGTGTTCAACGTCGACGCGCAGTCCATCGTGGTGGCCGCGCTGGCCGGGCTCGGCCGCACCGGCAAGCTCGACCCGGCGAAGGCCGCGGAGGCGGCGGCGAAGTACGGCATCGCCGACGTGGACGCCGCGCCGAAGGCGGCGGTGAGTTCGGACGAAGACCTCGCATAGCGGAATATTGGATGGTGGACCGTAAACCGCCGCGGCCGCGACGGATCTCCGAGGGCTCTTCCGAGCACGAGGTGTATCTGCCGACGGGCGCGCTCTCCCCGAACCGGCAGACCCGCGACCCTCTTCCGGACACGCTGCTCAAACGCGTGAAGCAGTTCTCCGGCCGCCTCTCCACCGAGGCGGTGGGGTCGATGCAGGATCGGTTGCCGTTCTTCGCCGATCTGGACGCCGCGCAGCGCGCCGGCGTGCAGATGCTGGTGCAGACCGCGGTGGTGAACTTCCTGGAATGGCTCCAGGACCCCGACAGCGACATCCGGTTCAGCCTGGACGCCTTCCAGGTGATCCCGCAGGATCTGGCGCGGCGGCTGACGCTGCGCCAGACCGTGGACATGGTCCGCGTCGCCATGGAGTTCTTCGAGCAGTGGCTGCCCGCGCTGGCGCGCAACGACCGGCAGCTGGTCGCGCTGACCGAGGCGGTGCTGCGGTACGGGCGTGAGCTCGGCTTCGCCGCCGCCTCGGTGTACGCCAGCGCCGCCGAGTCGCGCGGCGCGTGGGACACCCGGTTGGAGGCGCTCGTCGTCGACGCCGTGGTGCGCGGCGACACCGGCCCGGACATGCTCTCCAGGGCCGCCACGCTGAACTGGGACGCCACCGCACCGGCGACGGTGCTGGTGGGCACGCCGCCCGGCGAGCAGGGCGTCTCGTCGGTGGGGGCGGTGCATTCCATCGCGGCGCGGCACGGGCGGGCCGCGCTCGCGGTGGTGCAGGGCACCAGGCTGGTGATGGTGGTCTCCGGGCATCTGGGCGAGACCGCGCATATCTCCCCGTTCCTGGCCGACCTGCTCGCCGAGGTGTTCTCCGACGGCCCGGTGGTGATCGGGCCGACCACCCGCACGCTGGGCGCGGCCCACGCCAGCGCGGTGGAAGCGCTGGCCGGGATGGAGGCCGTGGTGGGCTGGCGCGGGGCGCCGCGACCGGTGCATGCGGCGGAATTGCTGCCGGAACGCGCTTTGTTGGGTGATCGAGCTGCGATCGACGCGCTGAACGAGTACCTTGTCCTACCGTTGGCCGCGGCGGGGTCGTCGCTGGCGGACACCCTCGATGCCTATCTGGATTGCGGTGGTGCGGTCGAGACGTGTGCGCGTCAGCTGTACGTCCATCCAAATACGGTGCGGTACCGCCTCAAGCGAATCGCCGAGATCACCGGCCGTGATCCGATGAACCCACGAGACGCTTATGTGCTCAGGATCGCCGCAACAGTGGGTCGTTTGACACGAACCCGTAACGAATCGTCATCTCCTGCCCCAGAGGTCACTTCGATCGCGTTGGGTCCCGACGGCTTGTAACGCGCCGAGGGAATCGGTCGATTCGGACAGCCCACGTGGTCTTTTGTGGAACCCCCACAAAAGCGCTTCCGAACCTTCATCCGCGTCGACATCTCGTGCGGCCCGCCTCACAGTGTTTTCTTAGAGGCGTGATCGCGTTGTTCGCCCCTGGACAGGGCTCTCAGACACCCGGCATGCTCGCGCCTTGGCTCGACCTTCCCGGCGCGAACGAGCGCCTCACGCTGTGGTCCAAGGCTTCGGGCCTGGACCTGGTCCGTCTCGGCACCACCGCGACGGCCGAGGAGATCACCGACACCGCCGTGACCCAGCCGTTGGTGGTCGCCGCCGCGCTGCTGGCGTTCGCGGAGATCTCGCCCGAGGAGCTTCCCGCCGCTACCATCGTTGCCGGGCACTCGGTCGGTGAACTCGCCGCCGCCGCGGTCGCCGGAGTCATCTCCGCCGACGACGCGGTCCGGCTGGCCGCGATCCGCGGAGCGGAGATGGCCAAGGCGTGCGCACTGGAGCCGACCGGTATGTCCGCGGTGCTCGGCGGCGACGAGGCCGCCGTGCTCGAACGGCTCACCGAACTCGACCTCGTTCCGGCCAACCGCAACGCGGTGGGTCAGATCGTGGCGGCGGGCCGGTTGGACGCTCTGGCCGAGCTCGCCGCGAACCCTCCGGAGAAGGCCAGGGTTCGGGCGCTGCCCGTCGCTGGCGCGTTCCACACGGCGTTCATGGCTCCGGCGCAGGATGCTGTGACCGAAGCCATAACGAAGATCACGCCGAACGAGCCGACAAGGACCTTGCTCTCGAACTTCGACGGCAAGCCGGTCGCGTCCGGACAGGACGCGATCGACAAGCTCGCCGCGCAGGTCACCCGGCCTGTTCGCTGGGATCTGTGCACCGAGACCGTCCGGCGGGCCGGCGTCGCGGCGGTGGCGGAGCTTCCGCCGGCGGGCACCCTCGTCGGCATCGCCAAAAGGGAACTGAAGGGCACGCCCACGCTGGCCCTGAAGACCCCGCAAGACCTCCCCGCGTTGGCTGAGCTGACCGTCTCCGGCTAGCTTTCCTGCGCGACCATGCATCGCACGATGCGAGGTCGTGACCGAGAGGCGGTAACTATTACCGCGCTCGATCCGAAAAAAACCAGTAGAGCCCTACAAAGTATCAAGAAGGGAGCCACGAAGTGGCCGCTCTGACCCAGGAACAAATCGTCGAGGAACTCGGCAAGATCATCGAAGAGGTGACCGGCATCGAGCCCTCCGAGGTGACGATCGAGAAGTCCTTCGTCGATGACCTGGACATCGACTCGCTGTCCATGGTCGAGATCGCGGTTCAGACCGAGGACAAGTACGGCGTGAAGATCCCCGACGAGGATCTGGCCAGCCTGAAGACGGTCGGCGACGCCGTCAACTACATCCAGAAGCTCGAGGCCGAGAACGCTGAGGCGGCGGCCGAGCTCAAGGCCAAGTTCGACAACGCCGAGTAGGGCCGAAACTGTGACCACTCCTTCCACCTTGAACGGGAACTTCCCCAACGTCGTCGTAACCAGCCTTGCGGCGACCACGTCGATCGCGGGTGACGTCGATGCGACGTGGAAGGGACTCCTCAACGGCGAGAGCGGCATCGACGTTCTCGAGGATTCCTTCGTCGAGGAATACGATCTTCCGGTCCGCATCGGCGGTCACCTGAAGGTCCGGCCCGACACCCTGCTGTCTCGTGTCGAATGTCGGCGCATGGCCTACGTCGAGCAGCTCGCGACCGTGCTCGGTCGCGAGGTCTGGCGCAACGCGGGCAGCCCGGAAGTCGACCCGGAGCGGCTGGGTGTGGCCATCGGCACCGGATTGGGAGGCGGCGACGCCCTCATCGATTCCGTGGACAAGCTGAAGAACGGCGGCTACCGCAAGATCTCGCCGTTGGCTGTGCAGATGGTCATGCCGAACGGCCCTTCGGCCGTTGTCGGCCTCGAATTGAAGGCCAGGGCAGGAGTGGTCACTCCGGTCTCGGCATGCTCGTCCGGCTCCGAGGCCATCGCCAACGCCTGGCGGATGATCGTCATGGGTGACGCGGACATCGTCGTCACCGGTGGCGTCGAGGGCTTCATCGACGCGGTGCCGATCGCGGCGTTCACCATGATGCGCGCCATGAGCACCCGCAACGACGACCCGAAGGGCGCCTCGCGTCCGTTCGACAAGGATCGCGACGGTTTCGTCTTCGGCGAGGCGGGCGCGCTGATGGTCATCGAGACCGAGGAGCACGCGAAGGCTCGCGGCGCGACCATCCACGCGCGTCTGCTCGGCGCGGGCATCACCTCCGACGGCTTCCACCTCGTCGCCCCCGATCCGACGGGTGACGGCGCCGCGCGGGCGATGACCAGGGCGATGCAGTCCGCGGGTCTGACCAAGAAGGACATCACGCACATCAACGCGCACGCGACCGCGACGCCGATCGGCGACACCGCCGAGGCGAACGCGATCAACAAGGCCGTCGGCACGCACGCCTCGGTGTACGCGCCCAAGTCGGCGCTCGGCCACTCGATCGGCGCCGTCGGCGCCCTGGAGTCCGTGCTGACCGTGCTGTCCATCCGCGACGGCATCGTTCCGCCGACGCTCAACCTGGAGAACCAGGATCCGGAGATCGATCTCGACGTGGTGAAGGGCGAAGCCCGCCGCCAGGAGATCGAGTACGCGATCAACAACTCCTTCGGATTCGGTGGGCACAACGTGGCGCTCGCCTTCGGTCGGGCATAGCCGCGCGATCGACTGCACAACGATTCCGGCGGGGCCGGCCATCTCGATTGGCTCGGCCCCGCCGTGTTTCGACATACGCAGCCGCGGCAGCGGCACGCTCTTTGAAATGAGGAGACAACGCGATGACAATCATCGCTCCCGCGTTGCACCAGGAGACGGCGACCGACCCGCGCGATCCGCTCGGCCGGCTCCAGCGCTTCTTCGATCCGGGCACCATTCTTCCGCTCCACCCGCGTGACAAGTCCGGCGTGCTCGCCGCCATCGGCGAGGTGGACGGCGTCCGCACCGTCGCCTACTGCTCCGACGCCACCGTCATGGGCGGCGCGATGGGCGTGGAGGGCTGCAAGCACATCGTCGACGCGATCGACACCGCCATCGACTCCGGTGTCCCCGTGGTCGGCCTGTGGCACTCCGGTGGCGCTCGCCTTGCCGAGGGTGTCGAGGCGCTGCACGCGGTCGGCCAGGTCTTCGAGGCCATGGTCCGCGCGTCCGGCCTGGTCCCGCAGATCTCCGTGGTGCTCGGCTTCGCGGCGGGCGGCGCCGCCTACGGCCCGGCGCTGACCGACATCGTGATCATGGCTCCGGAGGGCCGCGTCTTCGTGACCGGCCCGGACGTGGTGCGCAGCGTGACCGGCGAGCAGGTCGACATGGCCACTCTCGGCGGGCCGGAGACGCACGGTAAGAAGTCCGGCGTCACCCACATCGTGGCCGACGACGAGTCCGACGCGCTGCACCGCGCGCGCAGGCTGGTGTCGATGTTCGCCGAGCAGGGCGAATTCGATCTGGTCGCGGCCGAGCACGGCGACGTGGACCTGAAGGCCATGCTGCCGGAGTCGGCCAAGCGCGCCTACGACGTCAAGCCGATCATCAACGAGCTGCTCGACAACGTCGACGGCGAGTCGTCGTTCGAGGAATTGCAGGGCGGGTACGCCCGCAGCATCGTCACCGGTCTCGGTCGCCTCGGCGGCCGCACCGTCGGCGTGCTGGCGAACAACCCCATTCGGCTGGGCGGCTGCCTGAACTCCGAGAGCGCGGAGAAGGCGGCGCGCTTCGTGCGGCTGTGCGACGCGTTCGGTATTCCGCTGATCGTGATCACCGACGTTCCGGGGTACCTGCCCGGCGTCGGCCAGGAGTGGGAAGGCGTCGTGCGGCGCGGCGCGAAGCTGCTGCACGCGTTCGCCGAGGCGCGCGTTCCGCGGGTCACGCTGGTCACCAGGAAGATCTACGGCGGCGCCTACATCGCGATGAACGCCCGCTCGCTCGGCGCGACGGCGGTCTACGCGTGGCCGGGTTCGGAGGTGGCCGTCATGGGCGCCAAGGCCGCGGTCGGCATCCTGCACAAGAAGGCTCTCGCGGCCGCGCCGGAGGAGGAGCGCGAAGCGCTGCACGAGCGGCTCACCGCCGAGCACGAGCGCATCGCGGGCGGTGTGGAGCGCGCCATGGCCATCGGCGTCGTCGACCAGGTCATCGACCCGGCGAAGACCCGCAGCATCATCGCCGCCGCGCTGGCCGCGGCCCCGGCCCGCGCCAGCCACCACAAGAACATTCCGCTCTGAACTACGCGCTGAAGCGGGCCCGGCACACGTGGGTTCACGCGGTCGTCGCAACGCTCTCGAATCGGGAGATTGCGGCGACCGTGTCGGTTTGCGGGGCCCGCTTCGCGTTCGGCGACTTCGTATCCCGGCGGCGGTGTGGACTCGATGGTTTTGGGGTGTCGCACGCAGTCCGAGCGGCGAAATCGTGAGGTCTCACGGGGCGGGAGCGGCTCGATGGTCGGTAGCATCGGGAGGTGCGCTACGAAGAACTGGCCGATGTGCCGTGCTCGATCACGCGCCCGCTCGTGATCTTCGGTGACCGCTGGACGTTGCTGATTCTCAAGTCGTGCTTCTCCGGCATCCGTCGGTTCAACGCGTTCCAGAGCGCACTCGGTATCTCGCGCAGCAGACTGCAGGATCGTCTGGACCGGCTGATCGAGCACGGCATCCTCGTCAAGCAGAAGGCCGCCGTCGGCGCGCACGAGGAGTACCGCCTCACCCCCAAAGGCCACGACATCTACCCGATTCTGCTGGCCATCCGCGATTGGGGCGACACCTATATGGCCCCCGAAGGCCCCCCGGTGCGGTACAACCATCACGATTGCACGGGCGAGGCGCACGTCCGGCTCGAATGCGATTCGTGCGGAAGCGAACTCACCGCGCGCGATGTCACCCCGGCGCCGGGCCCCGGCTTGCTGGGCGTCACCGGCGCCGAGGCGACCGCGGGCAGCGCGCGCTAGCGGCGGGCGCGCCCTCGGGGTCAGTCGGCGAACCAGGTGGTGACTTCGTCGGCGTCGGCCCTGGTGGTGCGGAAGCCGTTGACCGGATGATCGAGGTCCGGATATCCGAACGAGATTCCGGCGACGACCTTGCGCTGCTCCGGGATGCCGAAGTACTCGCGGAGGAAGGGGGAGTAGGAGGCCAGTGCCGCCTGCGGCGCCGCGCCGAGCCCGAGGCTCTGCGCGCCCAACAGGAAACTGCCGATGTACAGGCCGCAGTCCACCGCCCCGTAGACGCCCAGATCGGCTTCGGTGGTCACGATCGCCACATGCGGGGCGTCGAAGAGTTCGAAATTCCGGACGGCCTGCCGCATGGTCTTCTCGTGATCGCCTTTGGCGATGCCGACGCTGTCGTACAGCTGCTTTCCGCACTCGCGCCTGCGGTCCCGATAGACGCCGGTGTACTGGGCGGGGAACTCGAAATCCGGCGCCGGTGTCGCCGTCGCGATGTGTTCGAGCAGTTCCTTCCGGAAGCGATCGGTTCCGGAGCCCTCCGTCACCACGACTTGCCAAGGCTGGGTGTTGCACCATGACGGCGTCCGCTGGGCCAGCCGCAACAGGGCGCGGATGGTGTCGCGCTCGACGGGCTGGGAGCGGAATTGCCTGCAGGTCCATCGGTCGTCGAGCACTCGGGCCAGCGTCGTGAAGTCGTCGGTCGTCACGGTCATTCCCCCGCCTCCTTTGGCAGTCTTATTTCGAGACCGAACGCTAGCATCGAATGCCGTGGCGCGAAAGCCGGGGGGATCCGCCGTCGCCGGAACGGGGCGAGTCGAGCGCGACGCGCGCGGTCGCGCAAAAGTGTTGCCCGCGTTGCGGCAACGGGCGCGGTCGCAGCAGGCAGAATCCCGATATGGCGTCCGAAGCTCCCGCCGCGCGGGACCGCAAACGGCACGGCAGGCATTACACGCCGCCCGTGCTGGCCCGGTTCCTCGCGCAACGGCTGCTGCGCCATGCCGAGCCGTCGGCCGCCGGCGTCCTGCGCGTGCTCGATCCGGCCTGCGGCGACGGCGAATTGCTGTTCGCCGTGCACCGTGAGGTGGCCGCCCGGTTTCCCGGCATCCGTCTGGTGTTGATCGGCTACGACCTGGACGCCCGCGCGCTCGCGATCGCCCGTAAGCGCGCCCGCGCGGCGGGGATCGCCGTGCACTGGCGCGAGGCGGACTTCCTCGCGGTCGAGGCGCGGCTCGCCGACGGCTCGTTCGACGCGGTGATCACCAACCCGCCGTATGTGCGAACCCAGCAGTTGGGTGGGCCGACCGCGCAGTTGCTGAGCAAACGATTCGGTCTGCGCGGGCGGATCGACCTGACCCACCCGTTCGTCGCGACGCTGCCCCGGCTGCTGGCCGCGGGAGGTGTGCTCGGCCTGCTGTGCGCCAACCGGTTCCTGACCACCAAGGCGGGCGCGAACATCCGGCGGCTGTTGCTGACCGATCTGGCTCCGGTCGAGCTGTACGACCTGGGAGACACCAAACTGTTCACCGCCGCTGTACTGCCCGCGATCACCATCGCGCGCCGCGAAAACCACGGCGAGGGCTGCCGCTATGCCTCCGCCTACGAGGTCACCGGCGAAACACCCGGTGCGAAGACGCTGTTCGAGGCGCTGCTCGACCCGGGCGGTTCGATCGTCCAGTACAACGGCCGTACCTTCGCCGTCGAGGTCGGCAGGTTGGCGACCGAGTGCGGGCCGCCCGCGGACGCCGGAGCCGGTCGTGGTCGCGAGGAGAGTCCTGGCGCCGCGCCGGAACGCACGGTGGGACGGAGGATTTCCCGGGGCGTGGCGCGGGAGCCGGAGACCGCGTGGCGGATGTCGCACGACGCGATCGATGCGTGGCTGGCGCGGATAGCGGGGGCGACCTGGCGCAGTTTCGGTGAGCTGGCGCGCATCCGGGTCGGCATCAAGACGACCGCCGACCGCGTGTTCATCTCCGACCGCTGGGCACAGGCCGACCCGTGTCCCGAGCCCGAACTGCTGCTCGACCTGATCACCCATCACGATCTGGCACCGTGGCGAGCCACCCGCGCCCGCGACGTGCGCGTGCTGTATCCCTACGACCTGGCCCGTGCCCGCCGCACGCCGATCGATCTCGGCCGGTACCCAGGCGCGGCCGCGTATCTGCGGTCGCATCGCGCGACGCTGGCCGGGCGTCGCTATGTCATCGACAGCGGTCGCGCCTGGTACGAGATCTGGGTTCCGCAGCGCCCGCACCTGTGGCGGCAGCCGAAGCTGGTCTTCCCGGACATCAGCGATCGGCCGCGTTTCGCGCTGGACAGTTCGGGCGCGGTGGTCAACGGCGACTGCTACTGGATCTCGCTGCCCGATCTGGCCGGTGCGCCCGCCGAGGCGACGCGCTTGGCCTATCTGCTGATGGGCGTGGCCAACTCGGCGCTCGGATTGCGGTTCTATGACGTGGTCTGCGGCAATCGGCTGTACTCGGGCAGGCGGCGGTGGATCACCCAGTACGTGTCCCGGCTGCCGGTGCCCGATCCGGCGACGGCCCGGTCGGCGCGCGTGATCGATCTGGTGCGCGAGTTCGTGGAGGGCCGGGCGGCGGACCCGGTGGCGCGGGCCGAGCTGGACGAGCGGGTGGCCGCGGCGTTCGGCGTCGGATCAGGCGCTGACCTGGACGCCGACCATCGGCAGCAGTGTGCGCCGGGCGAACTCGCGGGCCGCGTCCCGATCGCTGACCGGGATCAGGCCGTCGGGGGTGAGGGCCAGCGACAGCGCCAGCCGGGCCATGATCTCGGCGACCAGGTCGGCGTCGAAGTCGTGCGTGCCACCGGCATCCCGTAGCTCGCGCAGCTTCTCGGCCAGGTAGTCGCGGCCGACGGCGAGGATCGGGCCCGCCTCGGTGGTGAGCCGGGGCAGGATCAGGTCGGGCTCGGTGCGCAGCAGCCTGCGCAGCAGTTCGTTGCCCGCGATGGCGCTGATGAACGCGACGAAGATCTCGACCAGCTGATCGTCGTTGCCCGAGACGGTGTGCACCTGCTTCTCGATCGCCGCGACGAAGCGCTGCGCCTCCCGGACGCTGACCGCCTCGACCAGGTCGTTCTTGGATTCGTAGCGCCGGTACAGGGTGGCGGGGCTGATGCCGGCGCGGCGAGCGATCTCGCCCATGCTGGTCCGCTTGATGCCGAAGTCCAAGAAGGCCGACAGCGCGCTTTCCAGGAGCTTTTCGCCGTCGGCGACCGGCTTCTCGAGGATGCGCTGCAACATGGGCGAGATGGTTGGCATCGGATCTCCAGTAGGTTCGGCGCGGTCGCCGGGCGGTGGCCGGTGGGCGCGGCATCGCGACGGGTGACGGACGGGGAAGTCCATTATTTCATTGGGTGGGCGCGGCGTGACCCGGCATCGGCCGTCGGCGCGGTGACACGGAGTGGGTCGCGTGTCCAAAATCGGGGGGCTAGCCTGTGGTCGGCGTCCGGCCGCGCCTTCGGCCGGCGCGGAAAGGGGTTGAGCCATGGGGTATTTCGCGAACCGCGTGGTAGCGGTCACCGGCGCGGGCGCTGGAATCGGCCGGGCGTTGGCGGTGGCGCTGGCGGGTGCGGGGGCCTCGCTGGCGCTGTCGGACAAGTCGGCGCAGGCCGTGGCCGAGACGGGGGAGTTGTGCGCGGCCGTCGGCCGCGAGCCGTCGGTGAGCACGGTGGACGTCACCGATCGCGCGGCGGTGTTCGCGTACGCGGAGCGGACCGTCGCGCGATTCGGGCGGGTCGAGGCGCTGTTCAACAACGCGGGCATCCTGCACGTCGGCAGTGTGCTGGAGTCGCCGTTCGGTGACTTCGAACGGGTGATGGCCGTCGACTTCTGGGGTGTGGTCAACGGGACCAAGGCGTTCCTGCCCCATCTGCTGGCCGCCGAGCGCGCCCACATCGTCAATATGTCTTCGGCGTTCGGACTGGTGGCCGTCGCGCGGCACGCGCCGTACAACGCGGCGAAGTTCGCCGTGCGCGGCTTCACCGAGTCGCTGCGGCAGGACATGCGGGCGGCGGGCGGCTCGGTGCGGGTCACCGGGGTGTATCCCGGCGGCGTGCTCACCGGCATCGCCCGGTCGGCGAGCGTCGCGCCGGGCGTCGACGCGGCAGAGGTGGTGCGCCGATTCGAGGGACACGTGGCCAGGACCAGCCCGGCCGCGGCGGCGCGGAGCATCCTGCGCGGCGTCGCGCGCGGCGAGGCGAAGGTGCTGGTCGGCATCGACGCCGTCGCTGTGGACCTGGTCACACGAATCGCGGGGTCGTGCCACGAGAAGGTGCTGGACATGGTATTCCGTTCCTGACCGCACGCGGGTGGCGCGGTCGGCGACGGGGAGGGCGAAATGACAACCGGCCGAACATATTCCGAGTTACGGCGACTTGACGATGATGGCGCGCTGGGGTGCCTGTGGTGACGAAATGGCTTTTGCTCGAGTGCTTTTCGGGTGAGCCGGGGTGCGTGATCGCGGTGGGTTCCACGCCGAAGTCGTTCGTGCCGCTGGGCAATATCGTGCGCAATCCGCTGTCGCGGGCCGACGCGGAGGCGGCGTTGCGGCGGGTATGCGCCACCGGTGCGCCGGTCGCGCACGTCTCCGGTGACGGGCGGCGCACGGTGCGGGCCGAGCCGTTGCTCATCGCGCCCGGGCGGGCGCATGCCGTACGACTGTGGGTCGGTCCCCGGCAGGAGCCGGTCGCCGCGCCCGACCCGATGGGGGCGTGGTACTTCGATCTCACGAACAACCGGTCGGTGCGCAGCATCGACCTGCTGGACCTGTACGGCGTCGCGCCGCAGAACCGCGCCGCCGAACTGGCCATCGCGGGCGCGTTCACCCGGTTGGTCACCAACCGCGACGAGAGCGAGGCGCTGGCCAAGATCGTCAATTCCGCGCCCGGCACCGAACATCAGGCGGTCTGGACCATCCGGCGCGACGACGACGCCCTGCGCGCCGGGCATTTCGCCTGCCGGATCGTCGCCGAGCCGGATGACGCGGGCGAGCGGCGGGTGCTGCTGCGCGGCGTGACCCAGGACATCGGCGCGGCCACGGCCGTCTCCGCCGCTCCGCCGCCGACGATCCTCGAGTACACGGTGCTGGAGGCCGCCACCGAGCCCGGTGAGTACCGCGCGATCGTGGACCTGCGCTCGTTGCGGCTGATCCGGTGGATCGGGCCGCCCATGCCCGACGTCGCCTGGGCGGATCTGCCGGGACAGCCGAGACCGCAGATTCATACGGAAGATCTGGCGACCGCGAAGGCCATGTCGCGGGACCTGGCGCGGCGGCGCACCGAGGGAACGGTGCGTCTGCGCCGGGTGGACGGCAGCTGGCAACCGGTACGAATACGAGCCGCGTTGATGGCGCTGGATCAGCACACCACGGCCGGACTCGCCACGCTCACCGCGGAAACGTGACCCGCGGTGAGCGTGGCGGCGAAGTCATTGGCGCGGCAGATCCAGCTCGGCCATTTCCTTCTCGATCGCATTCGCGGCGAAATCGACACCGCGAGAACGTAATTCATGAACCCGGCGCTGGAGCGCCTCGACTCCGCCGGGTTGGGCCGCGATGTCGGCGACGCTGATCCGGCCCTTGGGCCCGTGCACACCCGACTGCACGTACGACACCGTGATACCTCCTGCCTGCACGCTCGCCCACCCACCGACCCGGGTGGGTTCCCCACTGCGCTACAAGTCGCACGACGACCGTGTCGACAGGAGAGCCCGGGTCGCCGGGCACGCTGGCTGAATGCTATCAGCGATCTTTATTGGACACTTGATCAGTGTGTCCTGTTTCACACCTCATTCGCCGTGCGATGTTGGGCTGTATTTGCTAGGTAGACAGTCGCATTCAGGCGAATGCGATCTTGCTCCTCGGCGCCGAGTTCGCGCCGCACCTTGCCGGGCACGCCCGCCACGAGCGAGCCGGGCGGAATCCGCGCGCCTTCCGGGATCAGCGCGTTGGCCGCGATCAGGCTGCCCGGCCCGACCACGGCGCCGTTGAGGATGGTGGCGCCCATGCCGACCAGCACGTCGTCGCCGATGGTGCACCCGTGCAGGATCGCGTTGTGCCCGACCGAGACACCCGTCCCGACGGTCAGCGGGAAGCCCGGGTCGGCGTGCAGCACGCAGCCGTCCTGGATATTGCTGCGCGCGCCGACCTCGATGGTCTCCAGGTCGCCGCGCAGCACCGCGCTGTACCAGACGCTGACTTCGGCATCGAGCCGCACGCGGCCGATCACGGTGGCGTTCGGCGCGATCCACGCGCTCTCATCGATCTCCGGCGCATGTTCGCCCAGCTGAATCCGCATGGCCACGAACTTAGCTGGCCTGGCTGTCCGGGTCGCTCATGGCCCGCGGGGCGGCAGGCCGGTGCTGCCCCTGGAAGCTGGCGCGGTGGGCGGCGGGACTGGTGCCGAGGATGCGGTGGAAGTGGTGGCGCAAGCTCACCGCCGTGCCGAAGCCGGTGTCGGCGGCGATGCGTTCCACGGTGTCGGCGGTGGATTCGAGCAGCAGGCGCGCGCGGTCGGTGCGCTGGAGCAGCAGCCACTGCTGGGGGCTGGTGCCGGTGCGGTCGCGAAAGCGGCGGGTGAACGTGCGCCGGGACATGAGCGCCACGCGGGCCCAGCGGTCCAGGTCGAGCGGGTCGCCGAGATTCGCGCGCGCCCAGACCATGGCGCGCTCGATCGGATCGTCGTCGGCGGCGTCGGGCACCGCGACGGGAATGTACTGCGCCTGGGAGCCGCTGCGATGCGGGGCGGTGACCAGTGCCCTGGCCAACTCGGTGGCCGCTTTGCTGCCGAGATCGCCGCGGACCAGATGCAGGCAGCAGTCCAGCGCCGCGGCCACCCCGGCGGAGGTCACGACGTCGCCCAGATCCGACCACAGCGTGTCGGCGCGGACCCGGACCGCGGGGAACGCGCGGGCGAGTTCCGCCGCGGAGGCCCAGTGGGTGGTGACCTCGCGACCGTCGGCCAGGCCGGTGGCGGCCACCGCCCAGGAACCGAGGCACAGCCCGACGATTCTCGCGCCGCGCGCGTGGGCGGCGCGCACGGCGGCGCGCACGTCGGCGGGCAGCGGTTCGCCGAGTGGCCAACTCGGGATCACGACGGTGTCGGCGCGGGTCAGCGTCTCCAGGTCGTGCTGGACGTGGATGTCGAATCCGGCGGGGGTGCGCAGTCTTCCGGGGCGCTCGGCGCACACGTCCACGCGGTAAGGCGCCGGCCCCTCCACGCCGACCCGGCCGAAGACGAGGCTGGGCACGGACAGATGGAAGGGGCTTATCCCGTCGAAAGCGAGGACGGCCACCGTACGCATGGCCCGATCTTAACGGTAAGCGGCTCGCGGGCCACTGTCTCCGGACTTACGGGCAAGACAAGATCAACGGCATGAGCAACACGATCGAACGCACCGGCCTGGAACTCCTGCATGTCGGCGGCCCCACGGTGTGGTTCCGCTACGCGGGCCGCACCTGGCTGACCGACCCCACCTTCGACGAACCCGGCGACTATCCCGGCCCCGTCACGCTGCACAAACTCACCGGGCCCGCGGTATCGCAGGAGGACATCGGCCCCGTGGACGTGGTGCTGCTCTCGCACGACGAACACGCCGACAACCTCGACGACTCCGGCCGGAAGTTGCTGACCACGGTGCCGACCGTGCTGTCCACACCCGGTGCCGCGACCCGCATCGACGGCGTGCGCGGGCTGGCCGAATGGGAGACGGTGACGGTGCACGGCGTGCGGGTGACCGCTGTGCCGGCCCTGCACGGCCCCGAGGGCTGCGAGCCGTTCAGCGGAGTCGTCACCGGGTTCGTGCTGCGCGCCGAAGGCGAGCCGACGGTGTACGTCTCGGGCGACAACGCGTCGGTCGAGCTGGTGCGCCGGATCGCCGAGCGGATCGGCCGCATCGATATCGCGGTGCTCAATGTGGGCGCCGCGAACATCGGCCGTTTCGGCGACACCGACGTCACCCTGAACGCGCGCACCGCGCTGCAGGCGGCAGAAGCGCTCGGTGACGCGCTGATCGTGCCGGTGCACGCCGAAGGCTGGGCGCACTTCAGCGAGACGCTCGACTATCTGGGCCACGTCTTCCGCTACGGCGGCCGCGCCGAGCAGTTGCGCGTTCCGCCGCTGGGGCGCACCACCACCGTGTGAGCCGGCCCGCCCGCGTCCAGCTGGACAACGTGCCGAGAAACTCGCCCACGGCACGGGGTCAGGATGGTCGCCGTGCGCGTCCGGCGCGTCGGTCGTGGCGCGGACCCCGGCCCGGGGCGACGATGACGGTATGAGGATCGGAGTACCACGGGAGGTCAAGGAGCAAGAGTTCCGGGTAGCCCTGACGCCTGCGGGCGCGGGGGAACTGACCGGGCACGGACACGAGGTGCTGGTGCAGGCGGGCGCCGGGGCCGGATCGGGATTCCCCGACGCCGCCTACGCCGCGGTGGGAGCCCGCCTGATTCCCGACGCCGACCAGGTGTGGCGGGAAGCCGAACTGGTGTTGAAGGTGAAGGAGCCGATCGCGCAGGAGTACCCGCGGATGCGCCGGGGGCAGGTGCTGTTCACCTTCCTGCACCTGGCCGCGTCACGCGAATGCACCGACGCCGTGCTGCGCTCGGGCATCACGGCCATCGCCTACGAGATGGTGCGCGCGGCCGACGGATCGTTGCCCCTGCTGGCTCCGATGAGCGAGATCGCGGGCAAGCTCGGCGCGCAGGTCGGCGCGTATCACCTGATGGCTCCGCTCGGCGGCGCCGGACTGCTGCCGGGCGGCGTCCCCGGCGTGCGTCCGGCGGAGGTCGTGGTGCTCGGCGGCGGCGTCGCGGGGTCGAACGCGGCCGCGGTCGCCGTCGGCATGGGCGCGCGCGTCAGCGTGCTGGACACCAACCTGAACCGGTTGCGGGAACTGGACGCCCGTTTCGACGGGCGGATCGTCACCGTCGCCTCGAACGCCGCCGAGGTCCGGCGCGCGGTGCTGTCGGCCGATCTGGTGATCGGCGCGGTGCTGGTTCCCGGCGCACGCGCGCCGGAGCTGGTCTCCGACGAACTCGTCGGCGATATGCGCCCGGGCGCGGTGCTGGTGGACATCTCCATCGACCAGGGTGGCTGTTTCGCCTCGGCGCGTCCGACGACGCACGCGAATCCGACCTACCGGGTGGCGGATTCGTTGTTCTACTGCGTCGCCAACATGCCGGGGGCGGTGCCGCACACCTCGACGATCGCGCTCACCAACGCGACCCTGCCCTACGTGCGGGCGATCGCCGAACTCGGCTGGCAGGAGGCATGCGCCAGGCGCCCCGATCTCGCGCACGGGCTCACCGCGGACGCCGGGCGGCTGCTCTCGGCGGAAGTCGCGGCCGCGCACGGGTATTCGCGGCCGCTCGGCGTCGCGGGCTGACTACTCCCGCTCGGCGCGGCGTCCGCCGATGTACCAGTCGGGCTCGCCGGTGGTCGGCAGGTCACGCAGCTTGTCGGGGTTGCGCACCACGTCGATCGCGACGATACGACCGGCGTCGACGGTGAAGGAGAACACCCCCGTGTGGGTGCCGTCGAAGACCACCAGTCCGGGCTGGCCGTTGACCAGCACGGTGCGGCCCCAGCCGCCCGCCACTTGGTACCAGCCGAGCAGCAACTTGGCCACGAGCTCGGCGCCGTGCACGGGCTGGCGGATCGCGGGCACCTTGCCGCCGCCGTCGGCGGTGAGGCTCACGTTCGTGTCCAGGACGCCGAGCAGGGCGCTGAGATCGCCGGAACGCCAGGCCAGTGCGAAGGCCGACACCACCTTCTTCTGCTCGTCGGGGGAAGCGGGGAAGCGCGGAGTGCCCTGCTCGACGTGTTTGCGTGCCCGGGAGGCCAGTTGGCGGACGGCGGCCGGGGTGCGGCCGACCACTTCGGCGACCTCGGGACCGCTCATGCCGAAGACGTCCTGCAGCACGAACGCGGTGCGCTCTGCGGGCGACAGCGACTCGAGCACGACCAGCAGCGCGGTGGTGACCCGTTCGTCCTGGGTGATCCGGTCGGCGGGGTCCTCCCAGCTGGTCACCTCCGGCTCCGGCAGCCATTCGCCCACGTACTGTTCGCGGCGCACCCGGGCGGAGCCGAGGTGGTCGAGGGCGAGCCGGCCGGTGACGGTGGACAGCCATGCCCGCAGGTTGTCGATCTCACCGGCGGCGCCGGTCTCGTACTGGCGCTGCAACCGCAGCCACGCCTCCTGCACGACGTCGTCGGCGTCGCTCAGACTGCCCAAGGTGCTGTAGGCGAGCCTGCGCAGATACGGGCGGTGTTCCTCGAAACGCCGAGCCAGCTCGGCCGGGTCGAGATGCTCGGGGGAAGGCTGCTCGGAAGTCACTGCTGTTCGCCGTTCGTCGTTCGGGCCCCCGCCGGGGCGAGTCTATGGATGCGTCACCGGGTCGACGACGCGGGGACGCGGAGTGTGACACGGCCGGGCCGTGCGGGCCGGTCGGGGACCGCCCGATAGTGTCGCCGGGTGCAGAAGGGGACCTCCACCGCGCTCGGGTTGCTGCTCGGTTTCGCGCTCGATCGAGCGTTCGGCGATCCGCGGCGGTGGCATCCGGTGGCCGGATTCGGTTCCGCCGTCGCTGCGCTGGAGTCGGTGACCTATGCCGACCGGCGCGCCGCGGGGCTGGTGCACGAGGCCATGGCCGTCGGCGCGGTGGTTGGGCTGGGCGTGGCTTTTCGCCGGGGCGGCGTGGCCGCGACCGCCGTCGCGACCTGGACCGTGCTGGGGGGCCGAAGCCTGGCCCGGACCGGTCGCCGGATGGCCGACCACTTGGCGGAGGACGATCTGGACGGCGCCCGCGCGCTACTGCCCTCGCTGTGCGGGCGCGACCCGCGGGCGCTCGATGGCGACGGTCTGGCTCGCGCGGCCCTGGAGTCCATCGCCGAGAACACCTCCGACGCGGCCGTCGCGCCGGTGCTGTGGGGAGCGGTGGCGGGCATTCCGGGTTTGCTCGGGTATCGCGCGGTCAACACGCTCGACGCGATGATCGGCTACCGCAACGAGCGCTACCGGCGATTCGGCTGGACCGCCGCGCGCGTCGACGACGCGGCCAATCTGGTCCCGGCGCGCGTCACGGGGGTGCTCACCGCCCTGCTCGCCCCTTCGATCGGTGGACGACCCGCCGCCGCCCTTGCCGCGTGGCGGCGGGACGCCGCCGGGCATCCCAGCCCCAACGCGGGCGTGGCCGAAGCATCGATGGCCGGGGCGCTGGGCGTCCGGTTGGGTGGCCGCACCGACTACCCGCACGGCGTGGAGCTGCGCCCGACCCTGGGTGACGGTCCGGCTCCGACCGTGCACGACCTGCGCCGCGCCGTCCGTCTTTCCGAGGCCGTGCAGTTCACCGCCACCCTGCTCGCCGCCGCCGTGGCCGCGATCAGGCGCTGACCAGGTCTGCGATTGCCGCCGCCGGAGTCTGCGCGGCAAGCCGCGCCAGGCATAGCCGCGTGCCGCCGCAGCCGGGGCCGGCGCGGCGGTGCGGGTTCGCCGCCCTGGCAAGCCATGGCGAACGGCAGCTACAGAACCGAGTCAACGGGGCGCACCGGCGGCCCCAGCCGGTTGCGATCGCCCTGCGACCGTGGGTCACCGGCCGCAACATGCGGATCACCCCTATCAGCGAGCGCCGTCGACCGCGTGAACCCGCGTTCGGGCTCGGCTAGGGTCGGCAGGTGCGAATCGCGCTCATGACCATCGTGGTGGCGGAGTACGACGCCGCGATCGACTTCTTCGTCCACGCGCTGGGATTCGAGCTGATCGAGGACTCCCCGGCGCGCACCGACGACGGCCGCCCGAAACGGTGGGTGGTCGTGCGGCCGCCCGGTGCCGAAACGGGCATCCTGCTCGCCCGGGCCGACGGTGAGACGCAAGCGGCGGTGATCGGGCAGCAGGTCGCGGGCCGTGTCGGGTTCTTCTTGCAGGTGGACGACTTTCAGTCGGCGTATGACCGAATGGTCTCGCATGGTGTCGAGTTCGTCAGAGTGCCCCGTAGCGAGTCATACGGGCAGGTGGCTGTCTTCCTCGACATCGCGGGCAACCGGTGGGATCTGCTCGGCCCGTAACAGCCTCAGCGGCCGTCCGGCGTCGAGTCAGGGCGGAGCGGAACTGCCCGGATCAACCGCGGCCGCGGCCGTAGCGGTCGGCGAGGCGGGCTTCCGTGGTCGGTGCGGCGGGCGTGGCCGGGGCGACCGGCTCCGACCGGGCCGGGTCGGCGGGAGACGTGGCGCGGGCTGGTTCGGCGGCGCCCTTTTCTTTCCTTCTCTCCCGGATCTCTGCGTAGATGAAATAGCCGAGGCCGAGGGGAGCCATGATGCCGAAGGCGAGCCATTGCAGGCCGTAGGAGAGGTAGGGGCCGGCATCGAGCTGGGGGAGCGGAGTGGGCGTGAACGCGCCCGGCTGGTTGTCGCTCAGTTGCAGATAGCCGCCGCGTTCGCCGCCGGTGGGCACGGGAGTCAGGGACTGTCGCAAGACCGCCGTCTCCTGGGTGGTGTCGATGGAGTACACCTGGCGATAGCCGTCCTGGACGCTCGGGTCCTTGCCGGGCGTGACGCCTTCGGACATGCGGACCCTGGCCTCGATGCGCTGCGGCCCGGCGGGTGGCTCGGGGACCTGCGGCGGGCGCGACCCTTCGACGGCCGACACCAGTCCGCGGTCGACGAGCAGCACCCGTCCGTCGTCCAAGCGGAACGCCGCCAGCACCGCGTATCCCGGCGCGCCGTCGAGGTGGCGCAACCGGACCAGAACCGTCGAGTCCGGCACATAACTGCCGGAAGCGGTGACACGCCGCCACTCGGTGTGCTCGCTCGCCGTGCCGGACAGCACGGTGGTGACATCGACCGGATCGGCCCGCACCGAGTCCGCGATCAGCTGGTTGCGGTGCGAGGTGGCCGTGTTCTTGCCGAGCTGCCACGGCGCGAGCACGGTGAAGCAGAGGTAGGCGAACGCGGCGACCAGCACCGCCAGGATCAGCCAGCTGGGGCGCAGCAGGAACGCGAGCCTGCGCATC
The DNA here is from genome assembly GCF_053586955.1 of Nocardia sp. NPDC003726. Taxonomy (NCBI): domain Bacteria; kingdom Bacillati; phylum Actinomycetota; class Actinomycetes; order Mycobacteriales; family Nocardiaceae; genus Nocardia; species Nocardia sp. NPDC003726. Next base: position 95,914 of record NZ_JBSFNF010000012.1, on the reverse strand, counting down.
ACGGTCGCTCGTCGGGAACGGGGCGCAGACCGGGCGGTTCGGCGGCCGCGAGTTCGGCGCGCACCCAGTCGAGCAGGCCGGGGACGGCGGCCTCGATCTGGGCGCGCACGAGTTCGAAGTCGGCCGCGTCGCCGTAGTAGGGGTCGGCCACGTCATGACCGTCGGCGTCCGGGTCGAAGGCGCGCAGCAACCGCAGCCGCTCGGCGGGGACGCCGAGGCGGGCCAGGTCGCGCTGGTGGGAGCGGTCCAACGCGACCACCAGGTCCGCGTCGCTGTGCTCGGCGCCGAACACGGCGGCGACGTGCCCGGTCGGGTAGCCGTATTTGCGCAGGGTGGCGCTGGTGCGCGGGTCGGCGTCGTCGCCGACGTGCCAGGAACCGGTGCCCGCGCTGCTCACCCGCACCCGGTTGGCCAGTCCGGCCCGGTACAGGTGCGAGGCGAAGATCTTCTCCGCCATCGGAGAGCGGCAGATGTTGCCGGTACAGACGAACGAGACGTGCAGCTGGCCCACGCCTGCCATTCTGGCCGGTCCGGACGCGTGACCGCCACGTAGGGTGTGGTCTCGTGGCCGAGGACACCGTCGATCGAGCGAAACTGCGTCACCACGGCGACGTGGACGCTCGTCCCGGCATGCTCGATTTCGCGGTGAACGTCCAGGGTGACGCGCCGCCGGAATGGCTGCGGCGGCGCTTGGCCGCGCGCCTGTCCGATCTGGGGCGTTATCCGAGCGCGGAGGACGCCGAAACGGCCCGCCGCGCGGTCGCGGCCCGGCACGGCCGCGATCCCGACGAAGTGCTGCTGCTGGCCGGCGCCGCGGAAGGCTTCGCCATGCTGCCCCGCCTCGCGCCGCGGTCGGCCGCGGTGGTGCATCCGTCGTTCACCGAGCCGGAACTCGCGCTGCGGGAGGCGGGCGTCCCCGTCACCAGGGTGGTGCTGGAACCGCCCTACCGGCTCGATCCCGCCGGGGTGCCCGCCGAAGCCGACCTGGTGGTGCTCGGGAACCCGACCAATCCGACCTCGGTGCTGCACCCCGCCGACACCATCCGCGCCCTGCGCAGGCCCGGTCGCGTCATCGTGGTCGACGAGGCCTTCGCCGACGCGGTGGCCGGTGAGCCGGAATCGCTGGCCGCCGACCCCGCGCCCGACCTGCTCGTCCTGCGCAGCCTCACCAAGACGTGGGCGCTGGCGGGGCTGCGCTGCGGCTACTTCCTCGGCGCGCCCGGCGTGCTGGCGCGGCTGGCCCACGGGCGTCCGCACTGGCCGCTGAGCACCTTGCAGCTGGAGGCGATCACCGCCACCGCGAGCCCGGTCGCCGTGGCCGAATCCGAGCGCCGTGCCGAGACGCTCGCCGTGCACCGTGCCGCGATGATCGAGCGCCTGAGCGACCTCGGCGTGGCGGTTCACACTCCGGCGGAAGGCCCGTTCCTGCTGCTGCGCGTGGCGGACGGCGAATTGCTGCGCAAACACTTGGTCGCGGAGGGGATCGCGGTCCGGCGCGCGGACACCTTCCCCGGCTTGGGCCCGGATCATCTGCGCGTCGCGGTCCGTGGCCCCGCGGAGGTCGATCGGCTGGTCGCGGCGATCCGATCGGCGGATGTCCGGTGAGTGCGAGGCTCCGGCCGCGCCACGTCGATCCCGCGCGCAGGCCGGCCGGACGGACGGAGATCTCGCGCGCCGGAAGTCTCGCGGCCGGCGGCCGATCTTCACGACTCGGCGAGAACCTGCTGTGGAGTCGGTCGGAATTCCGCCGCATGGTGATCGCCGCATCGGGCATCCGGACGAGCAATGCAGCAGGCGGCGGTCACCTCGACAGCCGCTCCAGCGGCGCTCGTGGCGCCGGACTGCGCCCGACCACGCACAGCGCGTGCCCTAGAGAGGCGAGCGCACGCAGCCGCGCCGGCACGTCCGGCAGTGCACCCGGTGCCGCACAGTGCAGGACCGAAGCGAAGGAAGGTGGACGATGACCACGCTCGCGGATCTCATCGGGGCGCTCGACGCGGCCTACCCGCCCGCGCTGGCCGAGCCGTGGGACTCGGTCGGCCTGGTCTGCGGTGACCCGGCCGAAGAGCTGACCCGAGTGCTGTTCGCGGTCGACGCGACCGCCGCGGTCGTCAACGAGGCGATCGACTGGCGTGCGCAGGCGCTGGTGGTGCACCACCCGCTGCTGCTGCGCGGCGTCGACACCGTCGCGGCGAGCACGCCGAAAGGCGCGCTGCTGCACCGGCTGATCCGCGCCGGCTGCGCGCTGTTCACCGCGCACACCAACGCCGACTCCGCCGATCCCGGCGTCTCCGACGCGCTGGCCGCGGCCATCGGTCTCACGGTGACCGGACCGCTGGACGCGAAACCCGAAGCTCCCGTCGACAACTGGGTGATCCAGGTGCCACGGACGCACACCGATGCCGTGCTCGCCGCGCTTTTCGCCGCGGGCGCGGGTGCGGGCGGGCACTGTTGCGACCGTGCGCTGCGCGTGCCCGCGACCGAGCAATTCCGTCCGATCGCCGAAACCGGTCCGGACCAAGGTTCGCTGACGGAACTGCGGTACGTCGAGGAGGACCGGATCGAGGTGTCCGCCCCGCGCTCCGCGCGTTCGGCGGTGCTCACCGCGCTGCGCGCGTCGCACCCCGGCGAAGACCCGGTCTATCACATCGGGGAACGCGCCGAGCTGCCGTCCTCGCTGGGCATCGGTCGGGTCGGCACGCTGCCGCAACCGGAATCGCTGCGCGCCTTCGCCGATCGCGTGGCCCGGGCCCTCCCGCCCACCGCATGGGGCGTGCGCGCCGCCGGTGACCCGGACCGCACCGTCTACACGGTCGCGGTCTGCGGCGGCGCGGGCGACTCCTACCTGGGCAGGGCCACCGGACTGGGCGTCGACGTGTATCTGACCTCCGACCTGCGCCACCACCCGGTGGACGAGCACCTGCGCAAGGGCGGGCCCGCCGTGGTCGACGCCGCCCACTGGGCGACCGAATTCCCTTGGTGCGCACAAGCGGAAGCGGTCGTGCGAACCGCCCTGCCGGGTCTGGAGACCAGGGTGTCCACGGTGCGCACCGACCCGTGGACGGTGCACGCGCCCGGCTGATCCGGCGAAGCCGTTGTCCCGGCGCAGAACTGGCAACGGCGTGTCGGGGCGTGTCCGCGCCGAGCCGGGAAAGGATGGGCGGTTCGGGTGAATCGACCGGTTCGCGCGGGGTACAACTACCGCATGAACTTCCCGGTCGATTTCGGGCTCGTGCAGATCGGGCTGATCCTGCTGCTGGTCGTCGGTGTCGCGCTGATCATCTCCGGTCTGATCGCCGCGCGGCGGGTGGGAATGCGGCCGCTGCTCGCGCGGGGAACGGGTGGGCTCGCACTGCTGCTGGTCGCCGCGGTGCTGCTGTGGATCGCGACCCTGCTGCAGACCTACCTCGGATTGACCGGCGAGATCAAGGCGGCGCACGTGGTCGCCAAGCCGGTGGCGGGAGAAGAACACCTGCTCGACGTCGACCTCACCTTGTACGGCGACGACGACCACCCCGAACAGCGCCTCACCCACCGGGTCGAAGGCGACATGTGGGTGCTGCAGGCGGGCATCGTGGAGCTGGAACCGTGGGTGAACGCCCTCGGCTTCCACTCCGGTTACCGGATCAGCCGCCTGTACGGCCAGCGCCTCGACGGCGTCGCGACCAAGCAGAACCAGATCTTCCTCAACGACGGCGACCGCGACTTCTTCGCCGACATGCGCGAGGGCCGCTGGTGGACCCAGCCGTTCGTGCGCTCCGCCTACGGCAACGCGGTCATCGCGGTGCCCGGCGAGTACGACGTCTACATCTCCCGCGACGCGATCAAAACCCGCGCCGTCGGCGGCTGACGCCGGTCCGCCGATCCGGCGGGGTACGGTTGAACACCAGTCCCGTCCACCCCGTCCAGGAGTTTGTCCGCGTTGAATGTCGAACCCCCGATCCAGGCCGAGCTGCTGCGGCTCGCCGCCGTCGACGCCGAGCTGACCCGGATCGCGCACCGCCGTACCGTGCTGCCCGAGCAGCAGGAGGTGGCGCGGCTGGAAGCCGAGCGCAACGCGCACTCCGACGCCGCCGTGGCCGTGGAGATCGTGCTGGACGACCTCGATCGCGACATCCGCAAGCTGGAGGGCGAGGTCGACGCGGTGCGCAAGCGTGAGGAGCGCGACAAGAGCCTGCTCACCGCGGGAACGGTGAACGCCAAGCAGCTTTCGGAGATCCAGCACGAGCTGGGCAGCCTGCAGCGCCGCCGCTCCGTGCTGGAGGACGAACTGCTCGAGGTGATGGAGCGGCGCGAGGCCTCCGCCGCCGATCACGAGCACGCGGGCGCGCGCTTGAGCAAGACCGACGAGGAACTCGCCGCCGCCCGGCGACAGCGCGACGAGGCGCTCGCGGATCTGGACGTGGCGCAGACGCGCTGCGAGACCGATCGCGCCGGCGTGGTCGCGAAGTTGCCCGGCGAGCTGCTGGCCATCTACGACCGTCAGCGGCAGCAGCACGGCGTCGGCGCCGCGCTGTTGCAGGCGCGCCGCTGCGGCGCGTGCCGCATCGAACTCGATCGCGGCGAGATCGCCCGCATCGCCAAGACCGCCCCGGACGTGGTCGTGCGCTGCCCGGAGTGCGGCGCCATCCTGGTCCGGACCAAGGAATCGGGGCTGTGAGTTCGCCGCGACCGGTTGCCACGGGAGTGCGATGAGTTTCCCGGAGGTGATCGTCGAAGCCGACGGCGGCTCGCGGGGCAATCCGGGGCCTGCCGGGTACGGCGCGGTGGTCTACGACGCCGACCACCTCCGGGTGCTCGCCGAGCGCCGGGAGTTCCTCGGCGTCGCGACCAACAACGTCGCCGAATATCGCGGATTGATTGCGGGGTTGGCGGCGGCCGCGGAACTGGGCGCCGAATCGGTCGTGGTGCGTATGGATTCCAAGCTGGTCGTCGAGCAGATGTCCGGTCGCTGGAAGATCAAGCACGCGGCCCTGATCCCGCTCGCCGACCAGGCGCGCAGGATCGCGGCCGGGTTCGCCCGGGTGAGCTACGACTGGATTCCGCGCGCGCAGAACGCCCATGCCGACCGGCTGGCGAACGAGGCCATGGACGCCGGAGCCGACGATGTCCGTGCGGCCGCCACCAGCTCGACGGAGGCCGCCGATCCGGCCCTCGCGGCCACGGAGCGCGAGCTGCCGAGCTGGATCGGCCAAGCCAGGGACGCGAACGCCGGGCAGACCGAGCCTGCGCGGCACGGCCCCGGCTGGACCAGCGCCATCGGCAGGCCCACGCGTTTGCTGTTGCTTCGCCACGGCCAAACCGAGTTGTCGCTGCAGCGCCGCTATTCCGGTCGCGGCAATCCGCCGCTCACGCCGCTCGGCGGCGAGCAGGCCGCGCGTGCTGCGAAAATGCTGGCCGCCAAAGGCGATATCGCCGCGGTGGTCAGTTCGCCGCTCGGCCGGGCCAGGGAGACCGCTGAGGCGGCCGCCGCCGCGCTCGAGGTTCCGCTGGAGATCCACGAGGGGTTGATCGAGACCGACTTCGGCGCGTGGGAAGGTCTGACCTTCGCGGAGGCCGCGCAGCGCGATCCGGATCTGCACGCCCGCTGGATCGGCGACCCCACCGTCGCCGCGCCGGGCGGGGAGAATTTCGAGGAGGTCCGCGCACGGGTGGACGCCGCGCTGCGCGACCTGCTCGAGCGGTATCCCGGCGCCAATGTGGTGGTGGTCAGTCACGTCACCCCCATCAAGACGCTGCTGCGGCTTGCTCTCGATGCGGGCCCGTCGCTGCTGTATCGCTTGCATCTGGATCTGGCGTCGCTGTCGATAGCGGAGTTCTATCTCGACGGCGGGTCTTCGGTGCGTCTGGTGAACGATACGTCCTACCTCTGAGCCCGGCGACGTGCCGGAATCGAGGGCGAACGTGGTGCACGGAGGGCGAATTATGCACCATTGCAACACATTTGCGTTTCACAATCGCATGATGCGGTGAATCTCACTTCAACTCGGCCTTGCGCGCCGAGTAGCGGTAGGCTTCCGGACGGTCAGGCACAGGCGTCCCAGCTGCCTGCCCGGCCGGGGCCGACACGGTGGCCTCGGCCGGCGCTGCGCAGCGGGACGGTTTCGCGCGGGCGGTGTGGCCCGCGGGCCGCGTCGCGGCACGAAGCACCTGTGCCGTCGAGTTGTTCGATGAGAGTGCAGGTTCGATGAGCAGTCCGATCAAGGTTGTCGTTCTCGGGGCAGGGATCGGAGGACTCACCACCGCGGCCGCCCTGCGGCATGCGGGATTCGGCGTCGAACTATACGAAGCGGGCCCCGAACTGCGGGCACAGGGCTTCGGACTTTCGGTGCAGGCCAACGGCATCAACGCACTGCGCACCCTCGGCCTCGGCATCGACGAGCAATTGCTCGAGCGCGGCGGCCGGGTCGAGACCTTCCGCTTCTGCAACCCCGACGGCAGCCCGATCCGGGTGCTTCCGGTGCATCGGCTCGACGCCCAGCTCGGCGCACCCGCTGTCGCACTGCACCGCACCGATCTGCACGACGTGCTGCTGAGCGCGATCGGTGACACGCCGACTTTCACCGGCGCGCAAGCCATCCGGTTCGTCGACGACGGCGAACACGTGCGCGTCGAGTTCGCCGACGGCCGGGTCGCCGAGGGTGACCTGCTCGTGGGCGCCGACGGCATCCACTCGGTGGTGCGCGCCCAGTTGCACGGCCGCGCCGAGCCGCGTCCCGGCAATTTCGTCTGCTGGCTGGCCTGCATCCCGTTCGAGCATCCCAATGTCGCGCGCGGGTTGTCGGCGCATTTCTGGGGCACCGGAATGCGTTTCGGCATTCACGACATCGGTCACGGCCGGGTGTACTGGTGGGGCACCAAGACGCTGCCCGCCGACGAGGCCGCGAACTGGCAGGGCGGCAAGGACGACCTGCTGCGCCTGTACGCCGACTGGGCGCCGGAGGTGCGCGCCTGCATCGAGCAGACCGACGAGGCGGCGATCCTGGCCGTGCCCGCGCAGGACCGTCCGCCGCTGGCGGGGTGGGGCCGCGGCCGGGTGACGCTGCTCGGCGACGCGGCGCATCCGATGCTGCCCAGCCTCGGCCAGGGCGCCAACGCCGCGATCGAGGACGCGGTGGTGCTGGCCGGTGTGCTGCGCAACTCCCTGGATCCGGTGGCGGGCCTGCGTCGTTACGAGAAATTGCGCGCCGACCGCACCGCCATGTTCGTCAACGGATCGGCCTCGCTGGCCAAGATCGAGCAGACCACCGACCCGCGCCTGGTGCGGGTGCGCGACACCTACTTCCGGCACGCGCCCACCGAATTCTTCCTGCGTAACCTCGGCAAGCCGATGTCCTTCCCCGAACCGGACGGGCCGACCGCGCGGCTGCCGCGTCCGCTCTCCCCGGTCGAGCGCTGGCACTGGATCGCCGATCAGCTCGCGCCGCTGCACATCCTGTCGCGGGTGCGCATCCGGGGCCACGTCGAGGCCGAACAGATCCGCGCGGGTCTGGACGAAGTGCAGCGCAGGCATCCGCTGTTGCGGGTCGCCGTCGCCGCCGAACCGGACGGCACCGCACCGCGTTTCGTGCCGGTGCAGGCGCCGATTCCGCTGCGGGTGATCGAATCGGAGGACAGCACGAACTGGCTGGCCGAGGCCGACGAGGTGGAGCTGCGCGAGCCGTTCGACTGGCGCACCGGCCCGCTGGCAAGGGCGGTGCTGATCAAGGAGACCGACGGCACCAACGAGCTGATCGTCACGCTGCACTACGCCATCGCCGACGGCGAGAGCGCGCTGTCGGTCGCCAAGCAGGTGCTCCAAGCGGCCGCAGGGGAAGGGGGCGATTTCGCACCCGCTCCGGTCCGGCCGGGCCCGGAGGAACTGTTCCCGCCGCGCTTCCAAGGCGCGGGCGGTGCGCTGCGCACCGCGGGTTCGTTCCTGCGCGACCAGAAGTCGCAGCTGCGCAAGCCGCGCAGGCTGGAGCCGACCAGGCTCGCCCCGCCGGCGCAGCGGCGCAGCCGGGTGGTGCACCGCAGCCTCGACGGCGACCGGTTGGACGCGCTCACCGCGGGCTGCGCCCGCCACGGCGTCGGCCTGCAGGCCGCCCTCTCCGCGGCGCTGCTGATCGCCGCGGCCAGGGAGGCGGGCACCGAGAAGGCCGCCTGGTACACCGTCGGCAGCTCGGTCAACTTCCGTGACCATCTCGACGGCGCCGCGGGCGACACCGAAGTGGGCACCTATCAGGGCATGATCGCCACTCCGGCCAAGTACGCGCCGTGGGCCTCGCTGTGGGAGATCGCCGCCGAGATCGAACGCGAGTACGGCGCCAGGATGGACCGGCGCGATCACCTGTCCGCGCTGAACCTGCTGAAGGTGGCCGCGCCGAAGTCGGTGGCCGCGAGCGCGTCCACGGTGAAACTCATGGACACCCGCGGCCCCGGTCATCTCTGTATGACCTACCTGGGCGACTACCCGTTCCCCGACAAGATCGGCTCCTGGCAGCTGGAGGGCGCGCAGTTCGTCTCCGGCATGTCCGTCAGCGGCTTCATCATGGCGACCGCCAACGCGACGCACAACGAGCTGTCCCTCAACATCGGCTACGTCGAGCCGGCGGTCTCCCGCGACCGAGCCGATCGTCTGGCCGACGAAAGCGTGCGTGCGCTGCTGTCGGCTTGCTGACCGGCCCGCATACCCCGCGATAACAACAGCAGAGTCGCGGCATCGGCACTGCCGATGCCGTGATTCGCGATATCGATAACTGGATAAGTGTGGTAGCAGCTTTGCGTGTCAGCGATCAGGGTGGGCCCGAGCGGATCCGCGCACGGCCGGTGCCGCGACTGTCGCGATAGGAGTGACTGTGACATTCGAACCGAGTGCTACTTCCGAGAGACCCCCCGAAGCCTGGCCGGTCAGCGCGTACCAGCGCGATGTGTTGTCGGTGGCCTACCGGTATGCCCCGGCTCCGGTCACCCGGAACGCGTACTGCGCGTTCATGGACGAGCCCTTCGACATGGACCGGTTGCGCGCCGTGGTGCGCAGGGCGCTGCTGTCGGACGAGGCGCTGCGCCTGCGGTTCGAGTTCTCCGAAGGCCGTTTCTGGCAATGGGTCTCCGACGAGCTACCCGAGGTGGAGCTGGTCGATCTCAGCTGGGCCTCCGACCCGGCCGCGGCGCGCCGGGACTGGGTGAACCGGGCCAATGTGACGCCGTCCCCGCCGCGCCAGCCGTTCCGGATCGCCGCGCTGGTCGACGGGCCCGACCACTTCCATCTCTACGTGGCGATGCACCACGCGATGATCGACGGCTGGGGCGTGAACGCGCTGTGGAGCGCCCTGGTGGACAACTACAGCCGCGGCGACCTCTCGCTCGAGCAGCTCGCCGAGCCCGAGCCGTTCACCGAGCAGACCGACCGCAGTGCGGCGACCTACCGCAGGATCGCCGCCGAACACGAGGAGTATCTGTCCTCGCCGCAGTGGGCGGCGGACCGTGACGCGCTGGTGCGCCGCTTCGAAGGAGTGGTCCCCTCACTCTTCTCCGGACGCGCGAGCACCCCGAACGTCGATCGGGGGCGTCGGCGCGTGGTCGTCGAACCCGCGTTCCTCGACCGCATTCGAGCCACCGGCTTCTCCGTCTTCGCGTTCACCGTTTCGGCCCTGGCCGCCTACCTGACCACCATCCACCGCTCCGAGGAGGTGGTGATCGGAGTCCCGATGCTCAACCGGCACAGCGCGGAGACCTTCCGCACCGCCGGGCACCGGACGAACGTGGTGCCCCTGCGCATCCGGGTCGATCCCACCGAGCCGCTGTCGGCGGTCGCTACCGAGGTGGCCGCGCAGATCCGGGAACTCAAGCGCTACGAGCGCTTCCCGTACGGCGACCTGGCCCGTGCCCTCAGCAGCGATCCGACGGCTCCGCCACTGTTCGACGTGGCGTACTCCTACATCAAGATGCCGCCCTCGGATCACCTCGACAAGATCCTCGGCACGCTCGACATCGTCAATCCGGGCACGGTGCTCGAGGCGTTGAACATTCTCGGCGTCGAGCACGCCCGCGACGGCTCGCTGAACCTCCAGCTGTATTACGACAAGGACGTCTTCGACGAGAATTTCCCGTTCGAATCGGTCGTGCGCGGCGTCGGCGCGCTGCTGGTCGCGGCGCTGGACCGGCCGGAGGCGCCGATCTCGGACCTGCCGCTGATGCCGAGGCGGGAGCAGGCGGCCATCGCCGCGTTCGAATCCGGTCCGCGCGCGGAGTTCCCGTACACGACGATCGACCGGCTGGTCGCCGACATGGCCGCACGGCATCCGGATCGGATCGCGATCGAACCGGTGGCGGGGTCAGGGGAGCAGCCGCTGCGCTACGCCGAATTGTCCACGTTGGCCGACGGCTTCGCCGCCAGGCTGCACGCGCTCGGCGCGACCGGCAACGAATGCGTACCGGTGGTGCTGCCCCGCTCGACCGAGATGCTCGTCGCCATCTTCGGTGTGCTGCGGGCCGGTTGCGCGTACGTGCCGCTCGACCCGGACTTCCCGGCCGCTCGCATCGAGACCGTGCTCGCCGACTGCGGGGCGCGCTTCGTCGTGGCGGGGCCGCGGCATCAGGCGGTCTTCGACGAACTGGGCGTCACGAGGATCACGGTGGCCGACACCGTCCCGGCCCGCGGCGTCGAAAGCGTCTCGCACCCGGCGGATCTCGGCTACCTCATCTACACCTCCGGTTCGACGGGCGTGCCCAAGGGCGTGATGATCGAGCACCGGTCGGTGGTGAACCGCCTGACCTGGATGCAGCGGCGCTACCCGCTGCGCGAGTCGGACGTGATCCTGCAGAAGACGCCGGTGACCTTCGACGTGTCGGTGTGGGAGCTGTTCTGGTGGGCGATCACCGGCGCGCGGGTGGCGCTGCTGGAACCGGGCGGGGAGCGCGATCCGCGCCGCATCGCCGACGCGATCGCCGCGCACGGCGTGACGGTGCTGCACTTCGTGCCCTCCATGCTGGCCGCGTTCGTCGACGAACTCGCGGCCGACCCGGCGACGGTGGCGCGGCTGGGCAGCGTGCGGCGGATCTTCTGCAGCGGTGAGGCGCTACCCCCGGCGCTGGTGCGCCGGTTCCACGCGGTCTTCGCCGCGGCCGGAGCGGCGGCGCCGCAGCTGGTGAATCTCTACGGCCCGACCGAGGCCACGGTCGACGTGTCCTATTTCGACTGCCCCGCCGACGAGCCGCTCGAGGTGGTGCCGATCGGCCGCCCGATCGACAACATCGACCTGCTCGTGCTCGATCACATCGGCCGCCGGGTGCCGGTCGGCGTGCCGGGAGAGCTGAACATCGCGGGCGTCGGCGTGGCCCGTGGCTATCGCGGCAGGCCCGAGCTGACCGCGGCGGCGTTCGTCGACGATCGCGCGGTGCCGGGGCGCCGCCGGTACCGCACCGGTGACCTGGCGCGCTGGCTGCCCGACGGCAACCTGGAGTACCTGGGCCGCTTCGACGACCAGGTGAAGATCCGCGGCAACCGGATCACCCTCGGCGAGGTGCAGAACGCCATGCTCGGCTGCGCCGGGGTTCGTGCGGCGGCCGTGGTGGACGAGGTCTCGGAGGCGCACGGCGTGCAACTGGTCGGCTACTTCGTCGGCGCCGACGTCTCCGGCGAGGAGATCGCCGAGCAGCTCGCGGCCGGGTTGCCCCGCTACATGGTGCCGTCGCGGCTGATCCGGGTGGACCGGATCCCGCTGACCCGCAACGGGAAGCTGGACCGGCGCGCGCTGGCCGAGCAACTCGTCCTCGGTCACGGCGCCGAACCGGCCGAGGGCGGCGAGCCGCGCACCGATGTCGAGGCCGGACTCGCGCAGGTCTGGCGCACCGTGCTGGGCGTCGAGTCGATCGGCGTGCACGACAACTTCTTCACCCACGGCGGCGACTCCATCCTCGCGCTGGCCGTGCGGACCGCCGCCGAACGCGCCGGGCTCTACTTCGACGTGGACTCGTTCTACCAGGCGCCGACCATCGCCGAACTGGCCCGCGTGGTGCGCGACGACCGCCGCGACGAGCGCGGCCGCGTCGCCGCGCCGCTGGAGACGGTGCCGCTGATCGACCGCGCCGCGCTGTACCAGGCCGAGGACGCGTTCCCGGCCACCGCGCTGCAACTGGGCATGCTGTATCACAGCATCGAGCGCGCCGACTCGGTCACCTACAAGGACGTGTTCCGCTACAGTCTCGAAATCCCTTGGGACGCAGCTGAGTTCCGTGACGCGGTGGACCGGCTGGTGCGGCGTCAACCCGCGCTGCGCTCGTCGTTCGAACTGAGCAAGTACTCGGTTCCGCTGCAGATCGTGCACACAGCGCCCTCCTACGATCTCCAGATCGTCGATCTCGGCGAGATGGACGAGGCGGACGGCGAGGATCTGATCGAGATCCATCTCCAGGAGCGGGCCCACGCCCAGTACGACATCTCGGTCCCCGCGCTGTTCGCCATCCGGGTGTTCGTCCGCCCCGGGCCGCAGGAACCGGTCGGCACGGTGGACCTGGTGCTCAGCTTCCACCACGCCATCCTGGACGGCTGGAGCGTCGCCACGTCGGTGCTGGAACTGCTGCTGGACTACCTGCATCACCTGGGCATGACCCAGAACCAGGTCGAGGCCGCCCCGCATCCGGCCACCGTGCTCGCCGAATACGCGCGGGCCGAACAGGGCGCGGCACGCGACAGCGCGGCCCGCGCGTACTGGCGCACCGCCCTGGAAGGCGCCGAGCCCACCGCGCTGACCGCGCTCGGGGCGCACCAGCCGGTGGTGGCGGGCGTGCCGCAAGCGCGGGCGCTGGTGCCGCGCAGGCTGGCCGAACAGGTCTCGGCGTTCGCCACGCGCCATCAGGTGCCGGAGAAGTCGGTGTATCTGGCCGCGCACTGCCTGGCGCTGCGGGCGCTCACCGGCCGCACGGATGTCACCACCGGCGTGGTCAGCCACGGCCGCCCGGACCGGGCCGGCGCCGAACGAGTGGCGGGGCTGTTCCTCAACACGCTGCCGATCCGGTTGGACGGCGCCGCGACCACATGGCGCGCGGCGGTGGAGCAGCTCGCGCGACGCGAACGCGAGGCGTATCCGTTCCGCCGCTACCCGCTGCGGTCGATCCTCGCCGACGGCGGGCCGGTCTTCGAGACGGCGTTCAATTTCGTCAACTATCACGTCTTCCAGCCGATGCTCGTGCTGGACGGCGTGCGCCTGCTCGACTTCGAGGCCCGCGAGGAGACCAACTTCCAACTGCTGGTCACCGCGGCGACCGACCCGCGCGACGGCCGGATGTGGCTGCGGGTGGACGGCGATCACACGCTCACCGCCGAGCAATGCGAGACCGTGGCCCGCACGCAGCTGCGCATGCTGGCCGGTATCGTCGCCGACCCCGACACGGCGATCGACCGCGGCGTGGGCCCCGCGACCGCCCGCGACGTGGGCACTCTGGTGGCCGAGGCCGCCGCGCTCCATCCGTCGCGCGTCGCCTTGGCCGGTGACGACGAATCCGTCACCTACGACCAGCTGATCGAACGCTCCGACCGGCTGGCCCGGCGACTGGCCGGGCTCGGGGTGTCGCCGGGCGACCGGATCGGCATCCTGATGGGGCGCCGCCCGCAATTGATCCTGCTCGTGCTCGCGCTGACCAGGCTCGGGGCCGCGTGCGTACCGCTGGATGTCAGCTACCCGCGCGCCAGGCTCAATCTGATGATCGACCGCGCCCGCCCGCACCGCGTGATCGCCGACGCCGCCTATCGCGACATCGTCGACGAGGCCGCCTTGGTGCTGGACACCGCCGCGCTCTTCGACGATTCCGAACCCGACGCGGAAGTGTCGCTGCCCACGCACATCTCGCCCGACGCGGTGGCCTACGTCCTGTTCACCTCGGGCTCGACCGGCGAGCCCAAGGGCGTCGCGATGCCGCATCGCGGCTTGACCTCCCTGGTGGACTGGCAGAATCGCGCGGCCACCGGCACCGGCCTGCTGAGCACACTCCAGTTGGCGCCGTTGAGTTTCGACGTGTCGTTCCAGGAGATCTTCACGACCCTCGCGGCGGGGTCGACCCTGCGAGTGAGTTCGGCCGATCTGCGATCGAACGTCGAGCAACTGCTGCGCACGGTGGTGGATGAGCGCATCGAGCGGCTCTTCCTGCCGTACGTCGCCTTGCAGGCGTTCGCCGAAGCGGCAGTGGCGCACCGGATGTTCCCGACCGAGCTGAAAGTGCTGATCTCCTCCGGCGAACAGCTGCGCATCACCGACGAGATCCGCGCGCTGTGCAAGGTGGTGCCCGGTCTGGTGCTGGAGAACCAGTACGGCCCCACCGAATCCCACGTGGCGACCAAGTTCACCCTCACGGGTCCGGCCGACGAGTTCCCCGCGCTGCCGCCCATCGGGCGCGCCGTCGACGGCGACACCGTCGAACTGCTCGACAGCGCCCTGCGCCCGGTGCCGGACGGCGTGATCGGCGAGATCTATCTCGGTGGCCGCAGCATCGCCCGCGGCTACGAGGGCAGGCCCGCGCTCACCGCGCAGCGGTTCGTCGCCACGCACGCGGGCGCGGTCCGGTACCGCACCGGCGACCTCGGCGTCCGGCTGTTCTCCGGCGACATCGTCTGCCTCGGACGCAGTGACAGCCAGGTCAAGATCCGCGGCTTCCGTGTGGAACCGGCCGAAGTCGAGTTGTGCATCCTGAGCCTGGTGGAGAAGTTCCCCGGCATCACCGAGGCCGCCGTGGTGGCCCGTGGTTTCGGCGGCATCGACGGTTCGCTGATCGCGTTCCTGGTCGGCTCGCCCGAGCGGACCGACCTCGCCGCGCTGCGGCACGACCTGCGCACGATGCTGCCCGCGCACATGGTGCCCTCGCGGTTCGCCTGGCTCGACGAACTGCCACGCACGCCCAGCGGCAAGCGCGACGACGCGACGCTGCGCGCCTACGGCGAGGACGCCACCGAGACGGTGTCGGCGCGGCGGGAGCCCGCCGACGAATACGAACGCACGGCGGTCGAACTGCTGGCCGAGTACGCGGGGCTGCGCGCGATCGGCGTCGACGACGACTTCTTCGCCGCGGGCGGCACCTCGATCGGGGCGATGCGCGTGGTGATGGCGCTGTCGCGGCGCTGGGGCGTGGAGGTGCCGCTGGACGCGTTCATCGGCGCGCCCACCGCCGCCGGGATCGCCACGCTGATCCGGTCGGGCGACGTGCGGCGCACGTTCGACCCGCTGGTGCCGATCAGCGTCGGCGGCAGCAAGCCGCCGCTGTTCCTGGTGCACCCGATCGGGGGCAACGTGCTGTGCTACTTGGCGCTGGCGCGGTACCTGGATCCGGATCGCCCGATCTACGGATTGCAGGCCGCGGGCGCGGATTCCGGCAGCGCCCCGGAGAAGACCATTCCCGCGATGACGGAGTCGTATCTGCAAGCGGTGCGGCGGGTGCATCCGAAGGGGCCGTATCACCTGGCGGGTTGGTCGTTCGGCGGCTACGTCGCCTTGGAGATGGCCCGCCAGCTGCCCGAGCACGAGGTCTCCAGTGTGACGCTGCTGGACACGATGGCGCTGCGCGCTCGCACCCGGACCCCGATTCCGGAGGAGAAGCTCATCCGGTGGTTCTTCCTCGAGCTGCTGTGGTACGCGCGGGGAAGCCGTTCCGCGCTGGTCGATTTCGAGCCCGACGTGCACAATTCCGAGGACTTGTTCGCGGCGATGCTGGCGGAGTCGGTGCGGTCGGGCATCCTGCCCGCCGACAGTTCGCCGCAGGCGATCCGGCGGCTCTACGAGGTGTTCTTCGCCAACTACTCGGCCATGCTGGACTACAAGCTCGAGCCGTACGAGCGCGACATCACGCTGTTGCGCGCCACCGAGGGCCTGCCGCCGGGCGTCGATCTGGCGCACCAGACCGTGGGCAGCATGTTCGACAGCGCCGACAACGGCTGGAAGCAGTACGCGGCGCGCCGGTTCACGGTGATCGACGTGCCGGGCGATCACCTGAACATGATGACCGAGCCGAACATCGCCGAGCTGGGGCTGCGGCTGGACGAGGTGCTCTCGGCCGCCGACCCCGACCTGGACCGCGAGTGGGACGAATCCATGCTGGACGCCTGAGGTCCGCTCACGCCTTCGCCGTGGCCGCCAAGCGCAGCGCGGCCGCGGTGAAGGCGTCGAGGGGATAGAACAATTCGATGGCCAGCTCCGACAGCGTCACATCGGCCGGAGCGCCGAAGGTGGCCATCGTGCTGAACATCGACAGCTCGCCCGCAGGAGTGCGGATGCGGATCGGCACCTCGAACGGGCTCGGCGTGCCGGTCACCGCCGCCGCGGCGTCCGCCCCCGGCGGATCGGGGTAGCCGGAAACCTCGTCGTACAGCGCGGACAGTTCCGCGTCCCCGCTCGCGCTGACCTGCCTGGCCAAACGCTCCAGGAACAATTCCCGCACCTGGGCGAGGTTGGCCAACCGGGACGAGAGGCCATCCGGGTGCAGCACCAGCCGGTAGACGTTGGGCCGGGGCGCGCGCACGTGCTCGGGGACGCCGTCCATCAGCACGCTCATCGCCGCGTTGCCCACCACAACGTTCCACAGCCGGTCGATCACCACCGCGGGGTACGGTTCGTGCGCGGTCAGCATGGTCTCCAATGCGGTGCGCACCGACGCGAGATGGGCGTCGTCGAGACTGCTCTCCAGGTAGGCGGGGGCAAAACCCGCCGCCACCAGCACAGTGTTGCGTTCGCGCAGCGGCACCTCCAGCGTGTCGCACAACCGCAGCACCACCGCCCGGCTCGGCGCGGCGCGGCCGGTCTCCACGTAGGACAGGTGCCGCGCCGAGGTGTCCGCCGCCAGTGCCAGGTCGAGCTGGCTCAACCTGCGCCGTTGCCGCCATTCTCGCAGCAGGATGCCCGCTCTCGACTGTGTTCGCGCCGGTGTCACCCGGCCAGTGAAGCATCCCGCCCCGCGGTGCGGCCATGACCTCCGAGGTTATTGAGACGCGCACCTGCGGCCTGCAGGCTCGGCGCCGGGAGCCGACCGGCCCCGTACGGATCGACCGACGGGAGTACTCATGACATCCACCACCTCGGCTCGCCGCGACGCGTTCCTGCGTTTCGCGTTGCGCGTGGACGGCTGGAGCACCGGCGTCTTCGGCGCGGTGCTGCTCGCCGGGGCCAGGCTGCTGCGCGAGCCGCTCGGGGTGCCGACCGGGTGGAGCGTCGCGTTCGGCGTCGTCATGCTCGGCGGTGCGCTCGTGTTGCTGTCGATCGCCCGGCGTCCGGCGGTCGCCGCGCGCTACGCGGGGGCGGTGGTCGTCGTCAACGCGCTCTCGGCGGCCGGGATGATCGGGCTGGCCGGTTCGGGGGTCTTCGCGTTGACGGGGCCGGGCGTCGCGTTCCTGCTCGCAGGCGCGGCGGCGGTGGCGACCTTCGCCGGGCTGGAGTTCGCCGGGCTGCGCAGGCTCGGTGCGGATCGCGCTCGATGACGCCCGCCTTTCCCATCCAGGGGCACGACGATCCGGTTCGGCGTCGCCGATGTGGCGGTGATGGTTGCCAGTAGGTTACTGGTCCCGATGAGCGCCGCAGGAGGCCGGACCAGGATGGTGCTGCGGCGGGCGGGACGATGGGTTGTGGACCGCGTGGCAGGACACGACCGTGCCGGTCGCGGGCGAGTGGACGGGCCCGTATCGACCGCGTTGTCGAAATCCTTTGTGCGGGAAGCCGTCGACCGGGTAGAGACATGCCGATGGACATCTCGATACCCGGGATCAGGTTGCTCGTGCCAGAGGACTGGGCGGTGTTCCGGCGGGTCCGCCTCGCGGCGCTGACCGACGCGCCGGAGTTCTTCGGGACCACCCTGGCCGAGGCGCGGGCTCGCACCGAAAGCGATTGGCGGCGCGCGCTGTCGGATCGGGCCCAGTTCCTGGCCGAGGCGGACGGGACGGGAGTGGGGACCGTCGCGGGCATGCCCGACCCGGAACGCGGTGGCGTGCACCTGATCTCGATGTGGGTGGCGCCGCGGGCGCGGGGAACCGGCGTGTCGGACCGGCTGGTCAGCGCGGTGCTCGACTGGGCGGTCGAGAGGGGGCACGCGGTCGTCCGTTTGGAGGTCGCCGAGCACAATGCCCACGCCGAGCGACTGTATCTGCGCAACGGGTTCGTGCGCACCGGGGTGAGCGGGCCGATGGGCCCTGGCGACCCGCGCCGGGAGTTCGAGATGGAATGGCGGCCCGGTTTGCCTGCTGATCCGCAGGGTATCCGGGCCGCGACGGCATCCGAGACATCCGTTTCCGTACCGCGAGGCCCAGCACAGGAGAAAGCCATGAACGAGCGCAAACCGACGGACAAGGGGACCGACGACCTGCACGGCGCCACCGGCGGCGGGCCGGCCGGAACCGCGCAGTCGTCCGAGGGTGCGGCGCACGGGGCCGGCGGGGAATCTGCGAACCAGCGCGCGACGGATACCTCCAGCAACGGCGTCGCGGGAGCATCCGAACCCCCGAGCGCGGTGCGGCTATCGCAAGACACGTCTGTGCAGGCGGGCGGCATCGCCGATGCGGCGGAGACGGTGACTTCGGGCAGGGTTCCGACCGGGACGGCCCCGCAGGCGGGCAGTGCGCCCGATGCGGCGGACAGCGGTACGGCCCCGCAGGCGGGCAGTGCGCAGGATGCGGGGGAGACCGGCGCGGCTTCGCAGGCGGGTAGCGCGCAGGATGCGGGGGAGACGGCCTCTTCGGCGAAGACTTCGACGGGCGCGGCCTCGCGGGCCGGCGGTGCCGCTGGTGCGGCGGAGACGGTGACTTCGGGCAGGGTTCCGACCGGTACGGCCCCGCAGGCGGGCAGCGCGCCCGATGCGGCGGAGACCGGTACGGCCTCTCAGACGGGCAGCACGCCCGATACGGGAAAGACGGCGTCCTCGGCGGCGAAGACTTCGACCGGCGCGGCTCCGCAGGCCGGCGGTGCCGCTGGTGTGGGGGAGGCCGTGTCGTCGGCGCGGACTCCGGAGGCGGCTGCGCAGGCGAGCAGCGCGGCTGGTGCTTCGCAGACCCCGACGACCGCCGGTACCGCCTCGCAGGCGGACAGCGCCCTTGGTGCTGGAGGGAACCAGGAGCCGAAGACGGTGGCCTCGAACAAGAGCGAGAAGAAGGCGGACGACATCGCCAGCGCGGCAGGAGAGACGGAGCCGGAATCCACCGGGAGGCATGCCGCCGAAGCAGCGGGTGGGCAGGAGACGCCGATAGCGGAGTCGGTTCGGCGTGCCGCCGAACGCGCCGAGCAGGTGGAGGCGGAAGCCGCCACCGCCGCCGAACGTGGCGCGGCGGGAATCCCAGGACCGGTAGCCCATCCGGGCCGCACGCTTCTGGAGACGCTCCGCGACAAGCCCGTCCTCGCCGCGATTCCCGCCTCGGTCCTGGCTTTCATCTTCTGGCGGGCGTTCCGCCGAGGCTGACCTGTCTCACACGCGACGCCGGTAGATCTGCCGCGACCCGCCTTCCGGCCCGGGATCCGCTTCCTCGGCGGGATGGAAGCCCAGGTTCTCGTAGAACGCGCGCGCACCACTGGTGACCGCGCCGGGATGGTCGGCTCCGAACGTCACCACCTCGAGCGTGCCGGGGGCGGGCACGTACCGGCGGATCGCGTCCGTGGTGAGCGCCCGGCCGATCCCGTGCCCGCGAGCCTGTTCCGCGACGACCAGCCAGTGCACCCGGTAGATCGGCGGGTCGGAGCCGAAGAGGATGCCGCCGAGGATCTCCGCCCCCGCCGACCGGGCGACGAGCGCCGTGCCGCGCCGCACGTGCCGCAGCACCGAGGCGCGAAACCCGGCGTCGTCGGCTCCCGCGCCGAACCACTGCTCGACCTGCCCCGCCAGTTCGAGAAAACCGGCGAGGTCGTCCTCTCGCGCAAGCCTGACAATCATCCGCGTCATCGTGACAGCATCGGCCGATTCCGTCGACTCGAACGGCACTCAACCGGCGGCGGATCGCAACGCGCCGTCGAGTTTGGTGCGGAAACGCCCGAAGTGCGGGTCGGTGTCGTCGAGGGCGAATCCATCCAGCGCCCACCATCGTTCACCGTCGAACTCGCGCGGGTCGAGGGTGTCGCCGTCGGCGCGGCCACCGCGGATGACGTACCAGAGGCTCACGTCCTCGTGGCCGGAGCCCGGACCGACCGTGGCGGTGACGGTGAGGAACAGCGGGTCGGACCCGACGACGTCGAACCGGGCCTCGACGCCGATCTCCTCGGCCGCTTCGCGCCGCGCGGTGTCGAGCGGATGCTCACCGGGATCGACATGCCCCCCGGTCGGCAACCACAGCCCGGCGAGGCGATGCTTGCCGAGCAGCACCGCCCGCGCCGCTGGATCGACCAGCACGACGTAGGCGACCAGGTGCCGCGGCGGGGTCGCCGGTCTGACCCGCCGGAAGATGTCGTCGGTCGACGCGAGCCAGGCCAGCGTCGTGTCGATGTGCTGCCGCTCGAGGTCGTCGAGCGGCGCGATCCGACGCACGATCTCGGCGACCGCGGCGGTGACGGGTTGCATGGCTCGGACTGTAGCGCCGGGCACCGACAAGTTCAGCCGTCCAGCGCAACGGCATTCAGCCGGGCCGCGAAACGCCCTATGGCCGCAGCACCGACACCAGGAATTCGGTCTGGTCGTACACGGTCTTCTCGAAGACCTCGTCGAAATAGATGTCGAAATGTCCCGCCGGATAACGCTTCACCACCGCGTGCTTGGTGCGTTCGGCCGCGCGCAGCGCCGATTTCACCGGCGCGACGGAATCGTCGTCGCACAGCGCGTACAGCACCGGCATCTTCAGGGCTTTCGCCCGTCGCCACGGTGCGTCGAAGAGAGCCGAGAATGCCACGCGCGCGGCCACTTTCGGTTCGTAGGTCTCGCTCTCGTCGGTCAGCCTGCGGAAGCCGTCCGGTACGTCGGGCGCGCTCATCAGTGCCGCGGCGCCGCGGCGTCCGGCCAGCCGGATGCCCACCGGCTTGCGCCGCAGCGTTCCGAGCAGCAGGTCGGTGGCCGCGATGGTGCTGACCTTGAGCAGGCTGATCGGTCCCTTCGCCAACGCCGAAGACAGGCCGCTGGTGAACGGTACCTGCGCGACCACGGCCGCGATATAGGCATCGTCCGGCGCGACCGAAAGCACGTGCCCACCGCCGAACGACGTGCCCCACAACGCGATCCGAGTCGCGTCGATGCCGCGCAACGTGCGGGCGTACGCGATGGCGGCATGCCAGTCCGCGCGCTGACGCGCGATGTTCAGCAACTGGCGCGGTGTGCCCTGACTGGCGCCGAAATGCCGATAGTCGAATACCAGGACCGCCATTCCCGCGGCCGCGAAACGCCGCGCGTACCGATCCAGTCCCATCTCCCGATTGGCCCCCAGGCCGTGTCCCATCACCACTAGCGGGCGGGGTTTGGGTGCGCCGTCCGGGCGGTATAGCCACGCCGCGCACTGTTCGCTTCCGGAGGGGAAGCCGACCTCGACACGTTCCATGGCCATCAACCGTACCCAGTATCCTGTTCTGGCGGACGAGTTGGTCGGGCGGCCGCGGCACCGGGAACGGGCACGGATGTGCCGCCGCCCGGCGCCGAGGAAAGTCCGGACTCCACAGAGCAGGGCGGTTGCTAACGGCAACCCGGGGTGACCCGCGGGACAGTGCCACAGAAAACAGACCGCCCACGGCCTAGCGGTCGTGCGGTGAGGGTGAAACGGTGCGGTAAGAGCGCACCAGCGCCCCGGGTGACCGGGGCGGCTCGGTAAACCCCGCCCGGAGCAAGGTCGAAGGCCGCACCGTAGCCGGTGCGGCTGCGCAGGTGTTCGAGGGCTGCTCGCCCGAGCCTGCGGGTGGACCGCTCGAGGCACCCGGTGACGGTGTGCCCAGATGGATGGCCGCCCCCCGGCTCAGCGCCGGGGACAGGATCCGGCTTACAGACCAACTCGTCCGCCCGGGGGTGCTTCGCACACCGGCTCGATTCCGCACACGCTTTGCGCGCGGAATCGGCGGGTGTGCGAAGCACGGCCGGATTGCGAGCGGGTCAGCACATGAGTTTGGCCATTTGGTAGATCGCCTTGGCTTCCTCGGTGCTGGGCTGGGTGGCGCCGCCCGCGCGCTTGACGATGTTCTTGACGACGTCGTCCTCGGATTTACCCGCTTTGATATCGCCGCAGGTCTCGGTCAGGATGCCGGCGATCTTCGCGTCGTCCTTGCCCTCGGCCAGCTTGGGGAACGCCCCGCGGAAGCTGACGAGGAACGCGCCCGCCTTCACGCTGTCGACCTGGGCGGCGGCCTGTGCCGCCGTGGTGGTGGCGGTGCTGGTCTTGTCGTCCCCGCAACCGGTGAGGAGCAGGGCCAAGAGGGTGGCGCTGGCCGCGATCGCGGCGGTAGTTCTTGTCACGGAGCGGCATGCTAGCCGTCCACAACCACCGCCGCCTCCCGTCAGGTTAACGGGAGGCGACGAGTAGCGGGAAAAGAATCGCGCGGGTCAGATCGGATTGATCACGAAAACCTGCGCCCAGTACGCGGCCTGCTCGGGGCCCAGCAGCGGCAGCAGGTAGTCGAACAAAATCGATGACATAGGTATGGAGCTCCCAAATTGTCGACGTGCGGGACATTTTCCAAACGCGCGGGCGAACCAGCCCGTCACGGCGGGCCACGTTAGCAGCGCCGCCGCCGTCGTGTCTCGGGGCGAGATTTTCCGCTGTCCGATTCGTGCGGAACTGGCCCAGATGGTGATCGACGTCATAAAGTAGTCGCCGTTGGCTCGGCCCGGTGCGGGGCAGCATCGGGCCATTCATACTTCGATCGCGGGAAAGCAGGTCTCAACACATATGCGAGTAGTTCGCTCCATGGTCGCCGGCGCATTGGTCGCAGGCGCCGCTTCGGTTTTCGCGGTGCTGGGTGCGGGTTCGGCCGGCGCTGTCGCCGTGACCCCGCTGCCGGGTGGGGTTCAGGTCGACCTGAGTCCCGCCGACACGGTATGGGTGCACCAGAATCATGTCGGTCTGGCTATCGCCGGGTTGCCGCATCCGTCCGCCGCCTCCTTCGGCGAGGCGCTGGACGCGGCGGCTCAGGTGTCGTCCTCGGTGCCGAACGGCCGGGTCACCTTCACCGTCTACGGGCCGTTCGACCAGTTGAACGGCTCCATGCTGGCGCTGCAGTAGGACCCGGCGCCCAAGCGTGGAACTCCACCAGCGGATCGTGTCGGCGCCGGTCGATTTCGGCGCCATCCGATCCGAGTTCGGGCTGGCCTCGGCGTATCCCGCCGAGGCCGGCGCCGAAGCCCGCGACGCGGTGGACGCGTTCGCGGGCGATCGGGTCGATCGCACGGACATCCCGTTCGTGACGATCGACCCGCCCGGGGCCATGGATCTGGACCAGGCCCTGCATATCGAACGCACCCCCGGCGGCTTCACCGTTCACTACGCCATCGCCGACGTGGGCGCCGTGATCCCTCCCGACGGCGCGCTCGCCAAAGAATCCGGCGCCAGGGGCCAGACCTTCTACCTTCCCGACGGCACCGTGCCGCTGCACCCACCCGCGTTGTCCGAAGGGTCCGCCAGCCTGCTTCCGGATCGCACGCGTCCGGCCGCGCTGTGGACGATCGAACTCGACGAGCGCGCCGAACCGGCGCGGTTCTCGGTGGTCCGCGCCCTGGTGCGCTCCCGCGCCCGGCTCGACTACGCCCGCGTGCAGGCCGACGCGGAGTCCGGCCGGCTGCATCCTTCCATCGCGGCCCTGCCGGAGTTCGGCACGCGGCGCATCGAGGCGGGGCTCGCGCGCGGTGCGATCGGGCTGCGGTTGCCCGCGCAGACGGTGGTCGAGGACGAGCACGCCGACGGGCACTGGCGACTGGTGGTGGAGCCGCGCACCGCGGCCGACGACTGGAACGAGCAGGTCTCACTGCTGACCGGCATGTGCGCGGCGCGGATCATGCTCGACGGCGCGGCGTCGGCGGGGGAGCCGATCGCGCTGCTGCGCACCATGCCGCCGCCGTCGGAATCCGCGATCGCATCGATGCGCCGGACCGCGCAGGCGCTGGGCGTGGACTGGCCCGACAACGAAGCGGTCGGGCAGATGCTGGCCCGGCTGGACGCAGGCACGCCCGCGGCGCTGGTGCTGATGTCCGAGGCGACGACGCTGCTGCGCGGCGCGACCTACACCGTCCTCGACGGCGCCGCAGCAGCGCCGTACGCGCGGGAAACACTGCGCCACAGCGCCATCGGCGCGCCGTACGCGCACGTCACCGCCCCGCTGCGGCGGTTGTCCGACCGGTTCGCGACCGAGATCTGCCTGGCCAGGTGCGCGGGTGCCGAGGTGCCGCGCTGGGTGCGCGAGGGGCTGGCGAGCGCGGCCGAGGCCATGCGGCGCAGCGACAGCGTGGCGGGCAAGATCGAGCGCGCCTGCATCGACCTCACCGAGTCGACCCTGCTCGCGCCGCGTACCGGCACGGTGTTCGACGCCGTCGTGGTGCGCGAGGCCAACGGCAACCGGCCCGCCGTGGTCTTCGTCGCCGAACCGCCCGTGCTCGGCCCGTGCGTGGGCAGACCACCGGAAGGCGAGACCGTACGGGTGCGGCTGCTGTCCGCCGACCCGAAGGAGCGGAAAGTGTCCTTCACCTACCCCGCGTGAACGGGCGCGGCGCCGGAATCACCCCGTGACGGCCGTCCCGAACAGCGCGGCGGCGGTGGCCGGGTAGCGGCTCAGCTCGCGCCCGGCCGCTGCCTCCTCCGCCGCCGCGAGCAGTTCGTACAGACCCGCGTTCTCGCCCGCCGCGACGGCCTCGCCGGCCCGGTCCAGGATCGCGTTGTGCGATTCCACCGCGTCGCGGTGGTCGCCGAGCACGGTCTGCAGCTTCTTGGCGCGGTCGCCGCGCTCGGCGGCCTCGTCGCCGAGCACCTGCTCGGCCGCCTCGCACGCGTAGCGCAACCGTTTGGCGCTCTTGCGGATCTCGTGCAGCAGCTCCACCCGCTCGCGCGGGTCTACGGTGGGCTCGGTGCGGATCAGGGAGTCCACGCGGTCCAGATCGCGCCGCAGCACCTTCCGGAAGACCTCCGGGGCCGCCGCCTCGGCGCGGGCGGGGCGCAGCGGCGGATCGGTGCGCCATCCGGACAGTTCTTCGCGCAGCTCGCGGTAGCGGGCGCCGTCCAACGCGGCCAGCACCTCGTCGTGCGCCGTGCGATAGTGCTGCCGTTCGGCCTCGACCAGACGCGCGGTGACGGCGTCGAGCTCCGCCGGATCGGCCCGCTCGGCGTGATCGGCCAGCAGCGTGGCGAACCGGTCGGCGCGCACCTCCGCGTCCCGCGCTTCGCCGAGCAAACCGGCCAGCCACTTCAGCTCGGCGCGCATCCCGGTGGCGGGCTTGCCTGCGAGCAGTTCGCGGTAGGACCGCAGCACGCTGCGCAGCCTGCGGGTGGCCACCCGCATCTGATGGACCGAGTCCTCCGCGTCGGCGCGGACCTCGGGCTCCGCGGCCAGGAGCCGGTCGATGTCCTCGCGCAACGCCGCCGCGAAAGCGTCCCCCGCCGTGCTCACCGTGCCCGCCTCCGCTCTCGCGAATCGGTCGGTGGCCTCGACCAGGTGATGGGTGATGCCCGGCTCGTTCGCGGCGTGCCCAGCGTCGTCGACGATGTGCAGCACCGAGCCGGGCCAGGCCCGGTGCAGTTCCCACGCGCTGACCGTAGGGCAGACGATGTCGTGGCGGCCCTGCACGATCACGGCCGGGATGTGCGCGATGGCGTCGATGTCTCGTAGCAGCTGACCCTCGTCGAGGAACCCGCCGTGGCGGAAGTAGTGATTCTCGATCCTGGCGAACGCCAGCGCGAATCGCGGCTGCGATGTCTCGGCCACCCGATCCGGATGCGGCAGCAGCGAACTGGTCGCGCCCTCCCAGCTGGACCAGGCGATCGCGGCCGTGCGGGCGAGCTGTTCGTCGGACGAGTGCAGCAGGCGGTGGTAGACCTCGACCAGATCTCGATCGCGTTCCTGCTCCGGCACCGGCGCGAGGAACTTCTCCCACTCGTCGGGGTAGACGTAGCCGGCGGCGCCGTTGTAGTACCAGTCGATTTCCTTGCGGCGCAGCAGGAAGATCCCGCGCAGCACCAGTTCGGTCACGCGGTCGGGATGGCGCTGCGCGTAGGCCAGCGCGAGCGTGGAACCCCACGAGCCGCCGAACACCTGCCAGCGATCGATGCCGAGATGGGCGCGCAGCGCCTCGATGTCGGAGATCAGATGATCGGTGGTGTTGTGCTCCAGGCTCGCGTCGTCGGCCAGGTGCGGGGTGGAGCGGCCGCACCCACGCTGGTCGAACAGCACGATCCGATAGGCCGCCGGATCGAAGAAGCGCCGATGGAACGGGGCGGTGCCGCCGCCGGGGCCGCCGTGCAGGAACACCACCGGCTTGCCGTCCGGATTGCCGCTGACTTCCCAGTAGACCGACTGGCCGTCACCGACCGCCAGCATGCCGGAAACGTAAGGCTCGATCTCGGGATAGAGGGTACGCATCCGGCCGCCCGGCTCAGAACGCCAGGCCCGAGGCCAGGTCGGGGATCCCCAGCGCCTCCACGGCCTGCTGGCGCACGTCCGGGCAGGCCTTGACGGTGACGCGGTCGACGATCGGCTTGTCGGCCAGCACCGCGCCGTTGATGCCGCCGTTGCGCAGCGCCCACTCGTGCACCAAGGCGTTCAGCCCGATCTTGCCCAGCGTGCCGCCCTGGATCCGCCAATTGGACAGCTCCGGCCGGATCATGTCGCACAGCTGGGTCGCCGCCGCGTCGGAGATCTCCGGGCTCGCCTGCGTGACGCGGCCGGACGTCGTACCGGGCGCGGCGGTGGCCGACACCGTGGTGGAGCTCGAGCTGCCGGTCGGCGCCGGGCCCGAGTCGCTGCCGCAAGCGGTCAACGCCGCGGCGGCGAGAGCGCCGGCCACCAACAGGGTGCTGCGTGAAATCCAACGGCTGTACGGCATGGGTACCTCTGGTCGTGTCGGGATTGTCGGCATCGAGTCTGCCATTGATTCCGCCGCCCGGCCCGAACCGGCCGCTGCCGGTGGGAATAGGTCAGCCGAAGTGCGCGCGTAGCTCGTCGAGCAGGTCTCGGCGGACGTGGTCGAAGGCGGGCTCGGCGTTTTCCACGGTTCGCCACGGGTGCAGGGCGACCAAGGGGGCCAGGCGTTCGGCCGTGGCGATCTCGGCTTCGGATATCCGCTCCAACTGCCGCCAGCGGGCGAAGTACTCCATGCGATGGGGGCTGTGCAGCAGGCGGTGGGACAGGAATGGATGGGTGATCACCGCGTCACCCCAGTCGAACAGCAGGCCTGGGCCAGGATCGCGTGCGAAGACGTTGCCCGGGTGCAGGTCGTTGTGTTCGATGCTGAGTCTGCCGGACTCGGCCAGCACCGCGGCGGCCGCTTCGATGCGGGCGCCGAGCCCGGGTGCCCGCGACTCGAAATGCCGGTAGACGCCGATCAATTCGCTTGGTGGAAGGTAAGGGGTGCCGGTGGCTCGCAGATCCGCCACGTGGGTGGTGAGCGAGTGCTGGAGATCGGCGTAGTGGCGGACGAGGACGGCCCATCCGTCGCCGGAATCGCCGGCGGTGGCGCCGCCGTCGGGACTGAGCAGCCAGCCGTTGTCCGCGTGCACCGCGAACGGCTCCAGCACGCTCCCGGGACGCAGGCGGGCCAGCAGGCGCAACAGCGGGCCCTCGTGCGCGAAGGCGCGTGCGTTGGCCTTCACCCACATCGTTCCCGCGTCGGTGGGGATGCGGGCCAGCAGCGACCACGCTCGCCGTTTCGTCTCGACCGCCGCGCCGGTGATCTCGATGTTCCCGGCGCGCAGCACCGTGCGCGCCCAGCGCACCAGAGGTTCCAGCGGTTGGCCGAGCAGCGCGACAGGTGCGCGCGCCGCCCGGCCGGTGGTCGCGGAATCGCCGGTCAGAAGCTGTGCTCCGGCCCGGGGAAGGTGCCCCGGCGCACTTCGTCGGCGTAGGCCGCGGCCGCGGTGCGCAATTCGTCGCCGACGTTGCCGAATCGCTTGACGAACTTCGCGGTCTTGCCGCTGGTGTAGCCCGCCATGTCCTGCCAGACCAGCACCTGCGCGTCGGTGTCGGCGCCGGCGCCGATGCCGACGGTCGGGATGGTCAGCTTGCGGGTGACCTGCCCCGCCAGTTCGGCCGGGACCATCTCCATGACCACGGAGAACGCGCCCGCCTCCTGCACCGCGATGGCGTCGGCGATCAGCTGCTCGGCGCCGTCGCCACGGCCTTGCACCCGGAATCCGCCGAGGGTGTTGACGCTCTGCGGAGTGAAACCGATGTGCGCCATGACCGGGATGCCCGCCGCCGTGATCACCGCGATCTGCTCGGCCACCCGCTCGCCGCCCTCCAGCTTCACCGCGTGCGCCCCGCCCTCCTTCATGAACCGGGTCGCCGTCGCCAGCGCCTGCTGCGGGGAGGACTCGTAGGTGCCGAACGGCAGGTCGGCCACCACCAGCGCGTGCGGCGCGCCGCGCACCACCCCGCGCACCAGCGGGATCAGCTCGTCCACGGTGATCGGCACGGTGGTGTCGTAGCCGTACACCACGTTGGCCGCGGAATCGCCGACCAGCAGCACGGGAATGCCCGCTTCTTCGAACAGTCGCGCCGAGGAATAGTCGTAGGCGGTCAGCATCGCCCAGCGTTCACCGTCGGCCTTCATCTGCTGCAGGTGGTGCACCCGGGTCTTGCGCACCTTCTTGGGCTCCGCGGGCGCCGCACCGTAGGCAGGGGTTTCCGAATCGGATACGGACATCATCGTCCCTTTCGTCTGTGTCGCCTCGGGGCCCGTCCGGGTCCCCGGGTTTGTCTGACGAGATTCAGTGTGCCACCCGCCACCGAGGCGGATTAAGGTCGATGACCGGTGCGATTGGTCACAGCACGGCAGTCTTCGCCCGGGGCGGCCGCGGCGTTTGCCCGATGGCAATATCGACAGCATGTCGATGGTGCGGAGTGGGCGCGGCGCGCTCCCGGTGGCGGTGCTGGCGTCGCTGGCTGTGCTGGTTTCGGGGTGCGGCGTCACCCGCACCGAGACGGGGCAGCCGCTGCCCGCGCCGCCCACCGGACTGGAGAAGTTCTACGGCCAGGCGGTGCAGTGGGGTGACTGCACCGGATTCGGCGGGCCGGACGATCGGTTGCCGCCGAGCACCGAGTGCGCGCGGATCACCGTGCCGGTGGACTACGCCGCGCCCGACGGGCCGACCGCGCAGATCGCGATATCCCGGATGCGGGCGACCGGCCGGCGGATCGGTTCGCTGGTGATGAACCCGGGTGGGCCGGGGGAGTCGGGCCTGGGCCTGTCGTCGCTCGGCAACAAGACGGCGTTGGCCGAGCGCTTCGACCGGATCGGTTTCGACCCGCGCGGCGTCGGTTCCTCCACCCCCTCGATCGTCTGCCAGACGCCCCAGGAGCAGGACGCCGAGCGCGCCGAGCCGGAGGACGACTACACCCCGGCCGGCATCGCCGACGCCGAGGCCGACAACCGCCGGTACGCCGATCGCTGCGCCGAGCGGACCGGGAAGGAGTTCCTCGCCCATGTCGGCACCCGCGAGGTCGTGCAGGACCTCGACATCATGCGCGCCGCGCTCGGGGACGCGAAGCTGACCTACGTCGGCTACTCCTACGGCACCAAGATCGGCTCGGCGTACGCGGAGCGGTTCCCCGACCACGTGCGCGCCATGGTGCTCGACGGCGCCATCGACTCCTCGCAGGATCCGGTGCAGGAGTCGCTGCGCCAGGCGGCGGGCTTCCAGAAGGTGTTCGACGCCTACGCCGCCGACTGCGCGCGGCAGCCGGACTGCCCCCTCGGCGCGGACCCGGCGCAGGCGGTGGCGCGGTTCCGCGCGTTGGTGAACCCGCTGTGGGACAAGCCGGCGGCGACCACCGACCCGCGCGGGCTGACCTACGGCGACGCGATCACCGGCGTGCGTCAAGCGCTCTACACCGACGAGTTCTGGGGCGTGCTCACGCTCGGGCTGTCCGAGCTGCGCGACGGGCGCGGCGACACGCTGCTCACGCTGGCCGATCTGTACGACGGCCGCCGCGACGACGGCACCTACGCCAACACCACCGACGCGTTCAACGCGATCCGCTGTGTGGACGATCCGCGCATCACCGACCGCGCGGTGGCCGGACGTCAGGACGCGGAATACCGGAAGGCAGCCCCCTTCCTGGACGACGGTCGCGGCACCGGCGCGGCGCCACTGGAGCTGTGCGCCGCCTGGCCGGTGCCGAACTCGAGTGAACCGCATCGCATCTCGGTGACCGGCCTGCCGAAGACGGTGGTGGTCTCGACCACCGAGGACCCGGCGACGCCGTACCAGGCCGGGGTCGATCTGGCCGGCCAGCTGGGCGCCGCGCTGATCACCTATCAGGGCAACCGGCACACGGTGGCGCTCGCGGGCGGCGTTCCGTGCGTCGACGACGCGGTCGTCGCCTATCTGGTCGACCTGACCGAACCCGCTTCCGGCCTCACCTGCTGAGCGGACGGGCCGGGTTGCTGATCGATCACGCACCCCGGCCCGGTACGGAAAAAACTCACAAACCGGACGATCCGACTGTGCGGAGTCTTCCGAAAAGATCCAGGTCAGCAATCTTAAGCGTGTATGTAACACAGATTTAACGCCGGATGCTTACGCTCGCGGGCATGGATCGCCAGAAGGAATTCGTGCTGCGGACGCTCGAAGAGCGGGACATCCGCTTCGTACGTCTCTGGTTCACCGACGTCTTGGGCTACCTGAAGTCCGTCGCGATCGCGCCCGCCGAGCTGGAGGGCGCGTTCGAAGAGGGTATCGGTTTCGATGGCTCGGCCATCGAGGGCTTCGCCCGCGTCTCCGAGGCCGACATGGTCGCCCGGCCGGATCCGTCCACCTTCCAGGTGCTGCCTTGGGCCACGAGCAAGGGCCACCAGCACTCCGCGCGCATGTTCTGCGACATCACCATGCCGGACGGCTCGCCGTCCTGGGCGGACCCGCGCCACGTGCTGCGCCGCCAGCTGAACAAGGCGGGCGATGTCGGCTTCAGCTGCTACGTGCACCCCGAGATCGAGTTCTTCCTGCTGGAGAACACCTCGAAGGACGGCGTCCCGATCCCCGCCGATTCCGGCGGCTTCTTCGACCAGGCCGTGCACGATTCGGCGCCGAATTTCCGCCGCCACGCCATCGACGCGCTGGAGTCCATGGGCATCTCCGTGGAGTTCAGCCACCACGAGGGCGCTCCAGGCCAGCAGGAGATCGATCTGCGCTACGCCGACGCGCTGTCCATGGCCGACAACGTGATGACCTTCCGCTACCTGATCAAGGAAGTGGCCATCGACGAGGGCGTGCGCGCGACCTTCATGCCCAAGCCGTTCGCCCAGTACCCGGGCTCGGCGATGCACACGCACATGAGCCTGTTCGAGGGCGAGACCAACGCCTTCCACGACCCCGACGACCCGATGAACCTGTCGGAGACCGCGCGCGCGTTCATCGCGGGCATCCTCGAGCATGCCCCGGAGATCAGCGCGGTCACCAACCAGTGGGTGAACTCCTACAAGCGCCTCATCCACGGCGGCGAGGCGCCCACGGCGGCCTCCTGGGGCCGGTCCAACCGCTCCGCGCTGGTGCGCGTGCCGATGTACACGCCGAACAAGTCGTCCTCGCGGCGCGTCGAGATCCGCAGCCCGGATTCCGCGTGCAACCCCTACCTGGCCTTCGCCGTGCTGCTCGCGGCCGGTCTGCGCGGCATCGAGAAGGGCTACACGCTGCCGCCGGAGGCGGAGGACGACGTGTGGTCGCTGACCGTCGCGGAGCGCCGCGCGATGGGCTTCCGCGAGCTGCCGGGCACGCTGGACGAGGCGCTGCAGGCGATGGAGCGCTCCGAGCTGGTCGCCGAGACCCTCGGCGAGCACGTGTTCGACTTCTTCCTGCGCAACAAGCGCAGGGAGTGGGCGGACTACCGCAGCCAGGTCACGCCGTTCGAGCTGAAGGAATATCTGGGGTTGTAATCCGAGCATCTGCCCCGGGGCGGCGTGCCCCCGATCGCGGCCGGGTAATTTGAGAACCATGGTCCGGCCCCCCTCCGCGCGCTCCGCCGTCCCCGGCGTCGGCCGGCTCGGATTGCTCGAGCCCTCCGCCGCCGCGTCGTTGCGTGATCTCGGCTGGGACAACGTCGAGAGCATCCCCGTGCTGTGGTCGTTGTCCCGCGCGCCGGACGCCGATCTCGCGTTGACCACGCTCATGCGGCTGCGGGAGAGCATCGGGGACGGTTGGCACGCCATCGATTCGGCGATTCGCACGGATACCGCGCTGCGGGGCAGGCTGTTCGCGCTGCTCGGCTCTTCCAGCGCGTTCGGCGATCATCTCGTCGCGGCGCCGGAGGCGTGGGAACGGTTGCGGCGCAGGGAATTACCTGGACGCGACGAGCTGATCGCCGATCTGCTCGCTGTGGTCGACGCGGCGCAAGAGGAGGGGCCGAACGCGACCCCGATGCTGTTCCGCGCGGGCATCTCGGGGCCGGAAGTGGTGGCGTCGCTGCGCAAGCGGTACCGCGATCACCTGATGCTGCTGGCCGCGCTGGATCTGGCGGCCACGGTGGAGAACGAGCCGGTGCTGCCCTACCAGGTGGTCGGCAGGCACCTCACCGACCTGGCCGACGCCGCCCTGACCGCGGCGCTCGCGGTCGCGGTGGCGCGGGTCTGCAAGGACGAGCCGGTGCCGGTGCGGCTGGCGGTGATCGCGATGGGCAAGTGCGGCGCGTGCGAGCTGAACTACGTCAGCGACGTCGACGTGGTGTTCGTCGCCGAACCCGCCGACGCCACAGCCACTCGTCTGGCCGCGGAGATGATGAGCGTGGCGAGCCAGGCCTTCTTCGAGGTCGACGCGGCGCTGCGGCCTGAGGGCAAAGCCGGTGCGTTGGTGCGGACGCTCGATTCGCACATCGCCTACTACAAGCGCTGGGCACGGACCTGGGAGTTCCAGGCGCTGTTGAAGAATCGTCCCGCGACCGGTGACATCGCGCTCGGCGAGCAGTACCGCGACGCGGTCATGCCGATGGTGTGGTCGGCGTCGGAGCGGCCCGATTTCGTCGCCGACGTGCAGGCGATGCGCCGCCGCGTGGAGGATCTGGTGCCGGCCGATCTGCGCGAACGCGAACTCAAGCTGGGGCGCGGCAGTCTGCGCGACGTCGAATTCGCGGTGCAGCTCCTGCAATTGGTGCACGGGCGGGTGGATGAGACCCTGCACGTACAGGGCACCGTCGAGGCGCTGACCGCGCTGGCCGCCGGCGGTTACGTCGGTCGCGACGACGCGGCCAATCTCACGGCGTCCTACGAGTTCCTGCGGTTGCTCGAACACCGGCTCCAGCTCCAGCGGCTGCGCCGCACCCACACCTTGCCCGCCGCCGACGACGAGGAGGGCATGCGCTGGCTGGCCCGCGCGGCGCACATCCGGCCCGACGGCAGACAGGACGCGGTGGGCGTGCTGGGCAGCGAGATCCGCCGCAACGCCGTGCGGGTGCGGCGCTTGCACGCCAAGTTGTTCTACCGGCCGCTGCTGGAATCGGTGGTGCGGATGGAACCCGACGCGCTGCGCCTGAGCCCCGAGGCCGCCATCCGGCAGCTGGCCGCGCTCGGTTACGC
This sequence comes from Nocardia sp. NPDC003726, assembly GCF_053586955.1. Lineage (NCBI taxonomy): Bacteria > Bacillati > Actinomycetota > Actinomycetes > Mycobacteriales > Nocardiaceae > Nocardia > Nocardia sp. NPDC003726. Next base: position 62,311 of record NZ_JBSFNF010000012.1, on the reverse strand, counting down.
GGCGCCGGAACACGCTCTCGGCCACCTGAAGGCCCTCACCGGTGGTGTGTCCCGTAAAGGGCGCATCCAAGCCTTGCTGCTGCCGACGCTGCTCGAATGGCTCGGGGAGACACCGAATCCCGACGCGGGCCTGCTGGCCTATCGCCGCGTGTCGGAGGGGCTCGCCGACCAGATCTGGTTCCTGCGCGAACTGCGCGACGAGGGGGCGATCGCGCAACGGTTGATGATCGTGCTCGGCTCCTCGGAATACCTGCCGGATCTGCTGATCAACGCGCCGGAGACGATCCGGATGTACGCCGACGGTCCAAGCGGCCCGCTGCTGCTCGGCCCGCAGCCCGACGAGGTGGCCCGCGGCATTCTCACCGCCGCCGCGCGCTACGAGGACCCGAAACGCGCCGTGGCCGCGGCGCGTTCGCTGCGCAGGCACGAACTCGCGCGGGTGGCGTCGGCCGATCTGCTCGGCATGCTCGAGGTGCCGCAGGTGTGCCTGGCGTTGTCGTCGGTGTGGGTCGCGGTGCTCGAGGCGTCGTTGCGCGCGGTGATCCGGGCGAGCGAAGCCGACCTGGGCTGCCGTGCGCCCGCCGACATCGCGGTGATCGGCATGGGCAGGCTCGGTGGCATGGAACTCGGCTACGGCTCCGACGCCGACGTGCTGTTCGTCTGCGACCCGCGGCCCGGCGAGGACGAGACCAAGGCCGTGAAGTGGGCGATCGGGGTGGCCGACCGGGTGCAGCAGCTGCTCGGCGCGCCGAGCACCGACCCGCCGCTGCACGTGGACGCCGGGCTGCGTCCGGAGGGCCGCAACGGCGCGCTGGTGCGCACCCTGGCCGCCTACGCCGCGTACTACCAGCAGTGGGCGCAGCCGTGGGAGGTACAGGCGTTGCTGCGCGCCCACCAGGTGGCCGGTGACGAGGAACTCGGGGTGCGCTTCCTGCACGTCATCGACAAGGTGCGGTACCCGGAGGGCGGTGTGTCGGCCGAGGCGGTGCGGGAGATCCGGCGGATCAAGGCCAGGGTGGACGCCGAGCGGCTGCCCCGCGGCGCCGATCCGGCCACGCACACCAAGCTGGGCCGCGGCGGGCTGGCCGACATCGAGTGGACGGTCCAGCTGCTGCAGCTGCGGCACGCCCACGAGGTGCCCGGCCTGCACAACACCTCCACGCTCGAGGCGCTGGACGTGATCGAGCAGACCGCGCTGCTGGACGCGCAGGACGTGGCACTGCTGCGCGACGCGTGGCTGACCGCCACCAACGCGCGCAACGCCTTGGTGCTGGTGCGCGGCAAGCCGAGCGATCAGCTCCCCGGTCCGGGACGGCTGCTGTCCGCCGTCGCCCGCGTCGCGGGATGGCCCAACGACGACGGCAGCGAATTCCTCGACCACTACATGCGCGTCACCCGGCGGGCCAAAGCGGTCGTCGAACGAGTCTTCGGCGCCTGAGGTCGCTGCTCGGTCCGGGTCCTTCTCGGCGGAATCGAGCGCGCCCGGACTCAGGCGCCGACGGTGAGGCCGGTACGGGCCGCGCGCTGTTCGCCCCAGTCGTAGAGCGCGGTGAGCACGGGGACGAGCGTGCGGCCCTCGTCGGTGAGGGTGTATTCGACTTGCGGAGGCACCGTGTCGAAGACGGTGCGCCGGACCAAGCCGTCGGACTCCAGCTCACGTAACTGCTGGATCAGCATCTTCTCGCTGGTGGACGGCATCCGCCTGCGCAACTCGCCGTAGCGGTGCACGCCCTCCTTCAAGTGGGCCAGGATCACCGGCTTCCACTTGCCGCCGATCAGATCGACGGTCACCTCCACGGCGCAGTTGTAGCGCTTGCCGGGCACCTGTCCTCCGGGTACTCACTGAAAAGTGCGTTCTTGTAACACTGTAATCATCGCGATTCCATGAATGACGTTCGGATCGACCACCGCAGACATGGAGCGAAACATCGTGAAGGTCATCGTTTTCGACCGCTTCAAGCCAGGCGTCACCCTGGAGACGATCAACCCGTACCTGCCCGAGGAGGTCGCCAATGTGTGGCGGCTGTGGAAGGCGGGCATCGTCCGGGAGAACTACGCCCGCGCCGACGAGCCAGGCGTGGTGATCGTCTTCGAGGTCGGCAGTGTCGAGGAGGCGCGGAAGTACGTAGCGGACTTCCCGCTGACCAAGGCCGGCTACCTGGAATGGACTTTCGTCCCCGTCCAGGCGCCGCTGCCGCTGGAGGCGCTGATGGATCCGGCCGTCGACGTCGCCGAGCCCTACGACCGGACCGCGTGAGCATGCGGCACGCATTCGGCCTGAGCATTCCGCAGACCGTGCCGGAAGCCTGCGATCCCGCGCGGATGGCGCTGCTCATCTACGACATGCAGGTAGGCATTGTGCGGCAGATTCCCGGCGGCGAGGAGATCGTGCGGGCGTGCGTCCGGCTGCGCGATGCCGCGCGAGCGGCGGGCTTCCGGGTGTACTACACCCGGCACATGTCCTTGCCGGTCGCGGCATCGGGCGTTGCCCAACTGCGCGGCGCGATGTCCTGGCAGCGGGTGGACGATCCGGCGCAGGTGCGCTCGAGCTTTCCGCAGGGGTCGCCGCAATTCCACTTGGTCCCCGAGTTGACGCCGGGTCCGGACGAGGTGGTGTTCGACAAGATCACCATGTCGGCGTTCGTGGCCACCCCACTGGACTTCGCGCTGCGCGACTGCGGGATCGACACCTACGCCGTGGCGGGCATCGCCATGGAGGTGGGTATCGAGCCGACCGTGCGGCACAGCCTGGACCTGGGCTACCTGCCGATCATCGTCACCGACGCGTGCGGCGCCGGTCATCCGGCGGCGGCCGAGAGGTCCTATGCCACGCTCGAGTTCACCGGTGGATCGCTGACGACGGACACCGCCGCGCTGACCGCGGCCATGAGTCGGCACGCCGACCGACGTTGACGGTCCGAGCCGGTGCGCGCGGCGTGCCGGTGTCATGGTCATCGCCTTGTCCGCCCGGCCGAATGGGCAGCCATATCCGTACGCAGCGAACCGCGATCCGGTCGCACGGTTTCCTGGGCTGCCCGAGTCGACGACCGGCCGGACGAGGCAGCCGGGTCACCGGCTCCGGCGAGGCGAGTCGACGCGCGGTGGGACGTTCGCGCCGCCGGTCAAGCTCTGGAAGCGATCGACGAACCGGCGCAGGGCCTGCCGGTCTTCGTCGCCGAGCCCGTTCGCGGTGGTGACGGTGACCTCGGTGCCGGAGCGGATCCGCAGGACGTCCCAGGCCACCGGCAGCACGGGCGCGTGCACGCTGCGCCCGTTGCTGCTGATCGTGATGGACGAACGATACATACTCGGAACGAGTGCCAGGTCTTCGGCGATCTCGGCCGTCAACGGTCCCGCCGCGCGAAACTCCTCGACGTACATTCCTCCCCCTTTCACGACGCCGCCAGTGTAGGCGGGATATCACCCCTCCCGGCGCCCACCGAGCGGATCAGGCGCGTCGCGTGCGAAGGTCCCCGGCCTGGGGCCGGTGCACTGATATTCGTTTGCTATGACGACACCGGATGATCTGGATTTCGATGCCATCTATCGGGGCGCGGGCGGCCCGTTCGGGCCGGGTGTCAAACCGCCGTGGAGTATCGGCGAACCGCAGCCGGAGCTCGCCGTCCTGATCGAGCAGGGCAAATTCCACGGTGACGTGCTCGACGTCGGATGCGGGGAGGCGGCGATCTCGCTGTATCTGGCCGAGCGGGGTTACCAGACCGTGGGATTGGATCTGTCGCCGACCGCGATCGAGCTGGCTCGTGCCGAGGCGGCCCGGCGTGGCTTGCCGAACGCTTCGTTCGAGGTCGCCGACATCACCTCGTTCACCGGCTACGACGGCCGCTTCGGCACCATCGTCGACAGCACGCTGTTCCATTCGATCCCGGTCGAGTCGCGGGATGGTTACCAGCAGGCGATCGTCCGCGCCGCCGCGCCGGGCGCGTCGTACTTCGCGCTCGTGTTCGACCGGGCAGGCTTGCCCGAAGTGCCCCAGCCGGGGCCGTCGCCGGTCACCGCCGATGAGCTCGGGGAGGTGGTGTCGAAGTATTGGACGATCGATGAGATCAGGCCGGCGCGAATTCACGCCGACTTGCCCGCGGAGTTGCCCGAGGGCGCGCCGGTCCGGTTCGAAGGGATACGCGACGAGCCCGGCGGCCGCAAGTCGGTTCCGGCCTGGCTGCTGTCGGCCCACCTGGGCTGATTCTCCGACAGCGAGGTCGCATCGAAGTCCCCGGGCTTCCTCTGCGCTGGTCTCGAGCTGCACCATCTCAAGGGCTTCACCGGCATTGCCTAGGCTCGACCGCATGCGTAGATGGATGGACCGGGCATTGCTCGGTGTGGGGTGGTGCGCAGTAGCCGTGGGCGCCATCGGGATGGTGCTGCACTTCGGGGCGTGGCAGCGACGCGGGCTGGTGTTGCTCGCGTCGGGGGCGTCGTATTTCATGACCGGCGCGATCGTCGGCCTGGTGTTGTTGCTTATAGCGCGCGGGTGGCGCAGCGCGGCTGTCGCCGGGGTGCTGGCCGTCGCGGCGCTGTGGACGCTGGTGCCCGCGTTCGTGCCGGAGAGCCGCGCCGCGAGCGGCCCGGAGCTCACCGTCATGCAGTCGAATCTGCTTTTCGGCGGCGCCGATCCGGCCGCCGTGGTGCGCGCGGTGCGGGACAACCGGGTCGACGTGCTGACGGTGGACGAACTGACCGAGGCCGCGCTGGATCGGTTGGCGAGCGCAGGCCTGCCCGGCGAATTGCCGTATCACTACACCGAGCCCACCCGCGACGGCGGTGGCGGCACCGGTATCTACAGCCGTTATCCACTGCGCGACACCGTGAAATACGACGGATACATCCTCAACAACGTCTCCGCGACGATGGATCACCCCGAACGGGGTCCGATCACGGTCTTCGCGTTCCATCCGGTCCCGCCGCCGTTCGATTTCCCCGCCTGGCAGGCGGAGATGCGCAGAACCCTGGAGATCCTCGACGCCCAGCGTGGTCCGGCCATCGTGGGCGCCGACTTCAACGCGACCCGCGACCACACGGCCTTCCGCGACCTGCTGCGTGGACGCTTCGCCTCGGCGGCCGACCAAGCGGGAGCGGGCCTGCTGCCCACCTTCCCGGCCGATCGCACCTGGGGACCGGTGATCGGCATCGACCACATCTTGCTCGCCGACGCCACCGCCGAACAGGTGCGCACCCTCTCCGTCCCCGGCTCCGACCACCGAGCGCTGCTGTCCCGCGTCCGCCTGCGGTGACGGGCGTGAAAACGCTGCGCGCCTTGCCCGTTCGGAGGCGATCGTGGCGTTGTGATGCGCGCAGCGCGCTCGCGGCGATTACGATGTGAGCGCTCGGCGGGCCCGAGACGCGGTACTCGGGGAGGCGAGTTCATGACGAGGATCAGGCGATTCGGTGTTGCCGTGCTCGCGGTGATGGCGACGGTGGTGGCCGGATGCGCGCAGGGCGCGAACGACCGTGCGGCGCAGCCGGTTTCGCCGCCTTCCGACACCTGGGAGCTGGCCGGATCGATGACGGCTTCCGGCCCGAACGGGCCTCGCAAGGGCGTGCCGGACGCGCCGCTCACGGCGGAGAACGGCGACGGCGGCGCCGTCGACAAACTGGCTCTCAACACCATCGCCGACGTGCAGGACTTCTGGACCACCGAGTATTCCGAGCATTTTCCCGGCACCTTCAAACCGGTGACCAGGTTCATCTCCTGGGACGCCGAAGCGCCCAGGACCCAGTCGGTCAAGTTCTGCAAATCCGACACCTACCAGGTGGTGAACGCCGCCTACTGCGGCGGTGACCACACCATCGGCTGGGACCGGGGAGTCCTGCTGCCGAAGCTGGTGCAGAAGTACGGCGAGATGGCGGTGGTGATGGTGCTGGCCCACGAGTACGGGCACGCCATCCAAGGGCAGGCCAGGCTCGCGGGCTTGCTGACCCCGCCGCTGGTGCAGGAGCAGCAGGCCGACTGCCTCGCCGGTGTCTTCCTGCGGCATGTGGCCGAAGGGAATTCGGCGCACTTCACGCTCAACACCACCGACGGCCTCAACGCCGTGCTCGGCGCGACGGTGGCCGTGCGCGACCGGGACCCGAACGATCCGGACAACGTGCACGGCTCGGCCTTCGAGCGGGTGACCGCGGTGCAGATCGGCTACACCGACGGCGCCGACGGCTGCAAGAAGATCACCAGGAAGGAGATCGCCCAGCGTCGGGGCAATCTCCCCACCACCTTCGAGCCCGGTGAGGAGCAGGCGCAGCTTCCGGTCGACGCCGCCGCGCTGACCAGCCTGAGCACGGCGTTGACCAAGATCTTCCCGGTCACCCGCACGCCGCAATTCGACTACTCCGGCGTCGGCCGCGGCTGCTCGGACGGAACCGTCACCCGGCCGGTGTCGTACTGCCCGAGCGTCAACCGGATCGGCACGGACGTGCCCGCCCTGGCCCGCCGCGGCGGAACGATGGCGGACGACGACCCGCTGTCGGCGGTCGTGGACGGCGACTACAACGCGTTCGTCGTCTTCGTCTCGCGCTATGTGCTCGCGGTGCAACAGGATCGCGAGCTGTCGCTGACCGGCGCGGAGACAGCCGGTCTGCGCACCGCCTGCCTCAGCGGCGTGGTGACCACCAGATTGAGCGAGCCGGGCAGCGACCCGCACCTGTCCGCGGGCGATCTGGACGAAGCGGTCTCCGGCCTGCTCGCCGACGGTCTCGCTGCCGCCGACGTGAACGGCAAGGTCGTGCCGAGCGGCTACCAGCGGCTGGAAGCGTTCCGCACCGGCGTCCTGGACGGTGAGAGCGCCTGCCTGGCCGAGTTCCGGTAGGCGCTACACCGGCAGCGACCGCAGCGAGCTGAGCGTGCCCGCCAGCGCGCGGGCCGCTTCGGCGCCCTTGGTCACGAAATGCTCGGTGAAATACGTGACGTGCTCGCTGTGCTCGTGGAAGTGGTGCGGGGTGAGCACCACCGAGAACACCGGCACGTCGGTGTCCAGCTGCACCCGCATCAGCCCGTCGATCACCGCCGAGGCCACGAAGTCGTGCCGGTAGATACCCCCGTCCACCACCAGCGCGGACGCGACGATCGCCGCGTACCGGCCGGAACGCGCCAAGCGCTTGGCGTGCAGCGGGATCTCGAAAGCGCCCGGCACCTCGAAGACGTCGATGGTCGCGGGATCGAAACCGAGGTCGGCGTACTCGGCGCGGAAGCCCTCGTACGCCTTGCCGACGATCGAGGCGTGCCAGCTGGCACGGATGAACGCGATGGATCCGGTGGTACTCATGCAGGGATACTACTGTCCGGTAAGGTGCGCTTCCAGCCATCCGACGACATCATCGAGCACTTTGTCCTGCTCGGGCTCGTTGAACACCTCGTGGTAGAGCCCTTCGTAGCGGATCACCGTGAGGTCTTTCGACCCGGCGCCCCGCTCGATGAGGTCGGAGCTCGACGGAGCGGCGATCGCGTCGGCCGTGCCGTGCAGCACCAGCAGCGGCACGGTCACCCGCGCCAAGCGCTGCTTGACCGTGTCGGTGGCGCTCAGCATCTCGGCGCCGGTGCGCGCGGGCAGCTTGCCGCGATACACCAGCGGATCGTTGTCGTAGGCCGCGACGACCGCGGGGTCGCGGCTGATCTGCGACGAATCGAGTTTCAGCACACCGAGATTCGGGGTGAACCTGCTCAGCACCGGCGCGAGCGCGCGCTGCACCGGATTGCCAACCGGGATGTCCAGCGGCGGGGCGGACAGCACGATGCCCGCCACGTCGATCGGCGCGCGGGTGGCCAGGTACAGGGTGATCAGGCTGCCCATCGAGTGCGCGAGCAGGAAGCGCGGCACGCCGGGCTGTTCCCGGCTCGCGATGTCCAGCATGGCGGCGACATTGTCCGCGGCGCCCGCCATGGAGCCGATATTGGCCTTGCCGCCCGCGGACTTGCCGTGGCCGATGTGATCGAGCGCGTAGACCGCGAAACCGGCGGCGACCAGACGCTGCCCCACGTGGACATAGCGGCCGGAATGCTCGGCCACACCGTGCACCAGGACGATCACGCCCCGCGGCGCGCCCTCCGGCAGCCACGCCCGCCAGGCCACTCCGCTGCCGACGCCGTCGAACTCACCGGACTCGGTGCGGATCGCGGGCGTGGCGTCGCCCGCCGTCGGCTCGGTCGTCATCCATCAGCTCCTGACGTCGATGGCGCGCCGACCGTCGCGAAATGCTCGATCAGTCGCCGGTTGAACTCGATGAGTCGAGCGTAGTTGACGCGGGAGATGCGCTCGTCGGTTCCGTGGATCGAGCCGAGGTCGCGCTCGTCCAGCACGATGGGGGCGAAATTGCACCGGGTGCCCGCCAGGTCGTCGTAGTGCCTGGAGTCGGTGGCGCCGGGGACGATGCCGGTGGTCACCGCGATGCCGGGGACGACGGCGCGGGCGAGGCCGGCGATCAGATCGAAGGCGGGGCCCGGTCCGGTGATCCGTGACGGCTCCGATGACATGCCGACGAGTTCGAATCGGATTCCCCTGTCGCGCACCACTTTCCGGCAGTGCGCCAGCACCGAGGCGACCGTGTCGCCGGGCAGGATGCGGAAGTTCACCATGGCCTCGGCCCGCTGGGGCAGCACGTTGGCCCGCACGCCGCCGCGGATCACCGTCGGCGCCGTTGTGGTGCGCACCATGGCCTCGGTCTGCGGCTGGGTGGCCATCACCCGGGTGATCACCGGCGCGGCCAGCTTCGCCAGACCGAGCAGGCGCCGCCGCGGCGCGGGCATGACCTCGCGGATCCTGGTCAGCATGTCCGCGATCACCGGGGTCAGGCGCAGCGGCATCGGATGGTCCTGGATGCGGCTCACCGCCCGCGCGATCCGGCCGACCGCGGTCTGCCTGCCCGGCATGGACGAGTGCCCACCCACCTCGGTGACCGACAGCCGGACCGTCGCGTATCCCTTCTCCCCGAGCATGATCGTCGCCACCGGCTGCCGCACGCCCTCCACGACGCCGGCGGTGATCACGCCGCCCTCGTCCAGCAGCAGATCCGCGCGCACCCCCGCCGCGCGCAGGTGCTCGGCCATCCGCTCGGCGCCCTCGCCGCCGAAGACCTCCTCGTCGTGCCCGAAGGCCAGGTACACGGTGTGCCGGGGTCGCAGGCCCGCGGCGAGCGCCGATTCGACCGCCTCCAGGATGGCGAGCACGCGGCTCTTGTCATCGATCGCCCCGCGCCCCCAGATGAACTCGTCGTCGACCACGCCGGCGAACGGCGGGTGCGTCCAGCGCTTGGCGTCGTCCACCGGCACCACGTCCTGATGCGCGAGCAGGATCGCGGCCACCCGGTCCGGTTCGGCGCCGGGCCAGCGGTAGAGCCTGCTGTGGGCGAACATCCGCAATTCGAGTTCGGCGTGCACCCGGGGGAACGAGGCCCGCAGGTGCGCGTCGAGGCGGTCGAACGCCGCGCTGTCGGCTTCGCTCGGGTCGTCGGTGGACACCGTCGCACAGCGCAGCGCGGCGGCGAGGCGTTCGGCGGTCGGGTCGTCGACCGGCTCCGTCATCGGTCACCGGCGCGGTCGGGCGGATTCATGGACACCGTTGCATTGTTCAACACACGCGGGTCCAAGGCGATCGTCTTCTCGTTTCGCCACTTCACGATGCCTTCGGTGAGCCCGCCCGGCAGATCGGGACGACGCGTTCCGGTCAGCAGGGGCAGTTCGATGCGCGCGGAGGTCACCGAGACCGCCGCGAGGGCGGGGGAGTGCGACCACACGTCGTCGACCACGTCGGTGATCCGCACGCCGATCCGGTGGCCCGCCGCGATCGGCCAGTCCTGGGCGAGCAGCCGGACCTCGGCGGTGTCGCGGACGGGTGCGATCCCGCGGGTGATGACGGTGGCCCGCAGGTCGGGCGCGATGTCGTAGAGCTCGACCGCGACCGTGGCGCTCGGCGGGCCGCTGAGCCGGAGGGTTGCGGTGGGGATGCCGGACAGGTGCTGGTCACCGGTCAGCGGCGCGGAGACCGACCAGATCTCGCGATCGGGGCCGGGGAGCAGCCCGCGGTCGGTGTACTCGCCGGTCCGCAACTCGACCGGGACCCGGCTCGCGTCGGCGGGCGGCCACGCCGTCTCGGCGCGCCAGCGGCCGTCGAACTGGCCGACGGTGATCCGCGGGCCCGGCACCTGCACGTCGCGGGCGGCGACGTGCTTGTCGAAGAACGCGAGCAGTTCGGTGTCGAAGTGGGGCGTGCCGCATTTGTCGTGGCAGGTGCGGTGTCCCCACTGGCCGAACCAAGCGCGGTGCTCGCCTGGCCCGAGGCCGTTCCACAGATCGAACACACGGTAGGCCCGGGTGTTGTAGTCGACGAAGCCTTGCCCGAGGAACAGCGGGATCGTGGCGCCGCGCAGCCGCGCGACCAGATCGCGATCCCGCCAGAAGACGGTGTCGGGGTTGTGGTCGCCGATCTCGGCGAGGTAGCGCTGATAGCACTGCCACGGCAACTGCGTCGCATTCGCCTGGTATTCGCCGGAGTCCTCCGGGCGCGGCGGGGTCGAGGCGATGAGCAGGTGCTCGAGTCCCGCGAAGTCGGCCGGGCGCACCCCGCTCTCGGTGACCGGCTTGCCGGAGAACTTCCACGAGACGCCCTGCATGTACAGGTAGGAGTACGGATCGACGACCGGCTCGAACGCGCCCACCGCGGCGAGGCCCTTCGGGGCGGCGGCCAGGCCCATCAGGCCGGTCCACGCCTCGTACGACGTGCCGAACAGTCCGACCCGGCCGGTGGACCACGGCTGGCTCGCCGCCCACTCCACGGCGGCGGCGACGTCGGCTCGTTCCCCTTGGCCGCCGAAATCGGGGCAGCCGCTGGAGCCGCCGAACCCGCGCAGGTCGACGATGACGTAGGTGTATCCGGCGTTCAGGAACAACTCGGCGGTGAGATTGTCGGTGGACGGGCCGCCGGTCACGCGCGGTTCGCTCAGGTACGCCAGGTGCGCGCGATACGGGCTGACGGTGAGGATGACGGGCGTGCGGGTGTCATCGGAGACGTCGGCCGGGCGCAGGATGTCCGCGTGCAGGCGAGTGCCGTCCGTGCCGTCGATGAACGCTTGCTTCCACTGATAGGGCACCGGCAGCGGTTCCGCGGCCGCTCGAGCGGGGACGCACGCGGCCAACAGCAACATCAGGCCGCAGAGGGCACGAGACAGGACGGCTCGTTCGATCACCATAGGACTATCGAGTGTGGCCGCACGGTCGTCCAGCCCCCGGAACCGGGGTAGTGGTTCTGTACTTGTCGTCTCCCCGCCGACTTCGCGCGGGCCGGGGCGAAGCCACAATGCGATGCGAATCGAAAGCATTCCTGCGGAAGCCATTCTGCGCCAGCCCGAAAACGCCGGAGGTAATCGAAAACCTCGATCGGGGATCGACTTTCCGCCGCGTGATCCGTGCGCCCGCCGCGCGCGGCCCGGTGTCACGCGGCGCGGATGTCGCAGGTCCCGGCGGTGTTCGGCGCGGAGGCGATATCTGATATGGCAAACGGCTATAGTCCGGCGAACTACGTGAACTCGCAAGGGGATTCGTCTGGTGTCCCGGCTGCGGCGGCGTATGATCACCCCAGTGCGAATACCCGGGGGAAGAATGAGCGAGCCGGCGACAACGGATTGGGAACAGTTCGTGCAAGCGCTGGCGCACTGCCTCTCGGAGCTGCCGTCGCGGGCAACCCTCATCATCGCCGCCCCCGGAAATCGCTATGTCCAATTTGTCCAATACGACATCAAATTATCCGCCGAACTGGCCGGAAACAATTATCTGAGCAACCCGATACCGGAGACCGCCGTGCGGGAGTTGCGGGCACTGGGCTGGCACGCGCCCGCGGACGGGCACGACGCGGACAACTGGACCAGGGTCTTGTTCTGGCCCATCGCGCCGAACAGCTTGCTGGAGTTCGCGCGCTCGGTCGCCGTCGGCCTGCGCGACGCTCTCGGTGTCGCTGCCCCGGCCGAGTTGCGAGCGATGGGCTGGACCGAGGCATCGGGTGACCTGGATCTCACGGTGCTCGGATCGATCGCGCGCCGGGGGTAGCGCCCGGTCGGGCCGCTGTCCCACGGCGGAGCCGCGACTACCTGGGCACTATCCTGAGAGTCATGGCAGCAGGTAAGCCCACCAAGGAAGCGAAGGCCGCGGCGAAAGCGGCCCGCAAGCAGCAGTCGAGGGAACGCCGCAAGCAGTTGTGGCAGGCGTTCCAGATGCAGCGCAAGGAAGACAAGCTGCTGCTTCCGCTGATGATCGGCGCCCTGGTCGGCAGCACCGCCGTCTTCGCCGTGATCGGCCTGATCTTCGGGCTGACCTGGTTCCTGATCCCGCTGGGCGTCGTGCTCGGCGCGCTGGTGGCGTTCATCATCTTCGGCAGGCGGGTGCAGAAGAGCGTCTACCGCAAGGCCGAGGGCCAAGCGGGCGCCGCGGCCTGGGTGCTGGACAACCTGCAAGGCAAATGGCGGGTGAGCAACGGCGTCGCCGCCACTACGCAACTGGACGCGGTGCACCGGGTGATCGGCCTACCCGGTGTGGTGCTGGTCGCCGAGGGCGCCCCGCAGCGGGTCAAGTCGCTGCTCGCCCAGGAGAAGAAGCGCACCGCCAGGCTGATCGGCGACACTCCGATCTACGACGTCGTCATCGGCAACGACGAAGGCCAGGTCCCGCTCAAGGACCTCCAGCGTTACCTCACCAAGCTGCCGCGCAACATCGACACCAAGCGCATGGACCTCATCGAAGGCAGGCTCTCGGCCCTCAGCGCGCGCAGCGGGCCCGCCCTGCCGAAGGGGCCGATGCCCGCGGGCGCCAAGATGCGCGGCGTGCAGCGCACGATCCGCCGTCGCTGATCCTGCTCCGGCGCGCTGGGCGGCCTTGTGGGCGCGCGCTGTCCTCGAACTCGAAAGGCCCGCCTCCCTGTCCCGGAGGCGGGCCTTTCGGTCGGATCGCTACCGCGCGAATCGGACGTTCAGCGTGAGTGCACCAGCGCCGTGCCGGTCGCGCGGTCGTGCATGCCGCGCCCGTCGGCGTCGGTGAACAGCGCGGGCACCACGAACAGCAGCAGCACCTGCCTGGCCAGCGCCCGCACGAAGCCGACCGGCACCGCCGCGTCGACGCGCACCGTGCGCAGCCGCAGGAAATACTGCCCCGGGGTGAACCCGAACAGCGTGACCGCGCCCACGCCGATGACGAACCAGATGAGCAGCGTCAGACTCGACGCCGAACCGCTGCGGGTGATCAGCGCGGCGATGCCGAGGGCGATCAGCCAGTCCACGAACAGGGCGGCGATACGGCGGCCCATACCGGCCAGCGAGCCCGCCCCGGTCTTCGGCAGGCCGAGTTGCGCACCGGGGAACTCGGGGGTTGCCGGGCCGCCGGAGTCGGCCGGGGGTCCGGAAAGCCAGGAGCCGGTGATGCGTGCCATGCACCCCACAATAGGCGCGACGGAACGGGCTCCGGGCATCGCATATGCGGAGTTCAGCGTCGCCGCGCGCCACCGCGAGGGCAGGACTACCATGCATTTCGAGTCATGGTGGTCAGCACCACGCCGCCGGATGCACGTGTAACACCGGCGAAACACATCCTTGACTGCAGGGAAACACGGCATCCATAGCGTCTGGTCGCGACGAACCCATGCAAGCGACACTGGCTGGGAACCGATCCGTAAGGAGAACAAGTGACGTTCAGCACGGCCGACGAGGTCATCAAATACATCGCTGACGAGGACATCGAGTACGTCGACATCCGCTTCAGCGACCTGCCCGGTGTGCAGCAGCACTTCTCGATCCCGGGGAAGGCCTTCACGACCGACCTCGCCGAGGAAGGGCTAGCGTTCGACGGCTCCTCCGTTCGTGGGTTCCAGTCCATCGACGAGTCGGACATGCTGCTGCTGCCCGACTTCTCCACCGCGCGTGTCGACCCGTTCCGCGCCGCCAAGACGCTGAACCTCAACTTCTTCGTGCACGACCCGTTCACCCGCGAGGCCTACAGCCGCGACCCGCGTAACGTCGCGCGCAAGGCGGAGGAGTACCTGCGCTCCACCGGCATCGCCGACACCGCGTACTTCGGTCCCGAGGCGGAGTTCTACATCTTCGACTCGATCCGCTACGACTCGGCCATGAACGGCGCCTTCTACGAGATCGAGTCGGTCTCCGGCTCCTGGAACACCGGCGCGGAGTTCAACCCGGACGGCACCCGCAACCGCGGTTACAAGGTTCGCAACAAGGGCGGCTACTTCCCGGTCGCGCCCTACGACCACTACGTCGACCTGCGCGACAAGATCTCGACCAACCTGCAGAACTCCGGCTTCGAGCTGGAGCGCGGCCACCACGAGGTCGGCACCGCCGGTCAGGCCGAGATCAACTACAAGTTCAACACCCTGCTCGCCGCGGCCGACGACCTGCAGCTGTTCAAGTACATCGTCAAGAACACCGCGTGGCAGGAAGGCAAGACCGTCACCTTCATGCCGAAGCCGCTCTTCGGTGACAACGGCTCGGGCATGCACGTGCACCAGTCGCTGTGGAAGGACGGCAAGCCGCTGTTCCACGACGAGGCCGGCTACGGCGGCCTGTCCGACCTGGCCCGCCACTACATCGGCGGCATCCTGCACCACGCGCCGTCGCTGCTGGCGTTCACCAACCCGACGGTGAACTCCTACCACCGCCTGGTCCCCGGCTACGAGGCCCCGATCAACCTGGTGTACTCGCAGCGCAACCGCTCCGCCGCGGTCCGCATCCCGGTCACCGGCAACAACCCGAAGGCCAAGCGCCTCGAGTTCCGCGCGCCGGACTCCTCGGGCAACCCGTACCTGGCCTTCGCCGCCATGATGATGGCAGGCCTGGACGGCATCAAGAAGAAGATCGAGCCGCTGGCCCCGGTCGACAAGGACCTCTACGAGCTCCCGCCGGAGGAGGCCAAGAACATCCCGCAGGCCCCCACCAGCCTGGCCTCGGTCATCGACCGCCTCGAGCAGGACCACGACTACCTCACCGAAGGCAATGTCTTCACCGAGGACCTGATCGAGACCTGGATCACCCTCAAGCGTGAGGGCGAGATCGCCCCGGTGAACCTGCGTCCGCACCCGTACGAGTTCGAGCTGTACTTCGACGTGTAAGCCCTTCCGGGCTTCTTACCTGCGGCGGAGGATCTGACCAAGGTCCTCCGTCCGCAGCAGGGTTCCGGCGAGTCCATCCGTTCCGCGATCACTTCATCGATCGCGGAGCGGGTGGACTCGTCTGCGTTCGGCCCGGCCATCCGCAGGCGAGGTTCACAGTGGAACGGGCGCCAGTGCGTCGGTGGTCGCGGTGCTACGCGTCGCTCCAGGTGGGGACGCCGTAGACGTTGAGTTTGTCGAGGCCGTGCTCGGCGGATACACCCAGTCCGACTGCCGAGTAACGCCAGCTCGCGCCGGATGACGCTGCCACCTGTGCGAGTGCGTCCACGGCGACGGTGCTGCCGTGGTGCCGGGACGCGAGTTCGCGTGCGAGTCCGGCCAGGTCGTCGCCGACGCGGGCGGCCAAGGTGAAGGCGTAGGTCGGGGGGCCCGAACCGCGTGCGCAGCAGATGAAGTAGTCATACCTGTGCAGTTCGGCCGCGTCGAGACCGCACCGGACGAGTTCGGACAGGACCTCCCACGCCGGATGGCCGAAGTCTCGGACCAGCTTCATCGGCACGGCGGCGTCGTATCCGGCGCGCAGGTAGATCTTGTGGTTCAACTCGCCGCGGGCATCCATTTCGAGCGCGGCGATGACCGGTTTGATGAGCTTCGGATCGTCGGGCACCGGAGCCAGATCGGCGAATCCAGGCCACACGTCACACAACCGGCGCAGCCCTCCGGGCACGACGTCCGGGTAGCCGTATACCTTGAGCCGGGCCGCGTGGTCCGGCACCGCGGAGTCGTGGACGACACCGATCCACGAAGCCGAGCGATAACGTGCAGACACACTCGCCGGATCGGGATACAGCGTCGTGACGAAAGACTCGAACATATCGGCGACCGTCTGGTCTCCGTTCGGCAGCCAGGAGACGAGTGCGCGGATCGCGGCGATCTGGGCGGCCACGCGCGAGTCGAATCGCGTTTCCTGAGTGGCGGTCTCGGTGGCGTAACGAACCACGGGCGCCACTTTGCCGCCGCCGCCGGACACACTTGCCTCGAACGGAAGTCCGGAGAGGGTCAGAAGACTGGCGCGGTATCCATCCGGCCCTCGCTCGGAAAGCTGTCCACCGCAGGCGCGCTCCATCATCGCGCGAACAGAGGCGGGGTCACACGAGACGGTCAACCGCTCGGCCAAATCGACCAGGAAGTCTCCCGCCGCTTCAGACGACACCATCGTCAGGACTGTTTGCCGATGTCGGGAGCGGCGAGCGGTGGATGGACACTTCTACCCATATCGCCAAACTCTCTCACTCGGATCGAGACGTCCTGTCATCGGGCTTCCCATCGTTGGCGGCAGCAGGGGAGTGGGCACTGTCGGGAGGAGGGCTCACGGTCGCACGGACAAGCGGGTGGTGGGCGTTGACGTGGTCCAGGCGGTGGGCCGAGCGCAGCTGCGCGAGCCGGGCGAGGTCCGCTCCGTAGAGGCGCTCGGCCGGTGCGGCGTCCAGGACGTCGAAGCCGTAGAGGTAGGGACGTCCGCCCAACTCGAGACAGCGCTCCAGCAGGCCGCGCAACGCGGTCCGGGTAGCGTCGACGGCCGCGAACTCGCGGTGTAGCGATGTGCAGAAGCCCACGGCGATCGAGACGGGAGCACTGCCGACCGGAGTGAAAGGGAATGCGGTCGCGTCCGAGGAACGGCGCACGATCAGAATCCACAACAGCTCGAGCCCACCGTCCAGTGCATCCAGGTGCCGTAGTGCGTCCACGGCCGCCAGCAACGGCGCCAGCTGCCCGGCGGGCACGATGAAGTCGGCGCACAAGCGGGCATGGCCGGCGGGCGGGGCGACGGTGCGCGCGGTGCCGTAGTTTCCCCGCAGCGAGAGATCGGCGACTATCGCGCAGTCGGCGTCGCCACAGCGCTTCGGACCGCTTCCGCGCCATCCGGTGGTGGTCTGGACCACGCCGTGCCGGATGGACGCGTAGAAGATGTCGATGTCGTCGCGCAACGCCATCCGCTCGGTGTGCTCCGCGAGTTCGGCCGTCGTGTCGTGCCGCGTGCGGTGGAGGTGGGTGTCGCGACGGTACGGCACGGTGCGCAGCACCGCCCGTTCGATCAGTCCGACGGTGCCCGATCCGCCGAGCGCGAACCGGAACAGCTCGGAGTGATCGGTACGCGAGCACCAACGGCTGGTCCCCGTGCCGTCGATCAGCTGGATCCGCTCCACGTGATCGACCTGCATGCCGGAGCGCACGGAGTCGATGCCGATGCCGCCCACCGACAGCGTGCCACCCACCGACAACTGCAAATAGTCGGGCAGCACGGGAAATGCCGCGCCCCGGCGATTCAGATAACGCTCCAAGCCGTACCAGCTCATCCCGGCAGGGACCTCGATCAGGCCGTCACCGAGGTCCCGCACTTGCGCGGCGGCGGATTCCGGCGCATAGGTGACCAGCAGTTCTCCCTCGGTGACGGTCTGCCCGTCCGAGGAATGACCCGCGCCGCGCAACGTCAACTGCCGACCGGAGCCGAGCAGCGCGGAAGGAAATGCGGATGGCATCCGGTGTACAGCGCGTGGGACGGCGTAGCGCAGACCTCCGAAGTCGGTGCTGAACTCGTCGATGGGGGCCTCGCGGAACTCGTGATCTCCGTGCGGGAAACCGGCTCTGGCTCGAGTATGCTCGCTTCCCACGGTTGGGAAGTGGACTCTTTCCGGGTGCCGCATCCTGAAGGGCGCCCTGCGCTCGGCAGAGCCGGGCGCTCGGCGACGGCGTTGCCGACATGTGTACGAGTGCGGGCGCGCCGATCGCCCATAGGCGGGCGTTCGGTGGCCGCGGATAAGTGAGGATCTGTGAGGGAAGTACATCCTTACGTACGCGCCGGACTGAGCATGGCCCGGGAGTTGCGGCACCGCATCGCTGAGATGCGGGAACGGTCCGACGCCATCGTGGCGCGCCGACCCTCCCCGAGTGGCCTGGTCATTCCCGAGGTC
This sequence comes from Nocardia sp. NPDC003726, assembly GCF_053586955.1. Taxonomy (NCBI): domain Bacteria; kingdom Bacillati; phylum Actinomycetota; class Actinomycetes; order Mycobacteriales; family Nocardiaceae; genus Nocardia; species Nocardia sp. NPDC003726. The sequence goes on along the minus strand of NZ_JBSFNF010000012.1, from coordinate 44,235 downwards.
GACGTGATGGGACGGCTGCGGGATCTCTATCTGGCGCCCGGCACCTGTGCCCGATTCGGCAACCAGGAACTCGCCGCCGAGATCATGGCCGCCATCACCGAAAGTACCGAGGATGCCCGGCGGCAATACCACTTCGCCATGAACAATGCCGAGAATTTGCCCCGCCCCTTCGCCGAGGTGATGCAGGAGTGGAAAACCGGAAGCGATCCGGTCCCCAATTTTGGGAAGGCGGAACAATGAACCCGAGATAGCTGGCGGGAGGGATCGACCGAGCATGCCCAATCACCTGGATGTTGAGCCGGATCAGCTGCGCCGCATGGCCCAGCAGCATGATTCGCTCGCCGCGGACATCCGGAAGTGGGGCGAGATCCCGCACGACTGGCTTGCCGAGTTCGAGTCCACCTACGGTGTGATCGCCGACCCGATGCGGGGGGCTCTGGTGGACTACTACAACAGGCGGCACCAGTCGGCTGAGCGCCTCGCCGCCAGACATGAGCGGACGCGAGACGAATTGCTCGCCGCCGCGGCCGCCCTCGAAGACGCCGACCACTCCGGTGGGCAGACCATCGGCAATGCGGGTGACTTCGGTAACGGCGCGCCGCGAGGCGGTCCTGCTCTCAGTACGCTCCCCGGTCCCCCGGCGCCGGTCGGCGCAGCTCCGGACACGCCGCTGACGAACGGCCCACAACCGGGGCATCCTCCCACCACATCGGCCACGCCTCAGATGCCGGAGACCGCTCGACACTCCGACTCTGTACCGGCGCAGCTCGCGGCATCCCTCCCGCAGATCCACGACAGCATGCCGACGGGAGTCGTCCCCCCGCAGGGCACGATGCCCGTTACGCCCGGCATGCCGCAGTTCGGCGTGAACGGGATGCCGGAGCCCGGTGCCGTTGGCGCATCTCTCGACCCTTTGGGATTCCAGAACGGCAGCGCCGAGGTGTCGATCGACGTGAGCGGTCCCATGGGCACGACAGACGGGTTGCTCGCACCAATGGCGGGAAGCGTCTTCCCCGCGGCGGTTCCCACAGACGGTATGAGTGCGCGTACGGCCATTCGTCCCCCCGCTCCACTGTCTACCGGCCCGTTGGCGGCGGCCCTCCATCCGGCCGAGGAACGCAGGGCGCTGCCGTCGTTCGTGGTGGGTGAGCGCGTAGAAGACGACTTGGCGCTCGCGCGCACTCTGCTTGCCGCGATTCTCTCCGCCGTAGCCGATTCGGCGCTCGGTCTCGACTGGGGGGTAGCGGTGGCGCGGACTCCCGCCGGGCCCCTGGTCCTGCTGACTTCCACCGAGGGGCGTGGTTGGTTGCCTCCCGGACTGTTCCTTCCGTCGGAAGTCATCATCCCGTGGCGGTGGGACTCGATATTGCGTGCCGCAGGTCGAGAAGCCGTCGCGGCCTTGGAAGGAACTACCGATCCGGCCCGGATGCTCGCCGAATTCACCTTGTTGGTAGGCGAGCGCAGGCCGGTCCGGATCAGTGCCCTGGTGTCGTCCGCGGCTATAGCGGACGACCTGCGCACAACACTCGGCCGCGACGTCGCCATCGAGGACCGGGTGCCCGCCGCCGAGTCCGCGGTCGATCTCACATCCCCAGGGCCCGGATTGGTCGATCGGCTCACGCTGGCCGGATCGGACGACTTGCTGCGGGAGGCCGCGACGGTGCCGGATGCGGAAATCCGGGCGAAGTGCGTCGAGTTGGCGCGGGCCGCGGATGCTCGAGTGCGGGCGGCCATATCAGGCGCCGACGGGAATGGCTCGCCCCACCGCGCTCGAATCCTCGATGCCCTGCACGCGGGTCTGCCCGTCCCGCCGAGTTGGTGGCATCAGATACGAGCGGCCGACGCGCTGACAGCGGCCGCGGCGAATTCGCGACGGATCGACGTGTCCCACATCCCGGTCGGCGGCGTCCCGTTGCGGGTGGCCGACATGGAGGTACTGCGCGGCATGGTCTTCGAACGTCGTGTCGATGAACTGTTGCTGTCGCTCGCCGAAGGCGAGCCCGACCGGCAGACCCTCCGTGACGCGCTCTACACCTACAGCCAGATCACCGAGCATCCGTTGTTCCCGGCGACAGCGCGGGTATCGGTTGCGCAGACTGCCCGCATGAGTAGAACGGTCTCCGGCGGTGTGAGTTCTATGAGCCATGGCGAGAGTCCCCCTTCCGTCACCGGATTGTTGAGTGGTCTGGCGGGGTCGGAGAGCTCCGGTGAGCAGAGGAGAGCCTGATGAGCAAGGTGGACGACGTCGTCTCGCAGATCAAACACGACTACGAAGCACACGGGTGGGATAGTGTCGGTTTCCAGGACGACCAAGCCAAGAATTCATTGAACAAGCTCGCAGGGCTGAATTCGACCGAATTCACAGAGGCATTCAACAGGCTTCGTGACATCAGATGGGCCGACGCATATCAGTACGATCTGATGGAACGTTTGGTGCACGATGCCGAGGAGCAGGGTCTCGCCGACAAGCCCGAGTACAAGGATCTCATCCAATCGCTCAAGACCAAAAAGCCGGAAGATTACCTCAACGCCAAGAAAAAGAAAGAGGACGATGCGGCCGGCGATCCGAAGTTCGGGGATTACGGCTACGAGGATTTCAAGGGCGAGGACAAGCACGCGCAGTACGTCGACCTCTATGTGCCGAAAGGTGCGAGTGAGGCGCTGAGACAACTGATCGCGGACACCGAGTTCACGATGCAGTGGGACTTCGACACGCTCGGCGTCGGTAATCCCAAAGCTGCGCCGGACTTCACCGCGGTCCTCGACGGCAAGCAGGTCGAGAGCGCGGACGGCTGGTCCAAGGTCAGAGACGCGCACGGCGAACTGAAAACCCAGTTGGAGAAGCGGCAGAAGGACCACACCAGCGACCACAAGTCTGTCGCAAATGCCACCTATGATTCGAAGATCACCGGCTCCGATACCTTCAAAGAGCTGAAAAGAATCATGGACGAGCTCAACAAGGATCTCGAGTACGCACCTGCGATGGCGAGTCTCACGCGCAGTGGAAATACGCTCACCGAGAGCTCCGGTGGTCCCCCCACCTCCGAGATGCAGGTGCCTGTCTACGAGAAGAATACAAAAGAGGGCACCAAGGGTTACGGCGAATATTTTCTCACTGCCGAGGCGGAGCAGCGGTACTACGTCCGGGCCATCGACGATGCCACCGCCGAGTGGGAAAAGGTATACGGCGAAGCGACGAAAAAATATCAGAAGCAAGCTGAGGACGTCGACGGAAAAGACGCCGATGACCACAGCGGCGGTGACGACAAAGGCGACAAGGGCGACAAGGGCGACAAAGGGGATAAGGGAGATAAGGGGGACAAGGGCGACCAGGGCGACCAGGGCGACCAGGGCAACGGTAACGACGGAAACGGCAATAACGGCAATAACGGCAATAACGGTAACGACGGCAACGGCAACAACGGAAACGGCAACGACAACAACGGCAGCAACAATAACGGCAACGATGACGGTGACACCGGGGACAAAGACGGCACCGGTGACGAAGAGGGCGCCGGTGACAAAGACGGCACCGGTGACGACGATTCCACTGGCAACTCGCAATCCGACAGTGACACGGAGGGCTCCGACGGTGGCACCGATACGTCCACGTCGGGCAATGGGAATTCCACGGGCGATTCGTCATCGCAGGGCACTGGCACCGGAACCGCTACGGGCGCCAATACCGGCTCCACCGGCTCGACCGGCAGCAGTGGTGACGGCGGCGCGGGCATGCTGCAAAATCTCGCCATGATGGCTGCCATGGCGGGGATGATGAACCAGGGCAACCAGCACAACGGTTACCAGGAAGAAGAGGACCGGCGGGAGCGCGAGGAGCGCGAAGAGCGGCGTGAGGAACGGCGGCGCGAGCGCGAGGCGCAGGCGGCCGCCGCGAACCAAACCGGTCAGCCGCAGCCTGGAAGCCCTTCCGGTGTGACGGCGCCGACGTACGCGGGTACGCCGCCGGCTGTGACGACGCCGGGCGCAACGGTGCCGCTCCAGATCGGCAACCAGACCGTGCAGGTGCCCCCGGACATCTCGGAACCCTTGCAGCGGCAGGCGCAGAACACCGCCATGGACGCGGCGGCCGCGTACGCCGGGACTCCCGGTGAGTCGACGGCGGAGCATCCCTGGGCGACGGTCAACGATGTCGCCCAGTTGCAGTCGGGCGATGTCGTGCAATGGGAGAAGCACAGCGCGCTGATCGTCAAGACCGACACCGGGCTGACCATCGTGGACGAGGGCCAACTGATTCCGCTGGACCCCAACAACCCGCCGCTGACGGACAAGTACGGCGGTTTCACCGGCTACGCGCATCCGACGGGTCTGAACGTCGGTTCCGCCACCGACCCCACGGCCGCGACACCGCCTACGCCCACCCTGAGCACGGCACCGCCCGCTGCTCCGCAACCCGCCGGTCCGCCGGCCATCAATCCGCCGCAGGTCTGAGCGACGCGAAGCATCGCGGCCGAATCCCTCGCGAAGTGGACCGGTCGCGATGCTCGCCCGCCGGGCGCGCGGTCAGGCGTTCGGCTTCGCCTGCCCTGCCGCGGATCCGACGCAGTAGCGCCCTCCGGTCAGGCACTCCGATGCCTCACACAGGTTGATGTCCCGCTGACCATCGCGCGCGGCTGCTCGGCTGGACCCTGGCCGGATAGCTTCTGTATCTCGGAAGTCGGTCAGGACCTCAGTACTCACCGCCTTCGACCTCCGGGTCGGTGGCGCTGCGCAGGGCGGGAAGGGCGCCATCGATGGTGTGCGGCCGAAATGCCCGGCTATCGCCAGATTCGGCAGACGGAACAGTGGGGAAGTAGCGGGACGCTTCGGTGCTCGCGCCCCCGGTGAGCGGCCACCGCGATCGCGGCCTCGCCGGTCGAGCCCATACAGGTTCGCGAGTTTCGAGTCGGCGTATGCGTTGTCGCGCCGTGCGGTCGGATCAGCGGCATCGATCCGCCTGAGCCGGTGACCGATGCCGCTCGCCGAGCGCGCTGGTGGAACGGCGCGGATCAGCGGCTCGGCAGAAGCGGACTACGCGCGTGCCTTCTCCCCGCGCACCGCGGCGGCGACCTGGTTGGGCATCGGTTCGTGGCGCGCGTACGCGCGGGTGAAATCGCCGGTGCCGTGGGAGATGGAGCGCAGGTCGATGGCGTAGCGGCTGAGTTCGAGTTCGGGAACCTCGGCGTGGATCCGCGTGCGCCCGGCGCCGTGCGGCTCGGTGCCGAGGACGCGACCGCGACGGCTGGACAGGTCGCTGAGCACCGGTCCGACGTAGTCGTCGGAGACCAGCACCCAGACTTCGGCCAGCGGCTCCAGCACCCTGATCCCCGCGGCGGCCGCTGCCTCACGGAGGGCGAGCGCACCAGCCGTCTGGAACGCGGCGTCGGAGGAGTCGACCGAATGGGCCTTGCCGTCGAACAGCGTGACACGCACGTCCACGAGCGGATAACCGGCGGTCAATCCACGGGTGGCTTGCGCGCGGACGCCCTTCTCCACGGACGGAATGAACTGGCGCGGAACGACTCCGCCGACAACTCTGTCCACGAACTCGATCCCGGACCCTTCGGGCAGCGGTTCGACCTCGATCTCGCACACGGCGTACTGCCCGTGCCCGCCGGACTGCTTCACATGCCTGCCGCGCCCGGTCGCCTTGCCCGCGAACGTCTCCCGCAAGGCCACCTGGTAGTCGGTGAGGTCGACCTGCACGCCGAACCGAGTTCGCAATCGTTCCAGCGCGACGTCGCGATGCGCCTCGCCGAGACACCACAGCACCAGCTGGTGGGTCTGCGCGTTGTGCTCGAGCCGCAGTGCCGGGTCCTCGGCGGCGAGCCGGGCGAGGCTCTGGGAGAGCTTGTCCTCATCGGTCTTGCTGTGCGCGCGGATGGCGACGGGCAGCAGGGGATCGGGCATCGGCCACGGCTCGATCCGCAAGGGGCTGTCCGTGGACGACAGCGTGTCGCCGGTCTCGGCATGACCGAGTTTGGTGACGTAGGCGATGTCGCCCGCGATCGCCTGGCGCAGCGGGCGTTGCTGTTTGCCGAACGGAGCCGAGATCGCGCCGACCCGCTCGTCCAGCTCGTGGCTCTCATGGCCGCGGTCCTCGAGGCCGTGCCCGCTGATGTGCACCGTGTCGTCGGCGTGCAAGGTGCCGGAGAAGACGCGGACCATGCAGACCCGCCCGACGTACGGGTCGGACGCGGTGCGGATGACCTCCGCGGCGAGCTCACCGTCCGGGTCGCAGCGCAGCGGATGCGGTTCGGCGCCGTTGCTGGCGGTGATGGGATGTTCGGCGGGCGTCGGAAAACCACCGGTGATCAGGTCGAGCAGCTCCACCGTGCCGAGGCCCTGCTTGGCCCCTTCCGGCGCGGGCGCGGCGAACAGCACCGGATGGAAGGTGCCCCGCGCGACCGCTCGCTCCAGATCTGCGACCAGCGTCGCCAGGCCGATCTCCTCGCCGTCGAGGTAGCGCTCCATCAGGCTCTCGTCCTCGCTCTCGGCGATGATGCCCTCGATGAGGCGATTGCGCGCTTCTTCCAGCGCGGGCGCCTCATCGGGCGAGGGGTCGCCCTGGACCTCCTCTCCGGAGGAGTAGTCGCCCACGCAGTGCGGCAGCAGCTCCACCATGCCGGTGACCGGCCGGTGACCGTCCGGGTTCTTCGGGCCGTACACCGGCAGGTGCAGCGGCAGGATGCTCTCCGATCCGCCGCCGAGCACGGTGCGGCAGGCTTCGGTCATCACGTCGTACTCGTCGCGCGCGGTGTCCAGATGGGTGATCACGATCGCGCGCGGCATCCCGACCGCGGCGCACTCCTCCCACAGCGCCCTGGTCGCTCCCGCGATCCCGTCCACTCCCTCGGCCGCCGAAATGACGAACAGCGCCGCGTCGGCCGCGCGCAACCCCGCCCGCAGCTCGCAGACGAAGTCCGCGTACCCGGGCGTGTCGACCAGGTTGACCTTCTTACCGTCCCACGTCACCGGCACCACCGACAGCTGCACCGATCGGTGCTGGCGGTGCTCGATCTCGTCGTAGTCCGACAGCGAGGTGCCGTCCTCGACCCGCCCGGCGCGATTGACCGCCCGCGCGGTGAGCGCCATGGCGTCGACCAGCGTGGTCTTTCCCGACCCGCTGTGCCCGACCAGGACCACGTTGCGAATCTGGTCGGGCCGCTCCGCCGTCATCACGCCGCCGTCGCCCGCGGCAGCTCCGTTGGTCTTGTCCACCATGTGTCTCGCTCCTCTGCCGACACCTGCCGTACGTCCACCTTCCCACCGGGCGTTGCGTTCCGCCGACGAATCGGCAGATCAGGGTGCGGAGCGCGCGTCATTCGCAGGCGGGCGAGGGCGGCCCGGTTCCGGCGATGTTCTCGCACGCCCAAGACCGGTCGATACGCCAGGAGCCGTCGCGCGGGACGAACGGCACGATGGCCGGGCGGCGGCCGTTGGGCCCGGCGAAGACGACGGTCGCGAGGAGGTGGCCGCCTGCGGCGGTCACTTTGCCGACCGTCGTGGTGGTCAGTGACAAGCTCTCCGCGACCCGAGTGACCAAATCCGGGTCCTTGTCGTCGTCCGCGATCCGCAGCGGCTTCCGCGCGACGGGAACCGCGGGGTCCAGCGTCTGTCGTAGTCGGTTGTCGAGATCGGCGACCGCGGGCACCGGTGGCGGCTCCGGTTCCGTGCCCGCAGGCACGCCGGGCACCGTGCCCGGATACAGCTGACGGACGATGCCGAACCAGATGACCGACGCGGTCACCCCGAGCAGGGGCGGAGAGGTGAATTCGCTGACCGCGACGGTGACGCCGGCGTCCTGCTCGGGGAGATAGGCCATGTGGGTGGTGTAGCCGGGCACGGCGCCGTTGTGGCCGATCCAGCGGCCGAACTCCACCATGCCCAGGCCGTAGCGCAGATCTCCGGCGAACTGGATCCTGGCGCGGAAGGTCTCCGGCTTCAGCAGGTCGCCGCGGCCGAGCAGGCGGGCGTACTCGGCGAGGTCGGAGATCGTGGACACCATGGTGCCTGCCGCGCCGAAGAGGGCGGGGGTGGTCCGGGCGGTGACGTCGGTGGGCGTTTCGTCGAAGTAGGAATACCCGCGGCTCTCGGGTGCGGGGACGGCGGCGTCGGTGGGATACGTCGTGGCGCGCAGTCCGTGCGCGGCGACGACTTCACCGATCACTTGGTGCACCGGTTTCCCGAAGACCTTTTCGAGCACCAGGCCCAGCAGGTAGTACTCGGAGTTGGAGTACTCCACGCGGCCGCGCGGCGGCATCGCCTTCTCCGGATGCGCGATGATCGCGCGCAGGCGGTCGCCCTCGTGCCATTCGGACGCCGGGGTCTTTGCGACTATCTGGTCGGCGAAGGCCCGCTCTCGGTGAAGATCCCAGACGCCGCCTCGCATCCCGAGCAGATCCCGAAGGGTGATGGTGTCTCCGTTCGGCACGCCCGGCACGTACCGTTCCAGCACGTCGTCCACAGAGAGCTTTCCCTCGTCGGCCGCGCGCAACACCGCGGTGGCGGTGAACGTCTTGGTGATGCTCCCGATCCGGACATGATCGGCCACGTCCATCGGACGACCGGTCGCGAGATCGGCCGTGCCGTACGCCCTGACGAAGGCGCCCCGTTTCGGGTCACGCACCGCGACCAGCACTCCAGGAGCCAGCCGCGCGTCCATCTGCGGTCGCACGACGCGGTCGATCTGCTCGGCTGCCTCGGTTGGAAAGCTTCGGTCCTCGCGCTGGTTCGACGCGCACCCGGCCAGCAACGCCGCGGTGGTCGTCAGCGCCGCGACGAGCGCACCCAGCGATGTGAATCGTCCACCCATCGAGTCGTCCCCCCCCTCTTCGAAAGTGCTTCTGTCAGTGTGCCAGGACCCGGAGCGGCCGGGTTGCTGTCAGCGTTCCTCGCACATCTACGAGACCTGCGAGGAACGCTTTCTTGCCGAACGTCTGTCTCAGGACAGCCGGCGGATGTCCCCGCGCACGCGATAGAAACCGCGCACCGACTCCGCGATGCCGTCGACCACGTATCGAGCGCCTGCTCGGCGAATGTCTTTGGGGAACTGCACGTTCCATCCGTGGTGATATCCCGGCGACACGACTCGCACGCGCAGGGAACTGCCATGGCTGACGCACTCGACGACGATGCCGTTGCCCGCTTCGGAGGTGAGTTCGACGGTGTTGCTGGGCACCACCACCGAGATCTCGGGGGCCTTCACCGACACCGTCTGCGGCAGCACACCTTGCTCGGCATCGCGGATGGCGGCCTCGGCGACATCGAGACAGGCCAGCGTGCCGGTCGTGGTGACCAAGTACAGCTTCTCGTCGTGGTACTGCATGGAGTACGCCGATCCGCAGCCGGTGGCCAGCTTCCACACGCGGTTGCCCGCGGCGTCGAAGCAGTACACCGAGGAGTAGTTGTCGCCGGCGAAGACGTAGCGGCCGTCCGGGGAAGCGGCACAGGAGAAGACCGCGGCGTCGCACTGGTAGGTGCGCTCGGCCCGGCCGCCTTTGGACACCATGCGGACCTGGTTTCGGGCGGTGCCCGCGTAGACGGCATCGGATTCCTGCCAGCCGAACAGGACGTCGCCGCCGGTGCCCACCTGCCACATGGTGCTTCCGCTGTCCAGGTCGTATTTGGTGACGCCGGTGGAATGCCCGTGGTAGACGCCGTCGGCGTCGATGCGCACCATCCAGCCGGAATCGCCGGTGCTGCGCCGGGTCCACAGCGACTCCTCCTCGTGGTCGATCACGGTGATGCCGCCTTGGCGGTCGGAGACGCCGAGGATGCCGTCGTGGATGTCGAGCCAGTAGATGTCCACATCGGCCGCGATGTCGTAGGCCGCCCGCGGCACCTTGCCGGATAGGTCGTACACGCGCCCGTCGTCGCATCCGGCATAGATCCAGAAGTCGTCGGCGACGATGCATTTGACCGAATCCGGCAGGCGGTAGCGGCCGGTGACCACGCCGTCGGGAGTCAGGGTGAACACGTCGCCGCTCTCGTTGCCCACCCAGCAGCGGCGCTCGTCGACGAAGATGCCGAAGGCGGCCGCGCCGGAGTCGAAACTCCACAGCACCGGCGCTGCCTTCGCGGTGGAACGCCCGCTGCTGATCGCCCGCCTGGTCACCGGACGCCTGGCCCGCGCGCCCATCACGGCGGGCGCGTAGCCCTTGCGCACCTTCTCGCCGATCTTCTTCGCCGCGGCCGCCCGCGCCTTCTCCTCGGAGGCGAACGAACTCACCTTCGTCTGCCCTTGTTCACCGATGCGACCGAAGCGGACGCTCACTTGCGTACCCGCGACGATCACCTCGTAGAACTTGTGCGCGGTACCACTGTCCTCGGACAGTTCGAGATAGGTGGTTCCCCCGATAGTCATAGCGCCTCGCCTGTTTTCGTCAGATCGGAACGGGACGAAAGTTAGCAACGGGCACCGACATTCGGCGGCGGGTCCGGATTCACCGGTGGCCGGATCTGGCAGAATCGTGCCGGGCTCGTCAGGAGGGGGATACGCCATGGTGTTGACCGCGCGGTTCCAGCCGGGATCGACCAGCCGTCCGTTCGTCGACCGCGAACCGGTGCTGACGCGGTTCGACGAACTGCTGGCCGAGGCCGCCGAGCGTCCCCGGATCATGCTGCTCGGCGGAGTCGGCGGGATCGGCAAGTCCCGGCTGGTCACCGAGTTGCGGGCGCGGGTCGGGAAGAAGTATCCGGCGGCCGTGCTCGACCTGCAGGTTCCGAGTCATCGCCAGGCCGCCGACGGACTCGCGGTGCTGCGCATGCAGTTCGGCGCGCAGAAGATCAAGTTCCACCGCTTCGACATCGCCCGTGCGGTGTTGTGGCAGCGCATGCACCCGCATCTGCGCCTGACCCCGGACTCGCTCGCGCTCGCCGAGCACAGCGAGATCCTGACCGAGATACTCAACGACGCCACCGGCATCCCGGTCTTCGGCACCGCGACCCGGCTGCTCGATCTCGGCGCCCGCAGGGTGATCCGCACCCATCGGGTCCGCCACGATCCGGTCCTCCAGGAACTGGACCGTTTGAGTCTCGCGGGCCTGGAAGAAGCCGTTTCCTACCTGTTCGCGGAAGACCTGAAGAGCGGGACCGAAGGCAAGCCCTATGTGGTCTTCCTGGACGCTTACGAAGCGCTGATGGGAGGCACCGATCGCGAAGGCCGCGCGGCCGCGTCCGACGCCTGGCTACGCGACGTGGTCGCGCAGCTGGACACCGGGCTGGTGGTGATCGCCAGCCGCGAGCCGCTGGGGTGGGAGCGTCATGACCCGGAGTGGTCGACCCGGATCCGGGCCGTGCCGGTCGACGACCTGCCGATGGACGCCCGCTTCGAATTGCTCGATTCCTCCGGCATAGAGGATCCCGCCGAGCGCGCGGCGATCGCCGCTTCCAGCGCGGGCGTCCCGTTCTACCTGCATCTGGCCATCGATGCCCGCACCCGTGCGGGTTGGGTGACACCGTCCGAATTGGTCTCTCCGGAGACGATTCTCGAACGCTTCCTGCAACATGTGCGCCCTGACGAAGTTCGCATACTGGAACTGCTGGGACTGCCACGGACGTTCGATCAGGAGATCTTCACCGCGGTGGCGGGGCAGTTCCACCTACCGCACCACATAGCCGCGTGGAAGTCCCTGGTCGCGTACTCGTTCGTGTACGCGGCGGACGAGAGCGACGAGGGCGAACGGTTCCAGCTGCACCAATTGATGGTCGACGCGTTGCAGCGGCGTTTGGATCCCGATGTGCGGCGCAATCTGCACGCGTTGCTGCACGATCTCTGGTTCGCGCGCGCCGAGCGGCCGACGGGCCGGGTCGCGGCCTTGCGGGAGGCGGGGTACCACGGTGTCCGGTCGGGGCTGCTGTCCGCAGTGACGTTGCTGGGATACGTCGACCGGATCGAGGCGGCGGGCGGTAGCCAGGGAATCGGCGGCGTGATCAGCGATCTGGACCGCTACCTGAGCGAAACGCATGAGAACCTGACAGGTATGGCCGAACTGTCGGAACTCACGCGGTGCCTGGAAGCGGAAGCGGCGGTGCTGCTCGGCGACGCCAAGCAAGCCGATCGGCTCACCCGGGACGTCGCCTTGGACCGGACCGGTCCGATCGCCGAGCGATTGGCCGTCGCGGCGGCGAACGCACGCCGCATACTCGGCGACACCGACGACGCGTTGGCCATCTATCACGATGTATGGTCGCGCGGCTCGGGGCGAGCCCGGCTCGTCGCCGGGCAGTGGGCGGCCGATCTGCACATGTGCCAAGGTCGATTCGGTCAGGCCCTGACCATGTGTGAGGAACTCGTCGCGATGGCGGACGACGACGACCGGGAGTTCCTCGGCGACATCGCACGGTTGCGTCATCTCGCCTACCGGCTGGCGTTCGACACCGAACGTGCCGCCCGGTATCTGACCGAGGCCGAGACTCACTACCGAGCGGCGGGCAGCGTCGTCGGACAGGCGAATGTCGCGACGAACCTGGCCGAACTCCTGGCGCTCACGGACCCGGCCCGCGCGATCGAGGCAGCCGGAGCGGCGATCGTGCGGCAGCGTGAACTCGGCGCGTTGCACGAACTCGGAAAGGCTTACACCGCCCTGGGGCTCGCCCGATTGTCGCTCGGAGAACTGGACGCGGCCGAGCACGCACTCGCCGAAGCGTGCGAGATTCTCGAGCAGGCCGGGTACCGCTCGGGACGGGCCAGGGCCGAACTGTTCCGCGCGGGGGTCTTCGCGCGCCGCGGGCAGCGCGACGATGCTGTCCGCAGTGTGCGCTGGGCCATCGCGGAATTCGAGGGCGCGAACGTCTACCCGGGGCTGGTCCTCGTCGCGCGAGCGGTCTTGGCGCTGTACGGCTGGACCGAACCCGATATCTCGAAAGCCGCGGCGGCCGCGCGGTCGCGCATCCAGCCGCCGACGCCAGGGTCTGTCTCGGACCGCGACGCCGCACGCGTGATCGCGCGGGTGATCGGTGTCGACGCCGAGTCGATGTACGACGACGCGCTTTCCCGATCGCGGTCGGCTGCGGGGTATTACAACCACAACGTCCGCGTCGACGGCGTCGCCGGGACGGTGAACGTGCGAATTCCCGTCGCCGGCGCCGATGTGATGGATCTGCGGCAGTGGCCAGAACCAGCCGTGCTGATCGCGATCGAGCCCTTCGTCACCTCGGCGCCGAGGCTGCGCTGGGAATCGGTCCACCCCGCATACCAAATCCACGACTACATCGACGGCGAGTTGCTGGATCACATCGCGCCGCGCGGCGTCCGGGTTCCGGCTCACGTACCGCAGGACGTGGCGGCGTTGTTCGGTGAGCTCCGGCGTATCCCACGGGATCTGCTGCCGCCGGTCGAGCTGGATTGGGGTGAGGAACCCGCCGCGTTCGCCCGCCGATTGTCCGCCGTCACCGCGCGCGTGCACCGCGAGAGCAGCGCCGACTTCGGTGAGGTATACCGGCGCTTGGGCGTGCCCGACGAGCCGCTGCAGCACATCGTCGCGGCGTGGGACACCCTCGAGGCCAGGCCTTTCCGGATGCTGCATGCCGACGTGCATCGGAAGAACATGATTGTGCGAAACGACCGGGTCGTCTTCCTGGACTGGGAATTCGCACTGTTCGGCGACCCGGTCTACGACGTCGCCACGCATCTGCACAAGATGGGGTACCTGGCCGAAGAGCAGGAGGTGTTCCTCGCCGCATGGGTCGCCGCGGAGCCCGCGGCTGCGATCGGGCAGTGGCGTCGTGACCTGCGGACCTATCTCGATCACGAGCGGGTCAAATCGGTCGTCGTGGATGCGGTTCGCTACAGCAAAGCGCTCCGGCAGGGCGAGGCCGGCGAGGTGGCGGAGGCGGCGTTGGTGGCCAGCATGTCCGGGAAGCTGCGGCTGGCACGTGCCGTGTGGGGACAGACCGAGCCGGTCGAGGACGCGGCGGTGGAGGCGGCTTTGCGCGGGAGGGACTGACGCTGCGATCCCGCCCAGCTGCGCTCACCTGGAGGGTGCGCCGATCGAGATGCCGGTGATGATCTCGGCGACGATGGTGTGATCGGGATATTGCCGCCCGTAGACGGCGACGATGGCGCCGACGCGGATGTCCGGCGCCCGTTTGGCCACCAAGACGTTGACCTTGGTGTCGGCGTCCGCGCGGACCTTGACGCTGCTGCTGGTGAACGCGTTCCTGACCACCATGGTCGTGCCGTCGTTGGCGACGACCTTTCCGAAGGTGACCCCGATGCCCGTCTTGACGGGAGGCGCAGCGGCTGCCTGCGTTGTCGTCCGCACGGTGGATGTCGCCGCCGGGGCGCTCGGTGCGCTGGTGCGCAGCGCCGTCGTGGCAGCTGCCGATGTTCCGGTCGGGTGGTTGTTCACCAGTAGGCACCCCGACACCAGCAGGAGCACCACACCGACGCAGAGCCCGACGAATGCGGCCGCCCCGGAGTGGTACACCCGATGCGGCTCGTCATCCTCACGTTCGGGCGGCGGCGGCATCGCCGTCGCCTGCGCGAGAGATTCGCTCTTGGGCGCCAGCGAGCCGGGATGCACTCGCGGCGGCGGTGGTGCTTCGCTGTTCGCGTTCGACGACCTGCCCGGTCCGCTCGCCGCGGCGGTGATCGATCTGGTGATCGATCTGGAAAGAGTTGCGGCCGAGAATGATTCGGGATCGCCACCGACCCGTGCCAGCCTGCCCACCTCCGCCGGCTTGCGACGGTGCGTACTCCAGCGAGGCATAGGGCAAGGTTAGGTGTCCCAGGAGCCGCACCTGTTGTCACTGGCGGGAGTACCCGTCCGACCTGCGTCGATGGTGGTTCGTCGGCTCGATGAGCCAGTTGCGGCGACTTGCTCGGCGCTGAATGCCCTGTGGCGCAGTGCTTGTCGTGTATCGGACAGCGACGTGCCGGTGCAGGGCAAGGCCGCCTTCGTATGTTCGGGCCGGATCGGCACGCGCCGGTTCGGTCGGAACGCGAAATTCCATGGAACCGATCGGCCGTGCGCTGCGTCTGTGTCGGTATGAGACACAGCGGAACTCCGGTTGTCGCGTGTCGGCAGGTCGATTCGAAGTAGGCAGCGACGAAGTGGAGGTGTTGATGGCCGCATTCGATGTGGGCCATGCCGCGGATGATTTGGCGCGGATGGCAGCGGATCTCGAGCGTAGGGCCGGGCGGTTTCAGGAGCTGGAAGGCCGGATGCAGGCGTTGACGGTCACCGAGTCCAGCAGGGACGGCCGGGTCGGTGTCACCGTGGACAGCAGCGGTGTCCCCACGGCTATCGATCTGTCGCCGAACTCGCGCGGGATGGATCCGGGGGCGCTGTCCGCGGAGATCCTGTCGTGCATGCGACGGGCGCAGTCGAGTCTGCGCACGCGAGTCACCGAGCTGGTGCGCGACACCGTCGGTGACGACGAGGCGGGCGCCGCGATCACCGCCCAGTACGCCCAGCGCTTCCCCGACCCGGAGCCTTCCGCAGCGTCCGACGACCGTACTCAGGGCTCACCGCGTGACAGCGCGCCCAACACGCCGCCCGCCTATACCCCGCCGCCGGGCCCGGTCGCCGCGGACGCGACTTCCTCCCCGCGCGGCCGCAAACCCAACCGTGACCAGATCGTCGTTCCCGACGAGCCGGATCCGGAGACCGAGTACTACAACCGTTCCTGGCTGGTGTGACCATGACCAATCCCGACGCCATCTCCGTCGATCCCGGCGAGGTGCGCGATCACGCCGCGAACCTGCGGACGCTCATGGAGAGCTTGCGGCTGTCGCTCGAAGCCGCTTGCTACCTTGGCGAAGCGGACGACGGTTTCGGCGAGATCCCGCGGCCGTTCGTGCGGATGGTGCTGGCCGAAAAGCATCGCGACACCATCGCGGTGATTCGCAAACTCGCGGAGGACGTCGCAGCGCTGCCCGACAAACTCGCCACCGTGGCAACGGCATTCGAAGACAAAGACGGCGCGTTCGGCAGGTCGGTGACCGAACTGCGGGAAACCATCGCCGGCGCGTCTGGAGGCCCGAAGTGAGCACGAGTGTCGGCAATTGGCTCAACGAGAACACTCCCGGTTTCGACGACCGGAAGAAGCCCGAGAACAATCGACTGATCGCGGAGGGGACCGATTACCGGGAGGAGTATTTCCAGGAGACCGTCTTCTGGATGCACGACGTCGGCCTGAAGCCGGACGAGGAAACCAAGCTGCCCGGGTTCCTGTCCGGCACGATCGCCGGGGACGCTTGGGAGGCGTACGCCAATTTCCGCAACGGGAAGACCTTCGAGTCGATCACCGGTGGCATCGCGGCCGGGGTGACCGCCGCGGACGCGTGGGTCGATCCGTTCGGGTTCGTGGGTGACCAGATCGCCGGTTGGATGCTCACGCACGTCGAGCCATACCGCAAGGTGCTGGACGGGCTCGCCGGAAACGACAAGATGGTGGAGGCGTATTCCACGACTTGGAAGAATATCGCCACCGAGCTGACCACTATGAGCACGTCGTGGCAGTCGGGTCTGGAAGCCGATATCGCGACATGGACCGGGAGCGCGGGAGATGCGTACCGGAGCCGGGCCACGGATCTCATCGACCAGATCGCCGGGGCGGGCGGGGTAGCGGCCACTCTCGGCGAGATCATGCACACCGTCGCACAGATCGTCAAAGCTCTCCGGAAGATGGTCCAGGACATCCTGACCAGCTTGGCGGGAGCCCTGATCGGCTACTCCATCGAACTCGCGATCAGCTTGGGCGCCGCGGGGCCGCATGTCGCCGCGGCGGCGCTCGCGAGGATCGGGCGCGATGGATTGAAGATCTCGACACTGCTTCTCGACATGGCGAAGGCCTTCAAAGACGTCCATACGCTCACGCAGGCCGTTGTCGCTGTCATCTATGCCCTTCTGGGTAAGGATAACCAGCCTGCCCAGGCCTGATCATCCACAGTCGGCACGACGAGGGGAATCAGTACCGTGAACTATCAGCAAGGGCCACATTCCGGTGGTCCGGCAAATGGACCGTCTCGGCCGACGGGGCCGGTGGAGGGCTCGGGCGGCCCGCCTGTCGGGCAGGCGGGCTTCGGTCCGCCGCCACCCGGGACAACCGGTCCGGGTGCTCCGCCGCCGCAGTCGAGTTGGGGCGATCCGTGGCGGCCCGCGCAGGCGGGGCCTCCGCCCGCACCACAGCCGGGCTTCGGCGCACCGTTGCCGCCGCATGGGGACCGAGGCCGGTCCGCGCCCCACGCGGTCCAGCCGAACCCCTACGCACCGGAGATGTTTTCGTATGGCGGGAGAACGCACTATGTGCCGCCACCGATGCACACCGTTGGCCTGCCGCGACTCCGGTTCGCCCAAGACAGCGAGCGTCACCCGGTCGACGCCTACCGGCCGGAGCCGGGCGAGACCGGGATAGTGGTCGACACGTCTTACTTCCGGTGGTGGATCGCGGCCCCCGTGTACGCGACGACCGGACCGCGCATCTACGTCAACGGCAACGAAATACCGAACGCCTCGTGGGGACGCACTCGCATTCCGGCGGCGCCTGGACTCTACCGGGTAGAAGTTCTGACGCGAGGCGTCCACGGCCTCGTCACGTGGTTCGTCCGGGCGTGGGATTCCGATATGGGTCCGGCCGACGCCGTGGTGCCGGTGGAACCCGGATGCCGGACGACGGTGTACTACCGCTCCCCGGCGTTTCACCTTCTGCCCGGCGCGATCGCTCCGAAACCGCCGAGATGGCCGGGTCTCAACTGGATTCGCACCAGCTGGGTCGTCTGCGGCTTGTTCCTCGCCCTGGCGCTCACGGCGGTGGTGATGAACATCCTCGACTGAGTCGTCGAAGCGCTGTGGCATGTCGGTGCTGGTGCGGATCGGCAACGACATGCCATCGGGCGGCCGGTTCCGCTGCACAGAGGGGGAAGTGAGCTGTTCGCCCGGTGCGATCCGGCGCTGGACCGTTTGCCGAGTCCGTCGGCGCGCTCGATTCCGGTTGCGGCTGGGAAGCAGCGGTACCGATGGCGTCAGCTGTAGCTGGGATCGTTTTCCTCGCGGAAGGCCGCGACCGTGGCGTGTATGGCGCGGTCGAGTTGGGATCGTGCTTCCGCAGTGTCGGCAGGGATGGCCTCGAGGGTGGCTCCACTGCGGACGAGATAGCGGCCGTCGGGATAGTCCATCACGTGGAAGCCACGGGCGGGTGCCGGGCGGTTGTCCCATGCCGGGCCCGCATACACCGCGACGTGGGCGATGGTGGTGCGGGGGCGTTCGAAGAACTGCTGGGCTCGGACGCGGGGCGGGGCCGGGGCGCCCACGCGATACGGTTCCTCGTCCTCGGCGTCGAGTTCGTGCCGGGAGATCTCGATACCGGGGCCGCTGCCGCGTGCACCGTCGGGCAGCAGGTCGATGACCCGGCGGCTGACGCTCTGCGCATCTATCAGCGACATGTGCACCGCCCCGCCGCGATCCGGCGACGACGTGGGCTCCTGCACCAGCAGCACAGCATGCCGGTAATGCACGGCCGCGTGAACGCGCAGTTTGTCTTCCCCGTGGAATCCCGCCATTTCGACGCGTGCCTCGGGTTCGGCCAGCACTCGTAGCGCGCTGTAGAGGGACTCGTCGAGGCGGCGGTGCAGCCCGGCGGCTTCGGACCTCCACTCCGACTCGTAATCCGCGACGGTCTCCGCGGTGGATCGGTACTGCAGCGGGTAAGGCAGCACGTCTCGGTCGACGGCCCGCCACAGCACCGTGAAGCCGAGTGCGGTGAATGACCAGTCCCGCCGGTTCATGAAGCTGATTCCTTCGTTGTCTGCCAGGGTGGTCGCGTGGCGTCGATACCCGGGTCGCTCATTCACCGATCACCGGCGGCACCGACTTCGCCCTGTTCTCCGTACCGAGCCCGGTGAGTTCCTCGCCGTTGCGCTGGTTCACCAGATAGTCCTTCGTCTGGTGTTCCTTGTCGTCGTCGCCCTTGCCGCGAGCACCCGGCGCCATCATGCCCGGCGTGCCGCTCGCCCCCGGCCGCCCGGTGCCAGGACGCGCGGACGCGGCTGCGGGAACTCCGCCCGGGACGCCGGGCACACCATTGCTGCTGCGACCCGGCGCGGGAGTGCCGAGGCCGGGCACGCCCGGGGTGACGGTGCTCGGGTGAGGCGTGCCGGGGGAGCCGGGGCTCGGTGTTCCGGGGCGGGTCGATGCCGGATCGGTGCCGGCATTCGTGCTTGCCGGTTGAGTCGACGGGCTCGTGCCTGCGGGCGTGGTCGTGGTCTGTTCGGGCGTGCTCTCCAGCTCCGCAGCAGGATTCGTGCTGGCCGGAACGGCGCTCTCCGGCGTGTTCTGGGTAGCTGGTTCTTGCGTTCGGTCGGTCGTGGTCGCTTTGTCGGCGGTGTCGTTACCGGAGGACGACGGCTGCCAACCGTTGTTCGGCGCGGGCGGCTGGTCTCCGGCTTTCTGCACGGGGTTGTACGGCTTGGGCACCAGCGGAACGCCGGTGTCGGCCTCCCGGACGGCAGGATAGAAGACGTTCTTGACGACGTTCACCGACGCATCGTGCGCGGCGTCGTCGCGATGCTGGTTCAACTTCCAGGTCGGGCCCGGCACCCAACTCGCGACGTTGCTGGTCCATGTGTGCGCAGGCGCTTCCTGCACGGCGGGCCGGGTGACCTCGATGCCGGATCGGATGATCTTGACCTTCTCGGCGACGATCTGCACCGAACCGATCAGGCCGCTGGACTTGTCGACGTATTCCTTGATCCCGTCCGCCGCGGCCTTCGCCGCCGCCCCCTCCCATTTGCCCTCCATGGCCTTGCCGATCTCCGGGCCGAAACTCCGCAATCCCTGCTCGAGCCGATTGCGAATGGATTCCCATCGCTGATGCAGCGCGACGACATCGGTGATCGACATAGCCTGCACGCGTTGGTAGAGATCGTCGATTCCGTCCGGATTCTTGTAGGCGCTCTCGGGCACTCTCGGCGACTGGGTCTGTAAATCGGTGCCACCGCGCATGATCTCGGCGATGCGGTTGCGTGCGATGGCCGCGTCGGGGCTCTCGTCGCGCGAGCCGCTGTCCGGTGGACCCGATTTCGACTGCTCCAGCAGGGCGGCGCCGATCGCCACCAAGAATGGCAGACCCATGATCTTCCCCCGGTCAGTTCAGCAGATTGCTCGTGTCTTGCGCGTTGGAGTCGTCCTGTGCGCCGATGCGGTCCACGGAAATCTGGATGGTATCACGCATCAGGGTCAATACCTCGATGTGCTCTCTCAGCGCGGAGTCCACATCGCCGTCTCCGCCGATGGCCTTGGCGCCCAGCATCTTCGCCAGCTCGTCGGAGCAGTCGAAATCGCCTAGTCCCGTGACACGGGCCATCATCTTGAGGTCTTCTAGGAGCGTGACATAAAGATCAATCTGACGATTGCAAGCATCGCGGCAACTCTCCGCGACCGCGCGATCGAGATAAAGCCTGCCGGCAGTGGCCTCATCGGCAAGGTATCGCCACCGCGATACTTCTTCGCTCATCGACATAGCGAAATCTCCTGATCAGCGTGGAAACGTCGGCACAAGCACTTCCGCAGCGTTCATGGCCCGATCGCATGGCGCAGGAGTGCTGTTGGACGATGTATTGAAGACAGTGATCTGCAGGGCACCATGCCCAGCGGGGAACGCCAGATCACAATCCTCGCCATCGACATCGGAAGTGTTTCGAAAACGAAAACCATCGCGTCCGCCGACATTGATGCTCACGAAGTCGGTATTCTCTGGCTTCTTCTTGAGATCATCGATGGAGTAGATCGTCGACCATACTCCCAGCGAGTAACTCCACTGAGAAGCCGCATCATGCCAGGAGCAGACCTTCCATCCGGGTTGCTCGACACCAGCGATGCCCGACCTTTTCGTGGATGAAATTACGCCGATCCGTTGCAGTTGCTGATCCGAAACCTGCGTGCACGGATCCCACAGTGCCGCAGTGGCCGCTGATGTGTCGGTTGTGGTGCTCGGCGTGGCAGTTCCGTTCGTGCCGGAACCGCACCCCGATGCGACCAGCGCCGCTCCAGCGAGCACCGCAACCGTCGCTGTCGTCCGTCGTCCCACCGAAGCCTCCCGATCCGGGCCGTCGAAGTCGTCCCTGAAGTCTATGACGCGCTCGGGTGCCCTTCGGTTCCATCGGATTCGCTCAGACGAGATCGGCTCGGCTCGCGCATCCCATCGGCGGGAGCGTGGCTCGGCGATCGTCGCTACGAGTGGTCTCGCGGCCGGTGAGGTTGTTGGAAGCCGGAAGGGTGCGCAGTGCGGTCGGTGCAGAGAATGATCGACCGGACAACGGTGGTGATATGGGGGCGGAACGCGTCGCGCGGTGCGACGGCCCACCACCGGTAGCCGGTCCGTTCGTCGGTGGGGGAGGGCAGCAGTATCTCGCCGCCGTCGGGGACGATGGTCGCGGAGGCGCGCAGCAGTGCGATGAAAATGCCGGTGTCGTCGGTGAGCCGGCGGGTGTCGTCGGGGCGGACGAGAATCGTCCAGCGTCCGGAGCCGTGTGCGATGACGGGGCCGAGCAGGTATTGCCTGGCGAGGTCGGCGTGGACCATTCTGCCGACCTGTTCGGGCACCGTCACCGCGCCTACTTCACCTGCGCGCAGGGTGATTCGCCGAGTTTCCTCGTGGACATAGCACGGCAGCCCATAGACGTGCCGGTAGCGCAGGCAGCGGGTGAGTGTGGGATCGGAGGCGGAATCCGTGTTCATGGCCCGCTCCCTAGCGCGCAGTAGGGAACAGTCGGCCTTGTTTCGGACGAGTGGAGCGCATCGATGTGATCTCCGTTGGCGTTTCGATGATGGATGAGGGTGTGGCAGGGCGCAGCGGTCAGTCCCACAGCCGGGCGCATGGCAGGTGCGGGAGATCGTCGTCCCAGTCGTCGTCGACGGTGACCTCGACAGCCGGGAACCGTTGCGCCAGCGCATGTGCGACGCTTTCGGCGTGTTCGGCGCTCGCCTGGTAGTCGAGGCGCAACGGGCCGGACTCGATCCGGATGTGGCGGCGCCGGTGCGGCGGCCCCGGCGGGGCTGCCGTCACTGCGGCCTGCTCGGATCGGGCACCATTCGTCCGCTGTCGACGAGCACCTGCCGCGCCGCAGCCTTGCGTGCGCAATGTTTCGCGCGGCAGGCCACATGGATCTGCATCACGTCATGGGCCTGGCCGACGCTGAACGGTCGCATCGGCGCTTGGTGGGCGGCCGCGTCGCACAGGGCGATGAGCTGGTATTTGGCGAGGGAATGGGTGGACACGGGAAACCTCTCTGTCTCGCGGATCGACCGGCGCCCGGCACCGGGGGCTCTCGCCACCGGCCCGCCACTGTGACGGGCTGATGCACCGCTGATGGCGCGGCGTCATCCCGGTCCCGGGCACCCGCGACCGAAGGTAAGCGCGGTAATCCGCCAAACGGGAGCGTCGATCGCCGTTTTCGTTCCGGCTATCCGAAGAGCCGTATATTCTCCCGGGACAACCGCTTTCGGGGTAAAAGCTGTGGGGAAATCCGACCAACGATCAGGGGGACGCTCGGCCATGTACATGACCACGGGCGAAGTGATCCGGCGCATCAGGAAATCCGTCGGCATGACGCAGACGGAATTGGGTGCGCTCATCAACTTCTCACAGCCCGCCGTCTCGGGTCTGGAGCGCGGCGGGCCTGCCTCGCACGACGTTCGGGTCTTACGGCTCGTAGCCCGCGCACTGGGAGTTCCGCTTGCCATACTGGTAGTGGAGTCGGACCAGGAGGCAGATGTGGACCGTCGCAACTTCTTCAAAGCAGGGGCATTAGGAAGCGCCGGGGCTGCCATGATGTCGGTTTCCGCCACCGCGAGCGCGGCGTCGGCGTCCGGCGGGAAAGTCGGCGCGAGCGACGTGGAAGCCATCATCGACAGCGTGAACCAGATCCACGAATTGGATCTGGTGGTCGGCGGTGACCGATTGTGCCGGGTGGCGGCCAGTCAGGTCCGCTATGTCGAACAGCTTCTCGACCAGGGCAGTTACACCGAGGCGGTCGGGCGTGCGCTCACCAGCGCCGCGGCCGAGATGATGACCGCCGCCGGGTGGGTGCACTACGACGCCGGGCGTCTCGACGACGCGCGGCGGTATTACGCGGACGCGGCGAACGCCGCGAACGCGGCTGGTGACGGGATCGCCGCGGCGCATGCGCTGGGGAATGCCAGCTGTCTGATGACCAGCCTTCCAGGAGACATGCGAAAGAACCCTTTGGCGGTGCAGTACGCGCAGGCCGCCTCACAGGTTTCCCTTCGTCAAGGCGGGCCGAAACTGCGCGCGCTGATGGCCGTTCGCGAGGCCGAGGCACACGGTGCCCGTGGAGACAAGACCGCGATGACGTCGGCGATCAGCCGAGCTTTCCGTGCGTATGAATCCACTCGGGGGCATGATCCGGAGTGGGTATTCCTGCCCGAGGCCGAACTGAACTTCATCACCGGCAAAGCCCAGATGTGGGTCGGCGAGCACGCGGCGGCAACGACACACATGCAAGCTGCCATCGACGGCTCATCGGCTTGGCCCAGGGAGCGCGCGGCGTGGCAGCTCAGCCTGGCGCGCAACTTCGTCAGCGCGGGTGACGTCGCACGAGCCTGCTCACTGCTTGCCGACAACTACGACACCATCGCCGGACTGGCATCCACCCGCTTGCACCAACGCATCGACGCTATCGCGAATACGGTGCGCGGCCACGCTCGCGTCCCCGAGGTGCGAGAGTTCCTGGCTCGGCGCGCGGCGCAGGTCTGACAACTCGTATTTGTTCGCAGCGCCAACGGCTCGAGAAATCGTGAACAAGCCTCGCCGTATCCCCTGACCGTCGCGGAGTTCGTGGGAAAGGTGTCGCCGGTCGAATTGCCGTAGTGCACATGGCCATTGAGGGTGCCGAGGTTACCGGATGACGGAGTTTCCTCATGTTCGGAATCGATGTGGGGCGCTGACGCCAATCTGGCCAGTGGAGTGAGATCGACAAGGCCACACGCATTGGCCTTGCTCGGCAATTCGGATTTCGTCCGCCGACGGACCGCGGCCGTGAAGGTGAAGGGTACGCCCAGACCCAAGCGGCCCTCGGCGAGCCACGCTGTGGCTGCTGCCGCGTCCGGGGAAAGGTCGAGGCGTGGCCTGGCACAGCTTCTCCCGCGATTGTCTCGCGCGCCGCGATAGATCCCGGAAGTCGGCGGCAAGTTGAAACAGTGAAGTCTCACAACTCTCCGGATGAGCCGCTGGACGCTATCTTCTGTCTGCTCGCAGTGCAGCGAGCAGATCGGAGTCAATTCATGCGCACCACATCGATCACGCGCCGCATCGGGATGGCACTACTCACCCTGGTCGCGACCGCTACCGCTTCCCTCGGCATCGCCACGCCGCAGGCGGCCGCCGCGCCGGCGCGAGATCCGATCCTCTTCGTCCATGGCTGGCAAGGATCTGCGGCGGACTGGAATTACATGTGGGGCCGATTCCTGGAGGCGGGATACTCCGAGGGTGAGATGGCACGATTCAGCTACGACACCACCCAGTCGAACAAGGACATCGCACTGGAGGTGAAAGCGCAGGCCGATGCCCTGCGCGCGAAAACCGGCGCAGCCAAGGTCGATATCGTCTCCCACTCGATGGGCGGCCTCAACAGTCGCTGGTACTTGAAGAACCTCGACGGCCTGAATTCCGTCGACGACTGGGTTTCCATCGCAGGCCCTAATCACGGCACAGACGTCGCCAACGGATGCTTCGACGTCTCCTGCACCGAGATGCGGCCCGGTTCAGCTTTCCTCGCCGAACTCAACAGCACCGACGAGACTCCCGGCCGCGTGAATTACGGCACCTGGTGGTCACCGTGCGACGAGATCATCAACCCTGATCAGAGCACCGTTCTCAGCGGCGCGACCAACACCCAGACGCCGTGTCTGGGCCATGTCGCGCTGTTGTCGTCGTCGACGGTTTTCGAGGGCGTGCGCGACTTCGTGAAGTAGTCGGGGCCCGGAAACGGCAGCGCCTCCGCGTCGAGGAGACGAGGAGGCGCTTGCCCGGATTCGGTTCGAGGCTCAGTAGGCCCCGTTGACGTTGTCCATCGAGCCGTACCGATGCGCCGCGTAGTTGCAGGCGGCGGTGATGTTGGCGACCGGGTCCCAGATGTCGAAGGCGGTGCCGTCGACGTGGTAGGCGTTGAAGGTCGGGTCGATCACCTGGAGCAGGCCCTTGGACGGAGTTCCCTTGGCGGCGTTGGAGTCCGACAGGTTGATGGCCTTGGGATTGCCGCCGGATTCCCGCATGATGTTGCGGTGGATGCCCTCGTAGCTTCCCGGGATGCCGTGCATCCGCATGATGTCGAGAGACTGACGGATCCAGCCGTCGAGGTTGTTCTCGTAGACGGGGGGCGGCGCGGGCAGGAAACCCTCGGGCGCGGGCAGGCCTGGCAGCGGGGGCAGTTCGGGTAGCGCGGGCAGGCCGGGCAGGCCGGGGAGGTCGATCGGCGCGGCGGCGGCGACCGGAGCCGGAGCGTGGTCGTCGGCCACCGCGACACCTGCGGAGAAACCGACGGCGATCACGCCGACGGTGGCGGCGAGGGCTGCGCCCTTACGAAGGGACGGGCGGCGGAGGAAAGAAAGGCGTGCGTCAGGCATCGAGAAATCAGTTCCTTGTTCGTGCGGCGATCCGGCCGGAAAAACCAGCGCGGGATCCACGGCGTGCACCAGGCGCGGTGTTCGCCGTCTCGGCTCGTGTGCGGTTTTCGGATTTCGTTGTGAAAGCCGGGTTCGAATCCCCGGCGGCGCGACGCGGTGCACAATCGGGCGGTGCCCGACGGTGCCGCTGCCGTACCCGAAGAGAAACAAGCCGGTGGAGCTGTGAAGCTGGTTTCTCAGGTCTCTTCCGGACCTGATCTCAGCTTGATCACGGCCGGTGAACATTGGGCAAACTCGAAATTAATGACAGTAATTACCGATCTTGGAGTGCTGTTCTACGCCTGAGCGCGCGGCGCTGACCTGCGTTTTTGCAGATAAACGTGATTTACGCCACAAATCTCACTTTCATGGTAACGAGACCGAGTTTGTCTCGATTCGATCACCGGAGTCCCGATCCCGACCTGAGGCGACCGTTCGGCGCGAGGTACCCGGCGAATGCGTTACGGCTGAGCTGAGCGATCGGAATCTTCCTCGCAAGCATGTCTCGCCGTATTGCCGTGAATTGCAATTCAGGGGCTGGAATGGACACTACCGACAACGGAAGCGACCGTATGGCGGTGGGTCACTCCCACGCTCGGACGAGATCCTCTGGCCCCCAGGGCATTAAAAGCGGCAAGTCTCGGCGACACCGGGTGGGAGACAGCAACGACCGGTGTCACGGCCGGTGCCGGAGGGCCGCGAGTACCGAGCGGTCAAGGCTGTCGAGACCCGACCTGCTCGCTCGTCGGCTGAACCGGGCGATCGAGGGCACCGGCGACAGCGTGGCAGGGAACTAAGACGCCGACTTACTAAGATCGCAGCTTAGTTTGTCCGGTTGCTGGAGTTGCTCGGTCTGCCCGGACTTCGCAGATATGCGTCGGCCCTCGCGCGGGAAGGACGCGAGGGCCGAAGGTGCTCGGAGGTAGGTCAGCTGCCGAAGCGGGCCAGAACGGAGCTGGCTTCCTGGGAGGCCGTGCCTTCCTCGGCGAGGTGGGCCATTTCCGGGGCGATCTCGCGGCCGTGGTGGGCCATCGCCTGGGCGTAGAGCCGTCCGGCCCGGTAGGACGAGCGGACCAGGGGGCCGGCCATGATGCCGGCGAAGCCGATTTCCTCGGCCGTCTTGGAGTGCTCGACGAATTCCTCCGGCTTCACCCAGCGGTCCACGGGGTGGTGGCGGGGGGAGGGGCGCAGGTATTGGGTGATGGTGAGGATGTCGCAGCCTGCGTCGTGCAGGTCGCGCATGGCCTGGGTGACTTCCTCGGGAGTTTCGCCCATGCCGAGGATGAGGTTGGACTTGGTGACCAGGCCGGCTTCGCGGGCGGCGGTCAGGACCGCGAGGGAGCGCTCGTAGCGGAAGGCCGGGCGGATGCGCTTGAAAATGCGGGGGACCGTCTCGAGGTTGTGCGCGAGCACTTCCGGGCGCGCGGAGAAGACCTCGGCGAGCTGGTCGGGATCGGCGTTGAAGTCGGGGATCAGCAGTTCCACGCCCGTGTGCGGGTTCAAACGCTTGATGGCGCGGACGGTTTCGGCGTACAGCCACGCGCCGCCGTCTTCCAGGTCGTCGCGGGCGACGCCGGTGATGGTGGAGTAGCGCAGGCCCATGGCCTGGACGCTCTCGGCGACGCGGCGGGGCTCGTCGCGGTCGAGGGCGGCGGGCTTGCCGGTGTCGATCTGGCAGAAGTCGCAGCGGCGGGTGCACTGCTCGCCGCCGATCAAGAACGTGGCCTCGCGGTCTTCCCAGCATTCGAAGATGTTGGGGCAGCCCGCTTCCTCGCAGACGGTGTGCAGGCCTTCGCGCTTCACCAAGCCCTTGAGTTCGGAATACTCGGGGCCCATGGTGGCGCGGGTGCGGATCCACTTGGGTTTGCGCTCGATCGGGGTTTCCGCGTTGCGGGCTTCGATGCGCAGGAGCTTGCGGCCGTTTGCGGCGCGAGCGTCGGGCCCGGAGGCGGTAGCGTGCGTAGCCACGGAGGGACCCGGGAGTGCCGCAGCGGATTCGGCTGCGGACGCGCCGTGTGGTGTCGGGGTGTCGACTGAGGTCACCTGATCGACCTTACGCCGTCGTGATCGGGGACTGCGGGGTGGTGTCACCAGGGGTGACGCGGGTTATGTCGTGGTCGGTGAC
Organism: Nocardia sp. NPDC003726; assembly: GCF_053586955.1. Lineage (NCBI taxonomy): Bacteria > Bacillati > Actinomycetota > Actinomycetes > Mycobacteriales > Nocardiaceae > Nocardia > Nocardia sp. NPDC003726. The sequence goes on along the minus strand of NZ_JBSFNF010000012.1, from coordinate 16,485 downwards.
CGGCAGGTCGCCGTCCAGCGCGCGGACGATGGCGTCGGCCACCAGCGGCTTGATCTCGGCGACGGTGACTTCGCGGCCGAGTTCGCGGGTCAGCGTGGTGACGCCCGCATCGCGGATGCCGCACGGGACGATGGCCTGGAACCCGTCGAGGGCGGAGTTGCAGTTGAGCGAGACGCCGTGCAGAGCGACGCCACGCTGCACGCGCACACCGATCGCGGCGATCTTGCGTTCGGCATGCCACTCGGTGGCGGGCAACCAGACGCCGGAGCGCCCGTCGACGCGGCCGCAGACCAGCCCGAGGCCGGTGCACACGGTGATCAACGCCTCCTCGAGGCGGCGCACGTAGCCGACGACGTCGACCGGCTCGGCGAGCCGCACGATGGGATAGCCGACCAGTTGGCCGGGACCGTGCCAGGTGATCTTGCCTCCGCGATCGACCTGCACCACCGGGCTGCCGTCGATGGGCAGATCGTCGGCTTCGGTGCGGCGGCCCGCGGTGTACACCGAGGGGTGCTCGAGCAGCAGCAGATGATCGGATCCGGTGCCGTCGGCGCGCTGCTCGGCGATGCCGCGTTGCAGGTCCCAGGCGGCGTGGTAGTCGATCAGCCCGAGGTCGTCGACCACGATCGGGGTCGTATCGAAGCGGGCGGACACGGTGGTGCGCGGCTTGGTCACAGCGATGACGGTACGCCCACGGGGGCAGCCGTTTCCAGCACCTCGAGGTGAGAGCCCCCACAGCTGAATCGGGGTTGCCAGGGGAGAGCTGACAAGGTCCAGCGCGGTGGAGTCGTTGTGGTCGGCGGCAGATTACTGCGCCGACCGCGCGTGGTCAGCGCGGGCGCACCGGGTGGTCCAGCGCCCGGCCGACCGTGGCGGCGCCCGAGCTCGCCGCGACGATCGGCATCCCCACCGGCGGAAGCGCATTTCGTCACTGACACCTGCCGGTGGGAGTGCAAGACCGCGCGCTCGCAGCAGCGCCGAATGGCTCGCTGCCCGGCGTAGATCAACGAGCGCACACACACCCCTAGCGCTGCCGGCGCATTCGGCAGGCCCCGGTGTGAAGACGCGGGGTCAGTCGACGTCGACCGGCAAGGTCAGCTGCATGAGCGTCAGATCCATCCAGCGGCCGAACTTGTGGCCCACCTCGGGCAGCACGCCGACGGTGCGGAAGCCGAAGCGCTCGTGCAGCAGGATCGAACCGGTGTTGGAGGATTCGATGGCGGCGATCATGGCGTGCACGTCTCCCGCGCGGCGCGCGCGGTCGATCAGTTCGGTGAGCAGGGCGGTGGCGATGCCGCGACGCTGGAAACGGTCGTCGACGTACACGGAGTTCTCCACCGTGTAGCGGTATCCCGATTTGGCGCGCCACGGCCCGTAGCTCGCGTAACCGGCCAGTTCCCCGTCGCTCTCGGCGGCCAGCACGGGCAGCCCGGCGCCGGTGCGGGTGCGGAACCAGCCGAGGCGCTCGTCCAGGCCGACGCGCTCGGTGTCCCAGATCGCGGTGGAGGTGGCGATATTCGTGTTGTGGATGTCGAGGATCGCCGGAAGATCGTCGGTGGTGGCGTCGCGGATGACGGTGGCGGGCCTGGTGTCGATTCGGTCGGTCATCGAGCATCTCCGGGTCGTCCCACCGTGGCCGCCAGCGCGGCGCCGATGGTGGGATGGTGGAACTGGTAGCCCGCTTCCTCGAGGGCGGTGGGAATCGCTCTCGGCCCGCGCAGGATCGCCTCCCGCGCCAGCTCACCGACCAGCGCGTGCAGCGCGAACGCCGGGACGACGAGCGGCGTGGGGCGATGCAGCGCCCGGCCCAGCGCGCGGCTGAACTCGGCGTTGGTGACCGGGGCCGGGCCGACCACGTTGATCGGACCGGACACCGTGTCGTGGGTGAGCGCGAAGACGATCGCGCCGATCTCGTCGGCCATGGAGATCCACGGCGTGTACTGGCGGCCGTTGCCCAGCCGCCCGCCCAAGCCGATCGCGTACAGCGGGTGGAGCATTCCGAGCAGGCCGCCGGCCCGGGACAACACCACGGCGCTGCGCAACAGCACCGTGCGCGCACCGGCCGCGGCGGCGGGCTCGGTCGCCTTCTCCCAGTCCTGACACAACGTGGCGAGGAATCCCGAACCGGGCGGGGAGGACTCGTCCACCACCCGATCGCCGGTGTCGCCGCCGTAGTAGTGCACCCCGCTGGCGTTGAGCAGCACGGGCACGCCGGCGGCGGCCACCGCCCCGGCCAGCACGTCGGTCGGTGTGATCCGGCTGTCGCGCAACTCCTGTTTGAAGCTGCCGTTCCAGCGCCGTCGTCCGACGCCCGCCCCGCACAGGTTGACCACGGCGTCGGCGTCGCGAAGCGCCCGCTGGTCCAGCTGGGCGCGGGCGGGGTTCCAGGCGAATTCGTCCGGGCCAGCCGGTTTCCTGCGCACCAGCCTGGCGACCTCGTGCCCGTCGCGGCGCAGAGCCGCGACGAGCGCCGTCCCGATCAACCCGGACGAGCCGGCGATCACGACCTTCATACGTGCCGCGGGACCTTCCTCACAGGCCGAGATCGGCCTCGAACGCCGCTTCCTCGAGCCGGTGCCGGATCGTGGTCAGGAAGCGCCCTGCGTCGGCGCCGTCGATCAGGCGGTGGTCGTAGGTGAGCGGCAGGTAGCACATCGAGCGGACGCCGATGGACTCGTTGCCGGTCTCGTCGGTCACCACGACCGGGCGCTTGACGATCGCGCCCGTGCCCAGCATGGCCGCCTGCGGCGGAACCAGGATCGGGGTGTCGAACAGCGCGCCCTGGCTGCCGATGTTGGTGATGGTGAAGGTGCCGCCGGCCAGCTCGTCGGGCTTGAGGCCGCCGTTGCGGGCCCGGTTGGCGATGTCGGCGATGGCGCGGGCGAGTCCGGCCAGCGAAAGGTCGCTGGCGTTGTGGATCACCGGCGACAGCAGGCCCTGCTCGGTGTCGACGGCGATGCCGAGGTGCACCGAGGCGTGGTAGGTGATCTCCTTGCTGGACTCGTCGTAGCTGGCGTTGACGTTCGGGTGCACGCCGAGCGCCTCGACCACGGCCTTGGCGAAGAACGGCAGGAACGTCAGGTTGACGCCCTCGCGCTCCTTGAACGCCGCCTTGGCCTGATTGCGCAGCGCCGCGATCTTGGTGACGTCGGCCTCGTGCACCTGGGTCAGCTGCGCGGTGGTCTGCAGCGACTCACGGGTCTTGGTCGCGGTGATCTGACGGATGCGGTTGGCCTTCTGCACCGTGCCGACCAGGTGAGCCAGCTGCGAACGGGCGGCGGCGGGCGCCGCGGGCGCCTGCGCGGCCGGAGCGGACGCGGCAGGGGCGGCGGCCGGAGCCTTCTTGGCCTCGGCGGCGGCGAGCACGTCCTGCTTGCGGATGCGGCCGCCGACACCGGAACCGGTGATCGCGGCGAGGTCGACGTTGTGCTCCTCGGCCAGCTTGCGGACCAGCGGAGTGACGTAGGGGGTTGCGCCGTTGGAGGATTCGGCGGCCGCGGTGGCGGCGGGCGCGGGAGCAGGCTCGGGCTTGGGAGCCGGTGCGGGGGCGGGCGCGGGCTTCGGGGCCGCAGCGGCGGCGGCCGGAGCCGGTTCGGGCTTCGGTGCCGGGGCGGGTTTCGGAGCGGGCTCGGGCGCGGGGGCCGGTGCGGGGGCGGGAGCCGGTGCGGCGGCCGCCGGTGCTCCGCTGCCGATGACGCCGAGCTGCCCGCCGACGGGCACGACATCGTCTTCCTGGGCGGTGATCTCCAGCAGGGTGCCCGCGACGGGGGAGGGGATCTCGGTGTCGACCTTGTCGGTGGAGACCTCGAGCAGCGGCTCGTCGACAGCGATCTCGTCACCGACCGACTTCAGCCAGCGGGTGACGGTGCCCTCGGTGACCGACTCGCCGAGTTCCGGCATCTTCACCGGCGTGCCGTCACCGGACGACGCGGGAGCGGCCTGGGCGGCGGGAGCGGACTGCTCGGCCTGCGGCTCGGCGGCGGGCGCTTCCTCCGCGGGGACGGGAGTCTCCTGCGCGGGCGCCGCGGCTTCCGGAGCGGGCGCGGGAGCGGAGGACTCCGCCTCACCGGGCTCGCTGATCACGCCGAGTTCGCCGCCGACCTCGACCACGTCGTCTTCGCCTGCGACGATCTTCGACAGCACACCCGCCGCGGGGGACGGGATCTCGGTGTCGACCTTGTCGGTGGAGACTTCGAGCAGCGGCTCGTCGACCTCGACCGTGTCTCCTTCCTGCTTCAGCCACCTGGTCACCGTTCCCTCGGTGACGCTCTCACCAAGAGCGGGCATCTGGACGGAGAAGGCCATGTCCGTTGACTCCTCTGACTGCTCGACGGGGTTCTACAACAGTTGATCTCGCTGCGGACGCCCGCCGCGGGTCGCGACGGGAGTCCGGAAGCCACCGATCATTGTGCGTGGCACCGGAGATCCGTGTGGTTCTTGTACCGCGGTCCATCCTTGCACTCGTCCGCAAGCCATGTAGCACAGGGCGGCGAACTGCGCGGAGCTGGCAGTATGGGAAGACCGGCGGTGAACATTCTCCGGTGCAGGAAAGGAGGTCGGCGTCGTTGGGTTTGCTGGATCGTTTCCGCGGCGGCGTCGCCCGGGGTGGCGGCACTCTACGTGGGGGTTCGGTGTCCGGGCAGGACGCTCGGTACCTGGCCGACTGGGTGCGCACGCATGTGGGCGTCGAGGGCTATATCGAACCGAAGACCACGGTGACAGATGTCACAGTCGTCCTTGTTGCCGCGGATGGTGAATGGACACGCCGGATCGTCGGCGAGCGCGGGGCGCGAAGGCTTGCCAAGGATTTGCACATCCCCGTCTACGACGTCGGCAAGACCGGATATCCGCAGCGGATGCGCGACTACGACGCGCGCAAGCGGATCGAGCGGCAGCGCGAGTTGGAGCGCGATCTGTACGACCTCTGAGGCTGTCGGTTTGTCCGTTGCGCCCGATTTCCGGGCGCCGTGCGCCGCTTCCCGAGCGGTCGTGAACGCCGGCCGGATCCGCCGATTCCCGGTGGGCTCGGAGTCCGCCGGACGCGTGCTGCCGGGCGCATGGACGACGCGCGCCGTCCGGGAGCCACCCCGGACGGCGCGCGTGACGCTCACTCCGCGGCGATGTCCTGCAGCACGGCGATCAGCGTGCGGACCGGGACGCCGGTGCCACCCTTGCCGATGTAGCCGAACGGACCGCCGGTGTTGTAGGCCGGGCCCGCGACGTCGAGATGGGCCCACTGCACGTTCTCCGGCACGAACTCCTTGAGGAACAGCCCGGCCGAGAGCATGCCGCCCCAGCGGTGCGGCGCGACATTGGCCAGATCGGCGATCTTGGAGTTCAGGTCGGCCCGCAGTTCGGCGGGAAGCGGCATGGCCCAGCCGTTCTCCCCGACCTCGCGCGAGATGCGGGCCACCCGGTCGCGGAACTCGTCGGTGCCCATCACGCCGGGCGTGCGGGTGCCGAGCGCGACCATCTGCGCCCCGGTCAGGGTGGCCACGTCGATCAGGTACTCCGGCTCGTCCTCGCTCGCGCGCACGATCGCGTCGGCGAGGATCAACCGGCCCTCGGCGTCGGTGTTGAGCACTTCGACGGTGGTGCCGCCGTACTGGGTGAGCACGTCGCCGGGGCGCTGCGCGGTGGCCGACGGCATGTTCTCCGCCATCGGCACCGTGGCGGTGACGGTGATCGGCAGGCTCAGCCGCGCGGCCAGCAGCGTCGTGGCGATCACGGCGGCGGCGCCCGCCATGTCGGAGGTCATGTTCTCCATGTTCTGCGCGGGCTTGATGGAGATGCCGCCAGTGTCGAAGGTGATGCCCTTGCCGACAAGCGCGACCTTCTTCGGGCCGCCCGCGTAGGTGATCCGGATCAGCCGCGGCGGGCGCGAGGAACCCTTGCCCACGCCGAGCACGCCGCCGTAACCGCCCGCTTCCAGGGCCTTCTCGTCGAGCACCTCGACGGTGAGGCCCGCGGCCTCGGCGAGTTCCTGGGCGCGCGAGGCGAACTCGGCCGGGAACAGGTGGCTGGGCGGGGTGTTCACGAAATCCCGTGCGGTGGCGACGGCCTCGGCGGTGAGCTGCGCGCGGAACAGGGCTTCTTCGCCGAATCCCGGCTCGGGCACGAGCAACTCGACGCGGGCCACGGGCCGCTCGTCCGGCTTGGGCGCGGACTTGTCCGAGCGGAACGGCGTGAACGAGTAGGCGCCCAGGTAGAAGCCCTCGGCGGCGGCGCCGATATCCAGCCCGGACAGCGTGGTCACCACCAATTCGGTGCCCGACAGCGCGCGGGCGGCGACACCGGCCGAGCGGCGGATCTGCTCGGCGTCGAGTTTCTCGGCGGAGCCGAGCCCGACGGCGAGGACGCTGGTCACCCCGTCCAGTCCGGCGGGCGCCGGGATGCGGGTGAGTTCCTCGGCCTTGCCCTTGGCGCCCACCGCGCCGAGCTGATCGAGCAGTTCCGCGCGCACGTCGGCGGTGAGCACGTCGCCGAACAGGTCCTCGGGCACGATGGCGGGGCCGTCCTCCGAGGAGGTCAAGCCGATGACGAGCACATCGGTGTCCGCGCCGATGGTCTCGGTGCGTGCCAGTTCCGGTCCGAGCGAGCGATCTGCAACAGCGGTCATTGGCACAGGCTATTCGGTTGGTTCCGGATGGCGCAGCGCGACGCCGTCGAGCAGCAGTTCCACCGCGTTCGCCAGCAGGTCGTCGAAGTCCATGCCGAAGCCGGAGTCCAGGTCGGTGAAGTAGCGGTGCAGGACCGGACGCAGCGCCGGGTCGAGCAACTCGGCGAAGTCAGGGTGCGTCTCGGCGGCGTCGCGCGGATCGCCGAAGCGGTCGGCGCGCTCGGAACTCCACAGCAGGGCGAGCCCTTGGACCAGGCCGGACACGGCGAGATAGATGGTGAATCCGTTCTGCCTGGTCAGGCCGGGATGGTCGAGGGCGGCGAAGTTCCGTTCCAGGACGTCCAGCAGCGCGGGGCCCAGCGGCGGGCGCACCCGCGCCAGCAGCGGCAGCATCCACGGATGCCTGCGGTAGAGGCGCCACTCCTCGTGCGCCTCGTGCCGCAGCCGGGGGCGCAGGCCGGTGCACGCCGGCCCTGGCGGCGGGATCTCGGCGAGCACCAGTTCCGCCATGCTCGCCAGCAGCGCTTCCCGGTCGGGAAAGTGGCGGTAGAGGGTGGCGGTGGCGACGCCGAGCGCACTGGCCAGGCGGCGCATGGTGAGGCCGTCGATTCCGTCGCGGTCGGCCAGCTCCACCGCCGTGCGGGCGATGCCGACGGTGGTCAGTCGCGTGGTACGAGCGGGGCCACGTACCGGGATCGCCGCGCGGCGGGCGCGATAGGCGCGGGCCTGGCAGGAGCGTGAGCAGTATTTGCGCCGCCGGCCCCGGCTGGGCTGGGTGAGTTCGTCGCGGCAGGTAGCGCAGGTCATCGCCGATCCTTTTCGACACACGAACAGGTGTGACGAAATGCTACTGATACCGCTGTGAGCTGCCTAGATTCGAGCTCGGAAAACGGTGTTCACGAGGAAAGGGGACGGGGATGGAAATCACCGCTCGCCAGGCCGGTGTCGCGGACCGCGACGCGCTGATCGAGGCGTTCGGCATCGCCAGCGCGGACGAGGTGGTGACCGCGTGGGTGCTCGAAGGGCAGTCCGACGCGGGTTTGCGCACCGCGTTCGTGCCCGGCCTGGTCGACCGGGCGTTGCGCGAGGACGAGATCTGGGTCGCGGGGGCGGGCGAGGAGATCTGGTCGATATCGATCTGGCAGCACGTCACCTCGGTGGAGCGATTCGCCGACGAAGCCGCCGAGGCGCGGACCATGCTCGAACAGGCTCCCGATCTGCGCGTGGCGCAGCGGCTGGCGATCGTCACCGACCTGCTCGCCCGCGAGCATCCCCGCGAATTCCCGCACCGCTACCTGCAAGTGATCGTCACGGTGCCGGAGCATCGCGGTCAGGGAGCCGGTGCGGCGATCCTGGCCGATCGGTTGGCAGCGGCCTCCGAAGCCGGCGTCCCGGCGTTCCTGGAAGCCAGCACCGAGCGATCCGCCCGGCTCTACCGCCGCTGCGGGTTCGCGCCGACCGCAACGACGCACACGTTGCCGGAGAACGGCCCGACGCTCATCCCGATGTGGTACCGGCCGCAGCGCGTGCGGGACTCGGCCGGACCCGGCCCGGATAAGCTCGGCCGGTGACCGAGACGAACCTCCTGCAAGGACCCATCCACGCCGTGCACGTCGAGCTGGGGGCGACCTTCGCGCCGTTCGGCGGCTGGGAGATGCCGGTGTCCTACGCGGGCACGGTGACCGAGCACCAGGCGGTTCGCACGACGGTGGGGCTGTTCGACGTCAGCCACCTCGGCAAGGCGACGGTGCGCGGCCACGGCGCCGCGGCGTTCGTGAACTCGGCGCTGACCAACGATCTGGGCCGGATCCGGCCGGGCAAGGCGCAGTACACGCTGTGCTGCGCCCCCGACGGCGGCGTGATCGACGACCTGATCGCCTACTACGTCTCCGACGACGACATCTTCCTGGTGCCCAACGCCGCCAACACCGCGGCGGTCGTCGCGGAACTGCGCAAGGCCGCGCCCGAAGGCGTCACGGTGAGCGACGAGCACCGCGACTACGCCGTGTTCGCCGTGCAGGGCCCGCGCTCCGTCGAGGTGCTGAGCGCGCTCGGGCTGCCCGCCGACCTCGAGTACATGGCCTACGCCGACGCCGACTGGGACGGCCGCCCGGTCCGGGTCTGCCGCACCGGGTACACCGGCGAGCACGGCTACGAGTTGCTGCCCCGCTGGGACGACGCCGAACCGCTGTTCCGCGCCGCGGTCGAGCAGGTGCGTGCCGCTGAGGGCCAGGTGGCCGGGCTCGGCGCCCGCGACACCCTGCGCACGGAGATGGGCTATCCGCTGCACGGGCACGAACTCTCCCTCGACATCTCCCCGGTGCAGGCGCGCTGCGATTGGGCGGTCGGCTGGCAGAAGCCGCAGTTCTGGGGGAAGGCCGCGCTGGAACAGCAGAAGTCGGCTGGTCCGCGCCGAATCCTGCTGGGGCTGAAGGCGCTCGACCGCGGTGTGCTCCGGCAGGGGCAAACCGTGCTGCGCGATGGCGAGCCGGTCGGCGAAACCACCTCAGGGACCTTCTCGCCCACCCTCAAGCTCGGTATCGCGCTGGCCCTGCTCGACACCGCGGCGGGCCTCGAGCCCGGCGCCGAGGTCGAGGTCGACGTGCGCGGCCGCCGCCTGCGCTGCGAGATCGTTCGCCCGCCGTTCGTCCGGACCAGCACGAAGTAGCCGCTTTCCGCAGGCCCCGGCGGCGCTCGGCCGCGCGGGGAGGGGGGTGGACCGTGGCGAAATGCCCGCAACGGGGCCGGATAGGATCGTCGCCATGACCGCTGCCGCACAGTTCACCCGTATTCCGCACCCCGCGCCGCTTCCGGCGCAGCGGCGACAGGAGGTACTGACGGAGCCGGGGTTCGGGCGGTACTTCACCGATCACATGGTCTCGATCGATTACGTCGGCGGCACGTGGACGAACGCGCGGGTGGAGCCCTACGGGCCGCTGGCGCTGGACCCCGCGACCATGGTGTTCCACTACGGCCAGGCCATCTTCGAAGGCCTGAAGGCCTACCGGCAGAGCGACGGCAGCGTCTCCTGTTTCCGCATCGACGCCAACGCCGCGCGTTTCCGCCGGTCGGCTCGCCGGATGGCGATGGCCGAGCTGCCCGACGAACTGTTCATCGAGTCGGTGCGCCAGCTGCTCGAGGTGGACCGCGACTGGGTGCCCGCGGCGGGCGGTGAGGAATCGCTGTATCTGCGGCCGTTCATGTTCGCCACCGAGGCCGGGCTGGGCGTCAAACCGGCCGCGGCGTACAAGTACCTGCTGCTCGGCTCCCCGGCGGGGGCGTACTTCCCGCGTGGCGTGAAGCCGGTGCGGGTGTGGCTGTCCACCGAATACGTGCGCGCCGCGCCGGGCGGGACCGGTGAGGCGAAGGTCGCGGGCAACTACGCCGCTTCCCTGCTGGCGCAGGCGGAGGCTTCGGCCAAGGGATGCGACCAGGTGGTGTGGCTGGACGCGTGCGAGCGCCGCTACGTCGAGGAGATGGGTACGAACAACCTGTTCTTCGTCTTCGGTTCCGGCTCCGACGCACGGCTGGTCACCCCGGAACTGTCCGGTTCGCTGCTGCCCGGCATCACTCGCGACTCGCTGCTCACCCTCGCCGCCGATTCCGGCTTCCCGGTCGAGGAGCGCAGGATCTCGGTCGAGGAATGGCGCAAGGGCGCCGAATCCGGTGAGATCACCGAGGTTTTCGCGTGCGGAACCGCCGCGGTGATCACGCCGGTCGGCTGGGTTCGTTCCGATGCGGGCGAATTCACCATCGGCGGTGGCGAGCCCGGCACGGTGACCATGGCCCTGCGCGACACCCTCACCGGCATCCAGCGCGGCACCTTCGCCGACAAGCACGGCTGGATGCGGCGGATGTGACTCAGCCCGGCATCAGCGTGTGCCACTGCTCCAGCGTCTGCGGGCGCATGACGTAATTTTTGTCCCGGACAGTGGACAGCGCCGCGCTGGGCTCCTGCGAGTACCAGTGGCCCGGATACACGACCGGGTCGCCCGCGAGTCCGGCCAGGTAGCGCAGGCTGCGGAACATCTCGTCCGAATCGCCGCCGGGGAAGTCGGTGCGGCCACACCCGTCGATGAAAAGGGTGTCGCCCGCGATGAGGCGGTTGTCGAACAGGAAGCACTGGCTGCCCGGAGTGTGGCCGGGCGTGTGTAGTAATTCGATGTCGAAGGCTCCGACGGTGACCTTGTCGCCGTGCTCGTGGCCGGTGAGCTCGCTCTCGGCGATTCCCGTGACATTCGCCACCCACGGCAGCTCTTTGGCGTTGACATGCACTGGGACGCTTGTCTTTTCGAGCAGCTCGCGTACCCCGCGCAGGGTGAAGCCGAGCATCGTGCCACCCACGTGGTCGGGGTGGTGGTGGGTGGCGAGCACCCCGCTCAAGCGCAGACCGTCGCCCTCGGCGATGTCGACCAGATCACCCGCGGCGTAGGCGGGATCGATCACCACGCACTCGCCTGTTTCCCGATCGCCGATCAGATACGCGAAGTTGCGCATCTGCGTCGCGATCGGATCGCCCACGGCGTAGTCGCGTCCCGACAACAGCTGGCGAAAATACAGGCGCTCAGAAGACATACCGCCCACCTTATTGCCCGACCCAGACGATCCGCGCACCACGGCCGGAAAAATTCCAGTGACTCAGACTCTCGCCGCTGATTCACCCCGGACAACGTTCCATCCGGCGTCTCGGGGACGGTCAGACGGGCTGGACGGTGAGTGACAGGACGACTGCCGTGAGCGCAACGGTGGTCTCGACCGCCGCGCCGAGGACGTCACCCGAGAGCCCGCCGAAGCGGCGCGCGCAGTGCCGGACCAGGAGCGTGGAGGCGGTCAGGCCGAGGGTGACGGCCAAGGTGCCGAGCCACGGGCAGCGCGGAACCGCGAACACGGCCAGACCCACCGTGGTCACGGACCAGAAGGCCGCGGCGGTGGCCGACTGCGTGTCCGCGACCAGGACGCCGAACCCGGTGCCAGGCGCGGCCGGGACACCACGGCAGGCGAGGATCACCGCGACGCGGCCGGTGGCCACGGCGAGGGCGACGGCGAACCATCGGGCCGAGTCGGCCAAGGACGCGAACGAGAACGCCTGTATGCCGATGGCGAACGCGAGCCCCGCGACACCAAACGGGCCGGCCCCGCCGCTCTTCATGATCTGCCTGGCCCGCTCCGGCGGACCGTAGCTGCCAAGTCCGTCCAAGGTGTCGGCCAAGCCGTCGAGGTGCATGCCCCTGGTGATCAACGCCAGCGCGCCGACCACAAGCAACCCGGCCAGCGCCGCGCTCGCCCCGGCCCGGCTCAGCGCCCACAGCAAACCCGCGGCTCCGGCTCCGAGCAGCGCGCCGACCAGCGGCGCCAGCAGGATCGCACGGCCCGCCGCGGCCCGGTCGACGGCATCCGGCCCGCGCACCGGCAGCACCGTGAGCCAGGAAATCGCCAGCCGGGTACCGTTCACGACTTTCGCAGGTTCGGCGGGGCGCTCGCCGGTTCGGCGTCGGCGGTGCTGACACCCGCTTCGGCGAAGGTCGACATCTCCGCGAGGGCGGCCACCGCCGAGCGGAGGATCGGGAGGGCGGTCAGCGCGCCGGAGCCCTCGCCGAGGCGCATGGTCAGGTCGAGCAGGGGTTCCAGGCGCAGGTGTCGCAGCGCGAGGTCGTGCGCCGGTTCGGTGGAGCGGTGACCGGCCAGCCACCAAGCGCTCGCGCCCGCGGCGAGGTCCTCGGCGACCATCGCCGCGGCCGTCACGACGACGCCGTCAAGGACGACGGGTGTGCGCCGGGTGGCGGCTTGGGCGAGGAACGCGGCCAACGCGGCGAAGTCGGCGCCACCGGCCACGCGGAGCAGTTCGACCGGGTCCTTCACCACCGGGCGCGCGCGCCGCATCGCATCGCGGATCGCGGCGACCTTGCGGATCCATCCGGCATCGTCGACGCCCGTGCCGCGCCCCACGGCGGCGACCGGTTCGGTATTGGTCAGGCTCGCGATGAGCACGGTGGCGGGTGTGGTGTTGCCGATACCCATGTCACCCGCGATCAGCAGGTCCGCGCCCGCGTCGATCTCCTCGTCGGCGATGGCGCGGCCCGCCTCGATCGCCGCCTGGACCTCGTCGGCGGTGAGCGCGTCCTCGCGATCGATCGCCCCGCTGGAGCGGCGCACCTTGTGCTTGGACACCTGCGGGTCGGTGTCGGCGTCGACGGAGATGTCCGCCACCCTGACCGTCGCGCCGGCCACCGCCGCCAGCGCGTTCACCGCTGCGCCGCCGCCGAGGAAATTCGCGACCATCTGCGCGGTGACCTCGCTCGGATACGCCGACACCCCGTGCCGCGCGATGCCGTGATCCCCGGCGAAGACCACGACCCTGGCGCGCTCGAACTGCTTCGGCGGGCAGGCGCCCTGGCAGGCCGCCACCCAGTTGCCGAGTTGCTCCAATCGGCCCAGCGCACCAGCGGGTTTGGTCAGCTGGGCTTGCCGCTGCTCGGCCGCCGCACGAAACTGTGTGTCCGGAGGCGCTACCGGTCCGAATCCGTGCGTCACTATCGAGCCTTTCGGTCATGGCGGTCCCGCCGACTACGCCGCCCAATCTTGCCATTGCCCTTCCACGCCGTGGGGCCGTGACCTGATCACGGCGTAGCCGCTCGACGCGCCGCAGGACCACCTGCCGGTTCGCTGCCGGAGAAGGTAGGACGCGGCCTGCTCCGGGTCGGCGGTGTGTCGGCGAGACCTCCGCGAGCCGGGTCGGTGATCGGCGCAGGTGACACCATGATCGACGTCGCGAATCGGCGCCAAGGGCGCGACCTGCTCGACACAGCGGTGTGATCGAGGTCGGAGCCAGGAGCCTCTGCGACGACGTCCCGGCGATCGTCTCGCGCAGTGGTCGGCGCACATGCAGGAAACGCGGCGGGCGACCGGCGGCGCGGCCGGGGATTCCGGGGCGACAACACGCGTTTTCCGGCCGGCGACATCCAAGTGACCAGGCAGTCCTCCGACGCCGCCGAGCCGCGGCTGCGTCGCCCGGCGCGTCGCGGGCCGCCTGTCGCGGTCGGTGGTTGCTCGCAACGAGGGAGCGCTGCGAACGGCGGCTACTTGAGACGGAGGGGGAGGCCCGCGACGACCAGGAAAGCCTCGTCGCAGACCTGGGCCAAGCGCTGGTTGAGGGTGCCGATCTCGTCGCGGAAGAGACGGCCCGAACGCGTGGCCGGGATGACGCCCATACCCACCTCCGGGCTGACGATCACGAGGTCGCCGGTGTAGGCGGCGACGGCAGAGACCAGCGCGTCGGTGTCGGGAGCGACCGTGCCGCGCGGCGCTTCCCAAGCTTCGCGCGCGTCGATGCGGGCGGTCAGCCAGGTGCCGATGTCGTCGATCAGGGTGACTGGCGGCGGGCTCGGCATGGCTGCGAGGAGAACCGCTGTGGGGTCGGCGCTTTCGATGGTCGACCAGCCCGCTGGGCGTCGGCCTCGGTGTGCGGCGATGCGCTCGGCGAAATCATGATCGGCGGGGTCGGGCACGGCGGTGGCGAGGTAGCGTACTCGGCCGCCCGCCCGCACGGCCAGGTCCTCCGCGAACGCCGACTTCCCCGACCGCGCGCCACCCAGAACGAGGATGCTGCGTGGCGTAGGCGCGGGAGTCTCGGACACGAGTGCACGGTATCAACCGAACCGCGGATTGCCGCGTGACTCTCGAGGCATGCCCGGTCCGGGCGGGGAACTCCGAAGATGGGGCAGGCGCAGCCGCGGTGAATCTGTGACGGTAGGCCGAACAGACGGCGACCAGCAACGGTGCTCGGTGAACCGGGGCGAGTATGCCGATACGTCTCGGACGTACGCGGAAAGCCGGTCGGCTGTATGGCTCCGTGATCAGGCGGAGGCGTCCGAGCTGCGCCCGAAGCGGCGGCGGTACTCGGTGGGGGCGATGCCGACGAGGCGCTGGAAATGGTGGCGCAGGAGCGCGCCGGAGCCGAAGCCGGAGCGGGCGGCGATCTGTTCCAGTCCGAGGTCGGTTTCCTCGAGCAGTTGCTTGGCCAGCAGTACGCGCTGGTTGGTGAGCCATTTCACCGGGGTGGTTCCGGTCTCGGCGGCGAAACGGCGCGCGAAGGTCCGGGTGGACATGTTGGCGCGTGTGGCCAGGTCTTCCACCGTGTGCGGCAGATCCAGGTGCTCGTTCATCCACTCCAGGGTGGGAATGAGGCTGTCGGAGGTGCAGGCCGCGACCGGGCGTTCGATGAACTGGCGCTGCCCGCCGTCGCGCTGCGGCGGGACCACCATCCGCCGCGCGATCGCGTTGGCCACGCCGCTGCCGAGTTCGCGGCGCACCAGGTGCAGGCAGGCGTCGATGCCCGCGGCGGTGCCCGCGCTGGTGATCAGATCGCCCTCGTCGACGAACAGCACATCCGGATCGACGGTCGCCGCGGGATACTCGGCGGCGAGTTGCTCCACGTAGCGCCAATGCGTGGTGCACTTACGGCCGTCGAGCAGCCCGGCCGCACCGGCCAGGAACGCGCCGGAACACACGGTGAGCACGGTCGCCCCGGCGGCCGCCGCGTCGCGGACGGCCGTGACGATCCGCGGATCGAACCCCCGATCGGCCGCGGCGGCGGGGATGGCCACCAGATCGGCCGCCGCCAGCTCTTCCAGCCCGTACTCCGGTGTGACGGTGATACCGGGGCTGGTGGAGTGCAACGGGACGCCCGGCTCGGCCCCGCACACCCGGAAATCGAAGGCGGGCAGTCCGTCGGCGGTGCGGTCGAGCCCGAAAACCTCACAGATGACCCCGAATTCGAACATGGCCATGCGTTCGGACAGCACCACGGCGACCTTCGACAGCATGCCGCCAGTCTAGTGGCCGGATTTTGACGAACAATGTCGGTACCGCCACTGTCGGCGGTAAATCATTGACCGCAAAATTACTGCCATGGTTACTTTCCTCATCACCTTGGCAGTCATCGTGGCGTTTGCCACACTCGTCGCCCGCGGCACCGACCGCGCGGGCTCCGCGCAGGTGATCGACCGCGACGCGCAACGGCTGCACTCGGAATTGACCGCCATGCTCGGCCGCAACACCCACCACCGCTGACCAGTTGGATCTCTCCGGTCGCGTCACGCGCCGGACCGGAAATCTGGCCGCCTCGGCTCGCGTCGGCTGACCGCCGCAGACGCGACGATGGAGCAAACAACAGCCCTTGGCTGACCTGGCCGAACACGGGGCAACCGCGGCAACCGTCACGACACGATCCGGCTGCCTGCCGGCCAGCCACTCCACACCGCGTGCACCTGGCGACAGGATTCGATTCTCACGCGCCCTGACGGCGACCGAAGCAAGATCAAGCGTGCGCCGTTCGCGATCCGGCTCGCGTGTTCGCGTCCGTCGCCCACGCGGCGAAGAATCAGGGACAGTCTCGGACCGATCGGCACGAACAGGGACCGTGCGGCGGCAACCGTCGCGACCTGACTCATGCGGCTTGGACCAGCCATTTCGGACCGCGTGCACCGGGGCAGCGGATTCCGCTACTGACGCGCCCAGCGCACCGCAACTCCAGGTTTCGAGCGAAGCGAGACCGAGCCTGTTCCGTTCGCGGCCCCTGCTCGCGTGTGCGCAGTCGTCGCCTGCGCGCGAGGGAGTACGCGTCAGCCGCTTGCCGATCAGGCCAAAGGCGTCGGCCACCGTCGGAGTCTGGCTCGGTCGGTTTGTCAGCCAGCCACTCGAAATCCCGTGCACCGGGCAGCGGATTCCGCTACCGACGCGCCCAGCGCACCGCAACTCTAGGTTTCGAGCGAAGCGAGACCGAGCATCCGCCGTTCGCGGCCCGGCTCGCGTGTGCGCGGCCGCCGCGTACGCGACGAAGGAGCAAGCGGCGGCCGCGCACACGCGAG
>NZ_JBSFNF010000011.1:72060-210880 GCF_053586955.1 Nocardia sp. NPDC003726 | reverse complement strand
GCGGGGCGGGGCGGGGGGCGTTTTCCGGGGGCCGCCGCCCCCGCCACTTTGGAGCAAGCGGCGGTCGCGTAAACGCGAGCCACAAGAGGGCCGCGAACACGCAGCGCCGCAGGCGCTGCAAATCGAACACAGCAGGCGCTGGACTAATAGAGCGGATCGTGGCGGATGTTCTTCGCGAGCGTGCCCGCTGCCATGAGGCGGAACTTGGTGGTCTGCACCATCGACGGTGAACCGACGATCTGCACGTCACGGTCGGACCAGGCGCCGTAACTGGCGACCACCTTGCCGATCTGGCCGGTGACCCGTGGTTCCACGCCGGGCCATGTGGTGCGCGGTTCCTCCGGTTCGGCGTACCACCAGGGGTTCTCGTCGTGTTCGCTCACCGGCGTGACCGTGAGCCAGCGGTTGGCCATGGCCAGCTTGCTCAAGGTTTCCAGGTCGTAGAGGTCGCACGGGTGGTGGCCGCCGACGAACAGGTGCACCTTCGGATTGGTCCGCCGCATCGCCATCGCCATCAGCTGCGCACGCAGCGGCGCGATGCCGGTGCCGCAGCCGACCATCAGCATCTTGCGTTTGGCGTTGCGCGGAACGCCCAAGCCGCCCAGCGGTGAGCCGAGCAGCCACTGGTCGCCGACGGCGGTCTGGCCGACGATGGCGGAGCTGACCCAGCCGCCCAGCACGCTGCGGACGTGGAATTCGATCTCGCCGTTGGCATTCGCGGGCACGGCGGGCGAGAGGTAGCGCCACATGCGCGGCCGTGACGGGATCTGCACGCTCAGGTACTGGCCCGCGGCGTAGCGCATCGGCTGATCCAGTTGCAGCCGGACGACGACCAGGTTGCGCAGCACCTCGCGGCGTTCGATCACCGTTCCGGTCCACGCCGACGGCGTAGTCTCCTTCTCCGCGGCGCCGATCATGGTGTCGGAGATGATCTTCAGGCCCTCGTCCCAGGCCCGGTCCACCTCGTCGGTCCACATCTCGGTGCCGGCGAACACCTTCACGGCGGTCTTCAGCGCCGTGGAGACGGCGGCATAGTGCGCGGGCTGCACACCGTACTTGCGGTGGTCCCTGCCGAGCTGGGACAGGAAGGGCAGCAGCTTGTCGGGCTCTTCCAACCGGTCCAGCGCGTAGGAGATCGCCTTGACCAGCCGGTCGCGCTGGAGGTCCATCGCGGCGGGAAAGAAATCGCGGACGTGCGGGTAGTCGGTGAACAAGATCGCGTAGAACGATCTCGCCAGTTTCTCCGGCCCCCCATCCTCCGCAGCAACCGCCTTGAAAGTAGTTCTGATCAAAGCGACAGCGCGTGAATCCATCGGTATCACAACCCCATTTCGCACTCGTTCACGAACCATGCCGGCGAGTGAGGTGCTGCGGGGCCACTCGACAGCAGCCGATGGAAAGGAGTGTAGGCGAGGTTTGCCAGCAACGGAATCTTTCGAAGGAACATCCCGCTCGGAATTTCGTCGAAACGAGGATATTCCGGGAGACACGCCAGAGAAACCGACTGAGAGGCCGTAGATTCCACAGGTAATTGGTCTTCCACACCCCGGATCGACAAGGGACACTTAGGAAATTACGTCCCGACTGGTCTGTTCTAGCGACTTCGGGGCAACACCACAACTGGCGCAGATGGATCGAATCGGGCAAACCGATACGGTTGCGTAAGCGAGTCTATGGTAGAAATTCCCAGTTGATTCGACAACGAAATGACCTGTGTCTAGCCGATTCTGTCGAACATGTTCTGGTTTATTCTCAGCAAATCTGTGACACACCGGGCGCGAACGACGAAGGCCCCGGCGCCGGATCGCGAAGTGCGACCGAGGCCGGGGCCGTCGTCGTTTCGGTTATCGTCTGCGCTGGCCGTCTTCGCGACGGTGCCGCGGCTGCCAGACGACCAGCGCGGTACTGCGCTGCTGCGGAACGAGATCCGGGCGGTAGGCCGCCCGCGTCCGCTCCAGCTCGGCCGACAGTTCCGCGACCTGCCGGCGCAGCTCCTCCACCTGATTGGTCAGTTCGATGATGCGCTTGATGCCCGCCAGGTTGACGCCCTCGTCCTGGGACAGCCGCTGTACCTCGCGCAGCAGCTCCACGTCCCGGGCCGAGTAGCGCCGACCACCGCCCGAAGTACGTTGCGGCGTGACCAGTCCCAGACGGTCATACGTGCGCAGCGTCTGCGCGTGCATGCCGGCCAGCTGGGCCGCCACCGAGATCATGAAGAACTCGGCCCGCGACCCGCCGGACGCGTTCTTCGGTTCCGAGGACATCACGCACCTGCCCATCCCGCACGTGGATCGAAGCCGCCCGCTCGCTCCGCCTCCTGATAGCGCTTCAGCGCCTCGATGGCGTTGTCGTCCAGCTTCTGCGGCACGGCGACCTTCACCGTGACCAGCAGATCGCCCGCGCCACCACCGCGCTTGGGCACGCCGCGGCCGCGTACCCGCAGGGTACGGCCGTCCGCGGTGCCCGGAGGCACCTTGACGCCGACCCGCCCGTCCAGCGTGGGCACCGAAACCGTGGTGCCGAGGACCAATTCACTGTAACTGACCGGAAGCACCAGGGTCAGGTCGTCGCCGTTGCGGCCGAAGACCTTGTCCTGGCTGACGTGCACGGTGACATACAGGTCGCCCGAAGGCGCCCCGCGCAGCCCCGCCTCGCCCTGACCGGCCAGCCGGATGCGTTGCCCGTCACCGACTCCGGGCGGAATCCGCACCGTGATGGTGCGCGTGCGGTTCTGGATGCCGCTGCCCTGGCAGTCGAGGCACGGGTCGTCGATGATCGACCCGCTGCCACGGCACTCGTCGCACGGCTCGCTGAAGCCGAACGCGCCCTGGTTGCGGCTGACGATGCCGGTCCCGTTGCAGATCGGGCACACTCGCGGACTCGTGCCCGGTTTGGCTCCGCTGCCGTGACACGTGGTGCACGGCGACGGGCTGGTCATCCGCAGCGGAACCGTGACGCCCTGAGCCGCCTCCCGGAAACCGAGCGTGGTCTCGGTCTCCACGTCGGCGCCGCGGCGGGGGCGGCTCGAGGTCCGCGTGCCGCCGCCCCGGTTGAACAGACCGCCGAGCAGGTCGCCGAGGCCACCTTCGGCGGCACCCGCGGCGCCGCCGAAGAGGTCCCCGAGGTTGAACTCCTGCGAGAAGCCGCCGCCCGCGCCGGACCCGAACCCACCGCGACCGTAGCCGCCACCCGCGAAGAGCTTGCGGGTGTCGTCGTACTCCTTGCGCTTGGCCGGATCCGACAGGACGGCGTGCGCCTCGCTGACGGCCTTGAACCGCTCCTCGGCTTTGGTGTCACCGGGGTTGGCGTCCGGGTGCAAGTCGCGGGCGAGCTTGCGATAGGCCTTCTTGATCTCGTCCTGCGAGGCGCCGGAGGAAACACCCAGCTCCTTGTAGAAGTCCTTTTCGATCCACTCCCGTTGGCTCACCGAGCATCTCCTCCTCTCGCGTCCTTATTGTTCGTTCGCGCCGGCATCAACATCCGATGCCTCTTCAGTCGGTGGAACAGCGTTTTCCTTCACATCGGCCACGCCGTCGGTTACCCCGACGAGCGCGTGCCGAAGCACCCTATCGCCGAAGCGATAGCCCTTGCGCATCACAATGCCGATCACCGGGTCGTGGCCGGAGCCCTCGTGCTGCACGGCCTCGTGCAGGGTCGGGTCGAAAGGCTCGCCCTCCGAACCGAACTCCTCGAGACCCTGCTTGAGCAGCGCGGCCGACAGCTTGTCGGCCACCGACTTCAGCGGGCCCGCCTCCAGGTCACCGTGCGCCCGCGCGCGGTCGAGATCGTCGAGCACGCCGAGCAGCTCGGTGACCACCGACGCCTTGGCGGCATCGATCGCGGCCTTGCGGTCGCGCTCGACCCGCCGCCGGTAGTTGGCGTACTCCGCGGTCAGCCGCTGCAGGTCGGCGGTGCGCTCGGCGAGCTCGCCGCTGATGGTGTCGGCGAGGGCGTCGCCGTTGCCGGTTTCCACGCCCTCGTCCGCCTGCGGGGCCTGCGCGGCCGCGGCGCCGTTGTCCGCGGCCTGCTGCCGGACGTCACCGGTCTCCGGATCGATCTTCCGGTTGTCGACGAAGGTGATCGGCTCCTTCTCGGAGTTGGCCTCGGTCACTTCTTCTCCGTGTCGACCGGCTCGTCCACGACCTCGGCGTCCACGACCTGGTCATCCGACGCGGCGCTGGACGCGCCGTTGCCCTGCGCGGCGGCGTCCGCCGCGGAGGCCTCGTAGATGGCCTGGCCGAGCGCCTGCGACTCGGTCGCCAGCTTCTCCACCGCCGCCTTGACCGCGGCGATGTCGGTGCCCTTCAGCGCCTCGTTCGCCTCGGCGATGGCCGCCTCGACCTTGGTCTTGACGTCCGCGGGGACCTTGTCCTCGTTCTCCTTGATGAACTTCTCGGTCTGGTGGACCAGCGACTCGGCCTGGTTGCGGGTCTCCGCCTCCTCGCGACGCGCCTTGTCCTCGGCCGCGTGCGCCTCGGCGTCCTTGATCATCCGGTCGATCTCCTCCTTGGACAGGCCGGAGCCGTCCTGGATCTTGATCGTGTTCTCCTTGCCGGTGCCCTTGTCCTTCGCGGTGACGTGCACGATGCCGTTGGCGTCGATGTCGAAGGTGACCTCGATCTGCGGCACGCCGCGCGGGGCCGGCGGGATGCCGGTCAGCTCGAAGGAGCCGAGCAGCTTGTTGTGCGAGGCGATCTCGCGCTCACCCTGGAACACCTGGATCTGCACCGACGGCTGGTTGTCGTCGGCCGTGGTGAAGGTCTCCGAGCGCTTGGTCGGAATGGTCGTGTTGCGCTCGATGAGCTTGGTCATCACGCCGCCCTTGGTCTCGATGCCCAGCGACAGCGGGGTCACGTCGAGCAGCAGGACGTCCTTGACCTCACCCTTGAGCACACCGGCCTGAAGGGCGGCGCCGACGGCGACGACCTCGTCCGGGTTCACGCCCTTGTTGGGCTCCTTGCCGCCGGTCAGTTCCTTGACCAGATCGGAGACGGCGGGCATACGGGTGGAGCCGCCGACGAGCACCACGTGGTCGATGTCGGACACCTTGATGCCCGCGTCCTTGATCACGGACTGGAACGGCGCGCGGGTGCGGTCGAGCAGGTCCGAGGTGATCTTCTGGAACTCGGCGCGGGTCAGCTGCTCGTCGAGGAACAGCGGGTTCTTGTCCGCGTCGACGGTGATGTAGGGCAGGTTGATCGAGGTGCTCTGCGAGGAGCTCAGCTCGATCTTGGCCTTCTCGGCGGCCTCACGCAGCCGCTGCATGGCCATCTTGTCCTTGGTCAGGTCGATGCCCGAGCTGGCCTTGAACTTGTCGACCAGCCACTGCACGACCCGCTCGTCCCAGTCGTCGCCACCGAGGTGGTTGTCGCCGGAGGTGGCGCGGACCTCGACGACGCCCTCGCCGATTTCCAGCAGCGAGACGTCGAAGGTGCCGCCACCGAGGTCGAAGACCAGAATGGTCTGTTCCTTGTCGCCCTTGTCCAGGCCGTAGGCCAGCGCCGCCGCGGTGGGCTCGTTGACGATGCGCAGGACGTTCAGGCCCGCGATCTGGCCTGCTTCCTTCGTGGCCTGCCGCTGGGCGTCCTCGAAGTAGGCGGGCACGGTGATGACCGCGTCGGTGATCTCCTCACCGAGGTAGGCCTCCGCGTCGCGCTTCAGCTTCATCAGCGTGCGGGCGCTGATCTCCTGCGGCGTGTACTTCTTGCCATCGATCTCGACGGTCCAGTCGGTGCCGATGTGCCGCTTGACGGAGCGAATGGTGCGGTCGACGTTGGTGACAGCCTGGTTCTTGGCCGGCTGGCCGACCAGTACCTCGCCGTTCTTCGCGAACGCGACGATCGACGGGGTGGTGCGCGATCCTTCCGAGTTGGCGACGACGACCGGCTCGCCGCCTTCGAGAACGGCGACGACCGAGTTCGTGGTCCCGAGGTCGATTCCGACCGCACGAGCCATGGTGGTTCCTCCTAATTGACGTACCAATGTGTGTCGGTGCCGGGCGAAAACCGCCCTGTGACGCCGCGAAGGACGCCGCGAGACCTCGCCCCTAGCACCTCACGGAGCACGGCCCCAGCAACACTGAGCGTGGTCGGCTCAATCCTGCCCCGCAGGAGTCTCGGAGTCAACCGAAACTTGAGTCCTGCACGCTCAATCTTGTCGAATAGCTCAACGGGCGAGTCGCGCGTTTAATTCCCCGGAGGCGGCACGTAGCTGTGATCTGCGTCATAAATCGAGGGCGCTGGACGGCCCCCTGAGCGAGTGCGGCCGGGATCGTGGCCGCAGTAGGGTGACGGCGGGGCACCCCATCCGTGCGCCGTCGATCCGAGGAGTCGCCATGAGGGCCGCCGTCGTCACCGCCGCCGAATTCGAGGTCACGGAGGTGCCGACGCCACGGCCCGGTCCGGGGCAACTGCTGATCGACGTGGCGCGCTGCGGTATCTGCGGCTCCGACCTGCATGCCCGCACCCATGCCGACGAACTGGCCGACCTGGCCGTGGCCACGGGCTACGACCACTTCATGCGTTCGGATCAGAGCGTGGTGCTTGGCCACGAATTCAGCGGCACCGTGGTCGACTACGGGCCGGAGTGCCGGAAGCGGTGGAAGACGGGAACGCCGGTGGTGGCCCTGCCGATCGTCCGGCACGGCGGGCAACCCCACCTGGTCGGACTGTCGACCGCGGCGCCCGGCGGTTACGCCGAACAGGTGGTGGTCCAGGAATCGATGACCATGCCGGTGCCCAACGGGTTGTCCGCCGAGCACGCCGCGTTGACCGAGCCGATGGCGGTGGCCTGGCACGCCGTGCGCAGGGGCCGGGTCGGCAAGGGGCAGACCGCCTTCGTCATCGGTTGCGGGCCGATCGGCCTCGCGGTGATCAGCATGCTGAAGGCCGCGGGCGTGCGCACCGTGGTGGCCAGCGACTTCTCCCCGCGCCGACGGGAACTGGCCACGGCGTGCGGCGCCGACGTCGTGGTGGATCCGGCGACCGAGTCACCCTGGACGGCCGCACCGAAGAAGGGACGGATCAACGGCGTCACCGACATCCTCGGACTCGGGTTCGACACCATGGAACGCTTGCGGCGGGTGCCGAATCTGCCGTGGTGGTACGTCTTCCGCCTCGCTCACACGGTGAACGCGGGACCCGCCGGTCCGGTCGTCTTCGAATGCGTGGGCGTACCCGGGATCATCGATCAGATCCTCGCCGCCGCGCCTCCGCTGTCACGCGTTGTCGTGGTCGGGGTCTGCATGGAGACCGACCGCTTCCATCCCGCCATGGCGATCAACAAGGAGATCGAACTGCGGTTCGTGCTCGGCTACGACCCCGGCGAGTTCCGCGACACCCTGCACATGCTCGCCGAGGGAAAGGTCGACCCGAGCCCGCTGATCACCGGGACCGTCGGGCTGGACGGCGTCGCGGACGCCTTCGCCGCGCTCGGCAACCCGCAGCGGCACGCGAAGATCCTGATCGACCCGCGCGCAGCGGGCGCCGCCACCGCCTGAGCTCGATCAGGGCGCGGCGGCCAAGACCTCGTCGGCGATCTTCTCGTCCAGCGTCACCCGCACCAGCGCGGCGGCGAGTTCGGCGGTGTGGTGATCCGGCGCCAGCCGCGCCAGCCGGTCGGGATCCTCCGGCAACTGGACGCGCTTGGCGCCGCGCAGAGCGCGTTCGTCGAAGTGCGGCCGGACCCAGGTCCAGATGTCCTGGATCTCGCGCAGGAAGATATGGGCTCCGGTCGGACCGATCCCGTCGAACTCTTGCAGCAGTTCCGCGGCGCGCTGCGGGTCGTTGTCCGCTTTCTTCGCCAGTTCCCGCAGGTCACCGTGGTAGCGATCGAGCAGGCGCAACGCATTGTGGTGCAGTCGCGTCGCGGTGCTCTCGTCGTAGCGGCGGTAGTTCCCTCGCCCCAGCGCGTCGACCAACTCCTGCCACTGCGCGTCCGCGACCCGGTGCGGCGTCCGGTAGCCGCTGCTGATCAGTTCTCGCGTGGCCCCGATCGCGATCTCCGCGGAGATACGGGCGCTGAGCAGCTGGGAAAGCATGAGCAACTGGAAAAGTGCGGCCGGTTTGTCGTCGAGGGTGATGCCCGCTTCCTCGGCATATCCCGTGCCCGCACGGACGAGCAATTCGTGTACGACGTCCTCTTGGCTCATCGTTACCTCCTCTCGCTACCAGGGCGCATACCCGGCCCCACGGCGACTACACCGGCGGCGGTCAGCGGGGAATACGCCCGTCGCCGCAGGTCACGGCGCTTCGGAGGCGGTATTCACCGGCCGATCATTCCGGCAGCACGCTCAGCGTGCCTTCCGCGCTGCGAGCGGCGGTCAGGCACGCCGTGGCGGTGAATTGGTCGGCGAGCGGGTGACGCGCCCGCGCGCGCCATTTCCGCACCGCGGCCATCGCCTGGGCGCGCTGCGCCGGCAGCGGCGCGTCGGCGGGGAGACCCAGGCGCAGATGCGGTGCGATCCCGGAGCCGCCGATGAGGCGGTGCAGTTCGGCGAGATCGTCGGCGGGCAGCGCCAGTTCGTCGGTGCGCAGGCGGCCGAGCAGGCGCAGCTCGGCGAAACCGTGTACGTCCGCGAGCAAGGTGCGCACCCTGGGCAGCAGGCGATCGGCCTGGGTGCCTCGGTAGGCGGTCAGCACCCGGGCCAGCGCGGTCAGCGCGGAGTGCGCCTTGAGCTGATCGGCGCGCTGACCGAACTGCACGTCCAGCACCGAGCGCAGTTCGTCCACGCCGCTGCGACTGGTCAATTCGGCGGCAAGGGTGGCCGAGTCGCGCACGCCGAGCCGAATCAGCGTGACCGCCATACGGATGCCGAACAACCCGAACCGCTCGGCGAGCTGGGCGCGCAGCTCCGGCGGGACCGGAAGCGGCACGTCGGCGCGCGCGAAACGGTCCGCCGAGAGCAACGCGGCGCTCAGGTCGTCGACCGGGACCCGCGCCAGCGCCTCGAAAGCCGCGAACTCCTGCTGACGCAGCGTCGCCGCGGCGAACGCGAGCAGCCCGGCGACCGGGATCACGGCCTGGCACAAGCCCGTCCGTTCCAATTCCCCGGCGAAACGCGCGGCGACCTCACGCGCCGAGTGCAGCGCGTCGATGCGGCCGGCGCCGATCTCGTCGGCCCGCGAGACCACCCCGACAATGCCCAGCGGACCCGGCGCGCCCGGTCCGCCGTTGGCGGCGGCGGCAGTGCCCGCGCCGACGCGCTCGAGGAACTGCACGTCCGTCGCGTCCAACCGGCGCAGCAGATAGACCACCGCGTCGGCGCCCGGAATGGCGATGCTCTGCTCGGACCGCTCCTCGTCCGCGCCGGGGGTCAGCAGACGCGCGGTGCGCCGCGAGACCTCGCGCGACAGCGACGAGGTGCCGGGAGTGTCGATGATGGTGGTGTGCGCGAGCGTCGCGGCGGGCCACTCGACTTCGAGATGGTCGACCTCGCGCGGGGCCGGGGCGTTCCAGTTCAGTCGGTCCAGGTCGAAGGTCAGCCCGTGCGTCCCGCTGCCGCGGCGGACCACTACGTGCGCGCGGGCGCCGTCGGGGGCGTAGGCGGTCACGCTCGGCGTGGAACCGTACCGGTACCAGGTGACCACCCTGGTGCACTCGGTCGCGTCGGTGGGAGCGATGTCCTGTCCGACAAGCGAATTCAGCAGGGTGGATTTGCCCGCCTTGATCGAACCGGCGAGCGCGACCCGCAGCGGCTGATCCAATCTGCGGGCGCAGTCGGCCAGCAGGGCGCGCGGCCGCGGCTCCCCCGCGAGCGCTGCCTGCGCCGCCCCGACCAGCCGATGCGCCTCGGCGACGATTCCCGGCACCGCGTCACCATCACGTCTCACGGGGTTACCGTACCGGCGGGTCCCATCGGTAGTGCGGTCTGCATGGCATCGGCGTAGCGGCGCAGTTCGGCGACCACGCGCAGCTGCTGTTCCAGCTGCGCACCGCGTTCGGCGCGGCGGGTGGCCACCATGTTCGCCGCCTCCTGCGCGGCCCGCAGCGACTCGTCGATCGAGCGCAGACTGCGTTCGGCGACGCCGGCGTAGTGGTCGCGCAGGGCGCGGTGGATCCGGTGCAGCCGATCCTTCGACTCCTTGCCCGCCTGGAACGCCACATCGTCGACGAAACGGCGCACCGCCGCCTTCGCTTCGTTGCGCCGCTTGGCCAGCCTGGCCTGCTTGTCGTCGCGGAACGCCTTGCCGCCCACGATCAATCCCGCGCCGATCGAGATCGGGTTGAGCATCGCGAGGCCGGCGAAGGTGCTGGCGAGCCCGACCATGAGCACGCCGCCGTAGGAGCCGCGCATGCCGACGAGCAGCTTGCTGCCGAAACCGATGTCCGGCTCGAGATCGGCGAGCGTGCCGGTGACGGCGCGGCCGGTGTCGGCGCCGGCGCCGGGGCGCACGTCCGGCAGGTCGACGGCGCCCAGTTCGGCGAAGTGCTCGGCGACGCGCTCGGCGAGCTGGATCGCGCGCGCGTGGGTCCACAGCAGGTTGTCGCCGAGCGCGGTGTCGACGGTGCCGGTGAGGTGTTCGGCGATGCGGTCCCAGTGCCGGCCTGGATCGTGCTCGTCGATCCATTCCTCGGTGGTGCGCGCGAGATTGCGCAGGCGGTCGCGCAGATCGTGGTCGACGTCCCCGGCCAGGTCGGTGATGCCGTCGGCGAGCGTCTGCTGCCAGGCGGCGGTCCTGCGGTGCAGTTCCTCCGCCGCGGAACGGGCGGATTGCAGCTCGCGTACCGCCGCCGCGCCCTGCGCCGGATCGCGGACCGCGACCAATTCACTGCCGAGAGCCAGCGCGAGATGCTCGGCGGCGGACCGGATGTCGCGGGCGACGGCGGTGCGAGTGGCCAGCTGATCGCGCGCGACCACCTGGTCGCGCAGGAAGGTGTACAGCACGCCGAAGCCGGATTCGACACCCAACTGCGGGTCCTGCAACCGCATGGCGTGACTGCGCAGCAGCGACGACACCGGGATCATCGGCACGTCCAGGCGGGCGCGCGCGAGATGGCCGAGATCGGCTTCGTGCACCTGACGCCAGTGCGGGTACAAGTCGGTCTTGGTGAGCAGCAGCGCCACCGTCGGGCACAGTTCCCGCACCTGCCGCAGGAACGCCAGCTCGGGTTCGGTGAGTTCGGTCGAGGCGTCCGAGAGCACCAGCACCGCGTCCGCGGCGGGCACCAATCCGAGCACGCCTGCCGCGTGGGCATTGCCGTGGCCGCCGACGCCCGGGGTGTCGATCAGCACGATGCCATCGGCCAGCAGCGCGTTGGGGATCTGCACCTCGAGGCGCACGATCCGCCGCCCCTGCGCGATCGGGGCGCGCTGGTCGATCGCGCCGATCTCCGCGATCGGCACCGCCACCCTGGTCTCCGCGCCGCTGGAGTCGCCGTGCGCCGCGAGCACCAGCTCCGCGCGCGGCTCGGGACCGTGCGCGAGCAGCATCGGGACCGCCGTGGTCGCGTCGTCGCCGACCGGGCAGATGTCCAGGTTCAGCAGCGCGTTGACGAAACGGCTCTTGCCCTGGTCGAGCTGCCCGGCGACGACGATGCGCCGCCGCGGGTCGCGGACCCGGTCGGCCGCCACTTCCAGGCGGCCGACCAGATCGTTGCGGCCGGCGGCGCGGGCCGCCGCGATGGTTTCACCGAGTACCGACAGCAGCGGTACCGCCGGTGGAGTGGCGTTCGGCGCGGGTGTCCCCATCGCGGTATGGACCTCTTTCCGTATTACCGGGCAACTGTCAGTGCAGGAATGTATCGCCACCCAGCTCGGCGCCCGCCGAACCGCTGAACTCCGTGCCCGCGTGGCTCTCGCCGAACAGGCCCGCGTCGGCCTGGCCGCTGGCGGAGCTGTCCAGGCCGGAACCGAAAGCGCTCGACACGTCCAGCGAGGACCAGGTGTGCGCGGTCGAGCCGACGCTGCCGCCGAGACCGGCGCCGGTGTCCACCGCACCGTGCGCCGCGCCGCCGGCCGAGCCAGCCAGCCCGGCGCCCGCGTCCGCCGCGCCGCTCACGCTCGAGTGCGCCGCACCGCCGAGTCCGCCCGTGGCGTCGAGACCCGAGGACAGGCCAGAGCTCGCGTGCGAGCCGACGCCGCCGTCCAAACTCGAACCGAAGTGCGCTCCCGCGCTCGAGGCTCCTTCGAGGCCACTCGACAGACCCGCGCCCGCGTTACCCGCAGCGCCGAGTCCAGTCTCCAAGCCCGAACCGAGATGCGCTCCCGCACTCGATGCGCCATCGAGACCACTCGACAGACCAGCACCCACGTTGCCCGCAGCGCCGAGTCCGGTCTCCAGACCCGAACCGGCCGCGCCTTGAATTCCGGCGGCAAGTCCTGCACCGGCTTCCGCACCCGCGCCCAGTCCAGTCGACAGGCCCGAAGCGAGCCCGGCCGAGAGGCCCGAACCCGCCTGAGCGCCGGCATCGATGGCGCCGATGGCGCCGGTCAGCCCGGTTCCGAGGCCCGTACCGGCCTGTACCGCGCCGCCCACGCCGGTGGACAGGCCCGTTTCCAGGCCGCTGGCACCGTGCGGCCCCGCATCGAACGCGCCACCGAGCCCGCTCTGCAAGCCCCCGCCGACCTGCCCACCGGTGTGCAGCGAGCTGTCCAGTCCACCGCCGAGTTCCGCGCCGGTGTTCACGGCCGCGCCGAGACCCGTCGCGAGCCCGGTCTCCAGACCCGCCGTCGCCTGTGTTCCGAGGTTTCCGGCACCGCCGACGGCGGAGGAGAAGTTGCCTCCGAGCCCCGCGGCCGCGTTACCGGAACCCTGGGCCGCGGAACCGATGCCGCCGGTGAGCCCGGTGGCCGCCTGCCCGCCGGCATCGAGCGCGCCGCCAAGGCCTGCCTCCAGACCGGACCCGATCTGCGCACCCGCGTCGGCCGCCCCGTGCAATCCGGTGGACGCTCCAGCGCCGAGACCGGCACCCGCCTGCGCGCCGCCTCCCAGCGCCGCGTCCAGACCGGTGGTCACCTCACCGGCGCCGTTCAGCGCACCTTCCAGATCCGCTCCGGCGCCGAGGTCACCCGCCGCACCCGCAGCGCCGCCGAGCCCCGCACCAAGACCGGCGGCCAAGTCCGTCGCGGCACCCGCAGAACCATCCACAACCCCTCCCAGGCTCGTCCCCAGACCGGTCGACGCATCAACCGCACCCCCGAGCCCAGCCTGCACACCGGTGCCAACGCCCGCGGCCGCATCCGCAGCGCCACCGAGATTCGCACCGAGACCAGCGGTCAAGTCGATCGCAGCACCGGCCGAACCATCCACAGCCCCACCAACATTCGACCCCAAACCGGTCGACGCATCAACCGCGCCCTCCAGCCCAGCCTGCACACCGGCACCGATACCCGTCGCCGAATTCGCGGCGCCGCCCAGCCCCGCATCGACACCGGCGGAACTATCCACAACCCCTCCCAGGTTTGCGTTCAGGCCGGTTGTCGCGTCCACGGCTCCTCCGAGGCCCGCACCGAGGCCCGTGGTGACATCAGCCGCGCCGTCTAGACCCGCACCGAGACCGGCATCGACAGCACCCGTGATGCCCGCGCCGAGATCGGTTGTCGCGTCGACGGCCCCTTCGAGTCCCGTACCCACACCGGTGCCGAGGTTCGCCACCCCGCCAATCGCGCTGTCGATACCCGCCGTGAGATCGGTCGCCGCACCCGCGGCTCCACCGAGTCCCGCACCCAGGCCTGTGCCGACGTCAGCCGCACCACCCAAGTTCGCGCCGAGGCCGGTCGTCGCGTCGACGGCGCCTTCCAGACCAGCGCCAGCCCCCAGCGCCGCATCCAAACCCGTGGCCAGGCCACCCGCGGCGGCGCCTCCGACACCCGCGCCGACATCAGCGGCACCACCCAAACCGGCACCGAGCCCGGTCGTCGCATCGATGGCGCCTTCCAGACCGCCACCTACCTGGGCACCAGCTCCCAGCGCCGCATCCACGCCTGTAGCAAGGCCGCCCGCCGCATCGACAGCTCCGCCGAGACCCGCGCCGAGGCCGGTCGACGCGTCGGCAGCACCCTCCAGGCCCGCGCCGAGACCTGCGGTCAGATCAGTGGCCGCACCCGCGGCCCCGCCCAGACCCGCACCGAGACCCGTGGTGACATCAGTCGCGGCGTTCAGACCGGCACCGAGTCCCGTCGTCGCGTCCACAACGCCTTCCAGTCCAGCGCCGACACCGGTGCCGAGCCCCGCGGTCACATCGGTGGCCGCGCCGAGGCCGGTTTCGAGGCCCGCGCCGATACCGGTGGTGAGGTCCACCGCGCCACCGACCGTGCTATCCAGACCCGCTCCGAGGCCGGTCGTCGCGTCCACAGCGCCCTCGAGACCCGCGCCGAGGCCCGAGGTCACGTCGGTCGCCGCGCCGAGACCACCTTCCAGCCCCGCGTTCAATCCCGCGGAGATGTCCGTGGCGCCCTGCACAGCACCCTCCAGACCTGCGCCGACACCCGTGGTGATGTCCGCCGCGCCACCGATGGCGGTTTCCAGGCCTGCGCCGAGGCCGGTCGTCGCGTCGACGGCACCTCCGATACCGGCGCCCAGACCTGCCCCGAGGTCAGCGCCCGTCTGCACAGCGCCGCCGAGGCCTGCGGTCAGATCGCCCGCGGCGCCCGCCGCGCCTTCCAGACCCGCGCCGAGCCCGGTCGTCAAACCGGTCGTCGCGTCGATCACCCCGCCGAGGCCCGCGCCCAGATCTGCGCCCGCCTGCGCACCGGCGCCCAGAGCGCCTTCCAGGCCCGTGGTCAGACCGGTCGCGGCGTCCACCGCGCCTTCCAGCCCAGCGCCCAAGCCCGCCGCCACGTCCGCCGCGCCTTCCAGGCCCGCGCCGAGGCCCGCACCCGCGCCGATCGCCGCGTCGATACTGGTGGAGAGGCCGGTCCCCAGTCCGGCGGCGATGTCTCCCGCCCCTTCGGCGTCCAGATCGAGGCCCGCGCCGATGCCGCTGATCACCTGGGCGCCCGCGCCGAGCAGGCCGCCGACGGCGGCGGACAGGTCGGCGCCCGCGTTCACCACGGTGTCGAGGCCCGCGGCCAACCCGGCGCCCAGACCCGCGCCGATCTCCAGCCCGGTGTCGATCGCGGTGTTCAGTCCGCCACCGACGTCGACGCCCGTACCGACACCGAGGTCGACATCGAGGCCGCCACCCGCACCGCCGCCCAGATCCACGCCGAGATCGGCGCCCAGGTCGACTCCGGCATCCGCCACCGCCGCCGCGCCAACGGTGCCCGCCGCGCCGATCGCGGCGGCCGTGCCGGTCTGCGCGCCCGCCGCCACGATGGACTGCAACTGGGAGCCGCCGGTGACCAGCGCCGACTCCGCGACCATCGGGGCGCAGAGGGCGATGTCCTCGGGGGTCACCGCGCTCAGGCCCGCGGCGGCCAGCGCCTGGGTCGGGTTGGCGCAGTACGCGACCGCGGCTTCTTGGTTCCGCAGCAGACCGAGGATGAACTCCAGAATCGCGTTGGGTGTCATGAGAATCTTCTCCTGAGTCCCGGCGGACCTCGCTGATCCGCAGTCGTTGGAATGCAAATCACGCTAGGAGCGCATCGCGTTACGCCGAAACGGGGCGAACCCCTACTACCGGCCGTGGCCACCCGATAGGGGTAAGAGCGAAATTAGGGGAAATTCCCTAAACGTGCCCCTAACGGAGTAACGGCGGATGGCCAGCAACCGACAGAACGGTTGCGTCGGCAACTACAACGCCCAGCGCACCAGCTCGATACACAGCAGCGACACCGGACCTGACAGCTTCTCGAACGGGGTTCTCGAATGACACAGCGCCTGGCGCTCGGCATCACTGTCGGGGCGTCGAATTCGGTCGCCGTGGCGGCTACGGAGGATGGCGACGACGGCCTCGGCCCGTCCGGCGGCGGCTTTCTACGCTCGCATCCGAGCGTGCTGCGACTCTCGCCGGACATGGCGCCCACGCTCGGCGCGGGCGCTCGCTCCGCCGGCCGCCATTCCAGCGACGTTCTGCTGGAGGGCTTCCTCGCCAGGGTCGGCGACCCGGTGGGCATCCTCGCCGAGGACGGGTCGTCCTATTCCGCCCCCGACCTGGTAGCGACCTCGATCGGCTGCCTGGTCGACGAGATCGCCGCCGAGACCGGGCGCGGCGGCGTCCAGGCGACGGTCGCCTGCCACCCGGCCTGGTGGTCGCGGCACACCGTCGACATCCAGCGCGACGCGCTCGAGCGGGCCGGGCTCGGCGAGGTGACGCTGGTGCCGGAGCCGACCGCCGCGATCCGCTGGCTCGACGCCGCGCACGGCAGGACCGGCGACGGCGCGGTGATCGTCCT
Organism: Nocardia sp. NPDC003726; assembly: GCF_053586955.1. Lineage (NCBI taxonomy): Bacteria > Bacillati > Actinomycetota > Actinomycetes > Mycobacteriales > Nocardiaceae > Nocardia > Nocardia sp. NPDC003726. The sequence continues at coordinate 194,604 of NZ_JBSFNF010000011.1, read as the reverse complement.
GGATCTCGGCGCCTCGGGCTCGACGGTTTCGGTGGTACGCACCGGTGAGCACGCCAGCCTGCTCGGCACGCCGTTGCGCAGCACCGACGTCGCCGGCGCGGAATTCGATCTACTGACCATGCGCTATGTCCTGGCTAACGCGGTGCTCGCCGCCGATTTCGATCCGTTCGATCCGATGGTGGAACGCGAATTATCGGCTTTGCGGGAACGCTGCAGGAAAGCGAAAGAAGAGCTTTCCATAAATACCGCGACCGTTGTTCCGGTGCGGTTGGACCCCGCGGATCCGCACGGCAGCACCGTGCGGCTGGTGCGCGGGGAACTGGAAGATCTACTGCGCGGACCGCTGCTGAGCGCGATGGACCTGATCCGCGACGCGGTGCACCGGGCCGGGCTCGACATCGGCGATGTCGGCCGCGTCCTGCTCACCGGAGGAGGCGGCGCTGTCCCGCTGGTCGCCGAGCTCGTCTCCTCCGAGTTCGGACTGCCCGTCGTGGCCGCTCCCGACCCCGAGCACACCACGGCGCGCGGGGCTGCGCTGCTGGCCGCCGATCTGCTCGCCGCCGAGACCGACCAGCTTCCCTTGGTCGCTCCGGTGGCCGAGGAAGAGACCGTGCCGCAGCCGCGCGCCCTTCCCTCGGCGGGACTCGCGGCGCTGCCAGATGAGCCACCGGCGCGCAGGCGCGCACTGATCAGCCGACCGCGCATGGCGGTGGTGGCCGGTGTCGTGGTCGCCATCGGCCTGCTGGCCACCGGGACGCTCGCGATCGGCACCGGCATCCAATCCGGGCCGGACAATCCCGCCTCGACCGAGCGGTCCACCACCGGCGCCGCCCAAGTCGCCGCGACCTCGGGAGCGCAGCCGGTCGACCCCTCCGCTCCGTCCGGCGTCGCCGCGACGGACTCGGCGAGCGCCACCGGCCGACCGAAGACCGGCACCGAAGCGACGCAGGCCGGTTCCCCTTCGTCGGCGGCTGCGGGCACCACCGTGGCCGTGGTGAACAGCGAGCAGAATCCCGATCAACCCGCCCCAGCGCCTGCGGACGCCCCTGCGCAGCAATCCGCCCCGCAGCCGCAACCCCAACAGCCTTCCCCCGCCCCCGCGCCCGCACCTGCGCCGACCAACCCGCCCGCGCCGACCCAGCAGCAGCCACGGCCCACGGTGCCGAGCGCACCGAGCCTGCCGACCGGCGTGCTGGGCGACACCCTCGGCACGGTGCTACGCGCTCCCGGAGAGATCCTGGGAGGCTCCGGTGGCTGATACCGCCTTCGACACCCTTCCCTGCGCCCGGGACCTCTTCCGCGACCTGGATTCCGCCGACGACCAACCGGTGGTCTACCTGATCCGCGGCCGGTCCCAGACCGGCAAGTCGACGCTGCTCGGGGAGATCCGCGCTCGGCTGCGCGCCCGCGGCGTCCCCTTGCAGGACGACATCGCCGCGCTCCAGCACGCGCACGCGCGCAACGGAGCCCACCCGGTGACGCGCACGCCGAACCCGGGCGGCACGGCAGGCGTGACGACCGACACCGCCCGCCCGGCCCTGATCATCGACAACGCCCACACACTGAGCCAGATCGATCTCGAATATCTCTGCAACGCGGTGGAATCCGGGTCGCGCACGATGGTGATCGCCACCCAGCCGCGCCCGCACGACCCGCGGCTGCGGATGCTCGCCGACGCGGTCTCCCGGCGCGGTCGCGTCGTCGACCTGCGCCCGCTCGGCGTCGCGGACATGGCACCGTTCGCCAGGGAACTCGGCATGATGGTGCCGCGCCAAGTCGCGCAGCACATCCATGTGCAGACCGCGGGTATTCGCGGCGGCGTGGTCGCCGCGCTCACGGCCGCCTGCTCGGCGCGTCTGGACGCGGGCATCGCCGCCGTCGACACGGCCGTCGCCACGTGGGCGCGCGGGCTGCTGGAGAACCTGGAGCCCGACCTGCTGGAGACCCTGGTGGTCGCCACCACTGGCACCGGCCTGGACTCCAGCGAGCTCACCGAGGTGCTCGGCGTCGAGCAGGCCGTCGCGCAGGAACTGATCGACCGAGCCAGGGCCAGCGCCCTGGTGACCGATGCCGACCTGCTGCTGGAACCCGCCGTCGCCCCACTGCGCACGCTGCTGGGCGACCGCAGGTTCGTCGCGGTCGAGCGCCGGCTGCTCGGCGCCCGGCTGGAGGCGGGCCTGCTGCGCGACCGCACCGCGCTGCAACTGGCCGAGTCCGGCGTCCGCGATCCTCGGCTGGCCGACTTCCTCGTCGGCGCCGCCGAGCAGGCGGGTCGCGACGCGGTTCGCTATTACGCCGCCGCGGCCGCCGCGGGCGCCGAACTGGATCTGATCGCGCTGCGCTGGGCCGAGGCGGCCGCGAGGACCGGTGACGGCGACACCGCCATGCGGCTGGCCGAGCCGATGCTGGCGCGCTCGGGCAGCACCGGTGCGGAACTGGCGACGGCGGTGCGGATCTGCGCGGCGGTGCTCACCCGCCGCGGGCTGGTCGGGCGCGCGGCGCAGCTGTACACGTGGCTCGGCGGGCACCGGGTGGGCCCGGACTGGGCGGTCGGCGCCACGGTGTTGTGCCTGGCGGGCGACGTGGCGGGCGCGCACGAGATGTCCGCGTCGGCGCCGAAGTGGCCGCCCACCGAAGCGGGCGCGCACGCGCGCTTGATCGCGACCGCGCTCGCGGACACCGTCGAACCGGGCAACAACACCGCGGCGGCGGTATCGGCGCTGGTCCAGGCCGCACACGCGGACGCGGGCGTGGACCGCTTCCTGCCGTGCACGGCGGCGTCGATCGCCACGCTGCTCTCCCTCGGCACCGGCGAGCCCCGGCGTGCCCAGGACGCGCTGCGGCGGGCGACCGCGAGCGGGCTGCGCTGCCATCAACTCGACGTGCTCGCGGCCTGGACGGCGATGCTCGGCGGCGACGAGCGCGCCGCCGCCGCCACCGTCGCCGCGCTCGACCACGACCGGCTGGACATGCGCGACCGCTTGCTGGCGCACGGCGTCGCGGTCGGCCTCGCCCGGCGCAGCGGCGATCACACCGCGCTGGCTCGCGCATGGCAGGCGGCATATCCGCTGTTCGACGACGTGCAGGCCGATCTGCTCGCGCTGCTGCCGATCGGGGAACTGTGGCTGGCCGCCATCCGGATGCGCGACGAACGCCGGATCACGCCCCTGGTGGATGCCGCGCTCGCGCTGCTGCGCCGCCTGAACGATCCGCCCGCGTGGTCCAACGCCTTCCATTGGTACGGCGTGCAGGCCGCGATCGCGCACGAGAGTCCCGAGGAGCTGCTGCCGCACGCCCGCGCGTTGAAGGCCGCGGCCGAGGCGGGCGACCGGCACGCCGCCGTGCTGGCCGACGCGGGCCGCACCTGGGTGCTGGTGCTGCGCGGTCAGGTCGTCAGCGCACCGGTGCACGCGGCGGTCGCCGCGCTCACCGAGATCGGCATGACCTGGGACGCCGCCCGGCTGGCCAGCGAGGCGGCGCTCGCGACGCCCGACTCGGCGACCGCCACCGCGCTGCTCAAGCTGGCCCGCACGGTGCGCGCCGAGGCCCGCCCGCAGGAGCCGCAGACTCGTCCGGCGGCACCGGCCGCGCACAACGGCGCCGCCCCGCCGCCGCCCGTGCCGCCGCAAGCCGCGATCCTCAGCGAACGGGAACGCGAAGTGGCGGAACTGGTTCTGCTCGGGCTCACCTATCGCGAGATCGGTGCGCGCCTGTACATTTCGGCGAAGACGGTCGAGCACCACGTCGCGCGCATCCGACGCCGGGTCGGTGCCCGTTCCCGTTCGGAGTTATTGTCGATGCTCCGCGCCATGGGACACGGTTCGCTTCTGGTGTGACCGGGTGCGGTTCCGTCAGCGGGAACGCCGAAGCGAGGTAGGTGAGGATGGCCACTGGGGTTGGCCTGCGCGTCGCCGACGACGAGTGCACGGCGGTCATCGTCACCGACGGTGACGAGCAGCCGAGGTACATCGTCCGTGACTCGGTGCTGCACATGTCCGACGACGGTGACGCCGAACTGGGTGGTCCCCCTCCCACCGGCGATGCCCACTCGATCAGCGGCTTCGTGGCCGCCGTCGGCGACCCGGCGGGCATCCCGGTCGACGACGGCGAGGCCTACCGCGCCGAAGACCTCGTCGCGACCGCCTTGTTCTGCCTGATCAACCTGGCCGCCGAACATCTCAGCGGAGCCGCCGAGTTCTACGCGACGCATCCGGCGGATTGGCCCGCCGAGCAGGTGCGTTCGCTGCGGGACGCGCTGGACTACCTGGGTCTGCGCTCGGTGCTGCTGGTCAGCGAGGGTGAGCTGCCGAGCGCGGCGACCGGAGCCGACGGCAGGTCCTTCGCCCACGACGCGGCCAGAGGGGCGCTGGCGGCCGTGCTCGCCACCCCGGCCGGGGCCACCCCGCCGGACCCGACCACCGCGGAGAACTCGACGGTGGACACCATCGTCATCCCCGCCGTGCCCGCCGCCGACGCGCCGCCGCAGGCGTATTCGGCGGCCATCCCGGTCGCCGAGACGCTCGTGGCCGCGGAATCTGAGCAGCTCGAGAAGCAGCCGCCGCCAATGGTTCCCGCGCCGCGCTCGAAGCGCATGCCGCTGCTGATCGCGGGCGCGGCGGTGATCGGCCTCGTGCTCGGCGGCATCGTGGTGGCCCTGCTGTTCCGCGACGGCGGGGAGACGCCGGTGCCGCCGCTGCCCGACGCCAAGTCCGAGACGACCTCGGTGGTGCCCGCCCCGCCGCCGGTCGTGACCAGCACGACCACCACGACCACCGAGCCGCCCGAGCCGCCGGTGGTGATCACCGAGACCACGACGCCGGAGCCGACCACCACCACGCCGCCCACCACCACCCAGCCGCCGACCACGACGACGCCGAGCACCACCACGCGCACCTCGACGACGCGGACCACGCCGTCGACCAACCCGTTCGGTCAGCAGTTGCCGCAGATCCCCACCATCCCCGGGATGGGAATACCGGGTAGTCGGTGATTAGTAGCGTCCTTCTCGGGTTTGTGGCTTAGAGTGTTGCGCTGACCGGGTTGTCGGATGAATTCCCTCACACCGGTCGGTTGCTGGACGAAGACTGTGTGCCAACGGATTCTGCCCGTGGCCACGGATTTAGCTGGCACGTGCGTGCCGACGAAGGGACTTCATGCGCAAGTTGGTGGCGCGTCGCGCCGCGGTCAAAGCTGTCGCCATCGCATCGACCGTTCTCCTGGCTCCCTTGTTCGGCACGACCACCGCCTCGGCGGTTCCCGATGCCCCCGCGCAGCTCGCCGCGGACAATCTCCCACCGGAACTCGTGCAGGCCATCGCACGCGATCTGAAGATGACCCCCACCGAGTACCTGGACCGCGCCGCGCGCGCCCAGCAGCTGCGCGACTACGCGCGCGAGTTCCGTTCGGAGCGGCCGGATTCCTACGCGGGCGCCTGGATCGGCACCGACGGCAAGCCCGTCATGGCGGTCACCTCGCTGGATGCCGCCAAGATCGCCGCGGCCGACGGTTACCAGACCCGGCTCGCCCCCGTGTCGGCGGACAGCCTGGAAAGTTCGCTGGTGCAGCTCAACCAGTGGATCACCGGCCTGCCGCGCGAGATCTCGCAGGCGATCAACTCCGTGGCCATCGACTTCTTGAACAGCCAATTGGTGCTCAGCGTCGCCAACACCCCCGCGGGCCACATGCTCAACCTGCCGACGCTCCTGGCCAACATCAAGGTCATCCTGTCGCCGAACAGCGGCGGCCCGGTCGAACGCAGGCCGATGGGCGGTGACACCTACATCAGCGCGCCCGGTTCGCTCCAGGACTCCTCCCTGCGCGCCGTCGACGTGTGCTCGTTCGGGTTCAACAGCGTCGACGCCTCCGGCAACGCGCTGAACATCAGTGCGGGCCACTGCGATCCGAACCTGGGCAAGGGCAACCAGGAGGCCGGCGTCTACCTGCCGAACGTCCGGGACATCCCGGCCAGCCCCGAACTGGGCACCTTCGTGCGCGCCTCGCTGGGCGGCCAGTCCGCGCTGGACTACTCGGTGATCAAGCTGAACGAGCGCGCGGTGCGGGCGGGCATGGACCAGCCCTCGGTGCGCGGCGCCAACGGCACCACGCTGGCGATCACCGGCACCGCCGACCCGATCACCGGAGCACCGGTCTGCAAGTCCGGTCAGTCGTCCACCTTCACCTGTGGCTTCGTCGTGGCCGACCGGGTGGAGACCCAGCTCTACACCGCCGAGGGCGAGAGCAAGACCGTGCGCGGGTTCGCCAGCTCGGCCTGCACGCTCGGCGGCGACAGCGGCGGCGCCATCGTGTCCGGCACGCTGGCGCTCGGCATCACCAGTGGTTCGAACGCGGCGGACGCGCCGAACTGCAACGAGGCCAACATCGCGCTGGCGCAGTACGGCGGCACCGCCTCGCTGGGCATTCCGATCCGGGCGATCCTGGCCGACATCGACGCCTCTTCCGGCGGCGGAATCGGCAGCGGCATCACCGTGCGCACCCGGCCGAACGCGAGCTGAGCGCACGCCGCGTGGTGTGTCGATCGACATATCGCCGGTCGGCGGGCTATGAGGGAGTCGGGAACCACAACATGAGTAGGCATACCGCGTCGAACCCCATATAGTCTGCTCATGCTCCTGCCACGTATAGGACCTCCCCGCTCGACTGCGCGACAGACCGTAATCCGAAAGACAGTGATCGCCGCCTCGGCGGCGATACTGCTGTTCGGGCCCACCGCGGCAGTGGCGACGGCTCAACCCGACCAGGCTCCCGGTCTGCCCGCCGAGCTGGTCGCCGCGGTGACCCGCGATCTGAAGATCTCGCCCGACGAGTACCTGCATCGTGCGGAGCTGGCGCAGCAGGTGGCCGCGTTCGCCACCACCGCACAGCGGCAGTACCCGGCCGTGTTCGGCGGCTCCTGGCTGGATGACGCGGGCAAGGCGGTCGTGGCGCTGGCGCAGGGCCCCGGCGCGGACGAGGCGAAGAAGGCCGCCGAGTCGGCCGGTTTCGAGGTCCGCAACGTCGCCAAGAGCGAAGCGACCCTGCGAGGCGAGAAGAGCGCGTTCGAGCGCTGGCTGGACGGCCAGCCGGAGGCGGTGCGTTCGATGGTGCGTGGCGCGGTGGTGGACACCGTCAACAACGCGATCGCGGTCCGCGTGGATCAGGCGGGCCTGCCGATGCCGAACTTCATCGACCCGGCGCGCGTCATCGTGATGGCCCCGCCGGTGGCCGGCGAGCAGGGCACGTTGCAGGCCGGTGACATCGCCGGCGACGCGCGTGGCGCGCTCGCGGGCGGCGACGGCTACGCCTCGGTCGCCGGACGCAGCTCGCTGCGCTGCTCGCTCGGCTTCAACGGCACCGACCGCAACGGCAACACGGTGAACATCACCGCGGGCCACTGCAACCCGGACATCCCGTCCGCGGGCAGCGGCAACGCCGCAGGCGTCTACGAGATGAACGGCGACCGCCTCGGCGCGCAGCTGGGCGTCTTCCAGAAGTCGGTGCTCGGCGAGCAGGACTACTCGATCATCCGGGTCAACGACCAGGCCAAGGACCGCTTCGCCAACAACGGCGTCCGCGCGCCCGGCGCGGCCCCGATCCCGGTCGAAGGCGTGGCCACCCCGGTGGTCGGCGCTCCGGTGTGCAAGTCCGGCGCCCGCACCGGCTTCAGTTGCGGCATCGTCAACGCCGTCGACCAGACCGTGCAGGTCGGCGACCGCGAGCTCACCCAGAGCTTCTCGGCCAACATCTGCGCGCTGCCCGGCGACAGCGGCGGCCCGATCGTGACCGGCCGGTTGGCGCTCGGCATCTCCAGCGCGTCGTCGGTGGCCGACTACCCGATCTGCGAGATCCCGAACCTGATCGGCGCGCTCACCGGTAACGTGCCGCAGCTGTTCGCGCAGCCGGTGCACGTGGTGCTCTCGGACAACCCGGGTCTGCGCATCCGCACCAACTGACCGCGGGAACACGCGAAGGCCGGCAGCGTCGAGCTGCCGGCCTTTCGCCGTCTCAGGGGCTTTCCGCTGCCCTTACGTGGCCCGCGCGGGGCAACGCCGCATGGCGTGCGGCAGCGGTCCGGCATCCTGGACCGCATGTGTTTGGTGTTGATCGGCTGGCGCGCGCATCCGGAGTACCGGTTGATCGTGGCCGCCAACCGGGACGAGTTCTACACCCGTCCGACCGAGTCCATGCGCTGGTGGCCGGAAGCGCCGGGTCTGCTCGCCGGACGCGACACCGGGGCCACCGGCCGGGCGGAGGGCGAGCCGCCGGGAACCTGGCTCGGCCTGAGCACGCATCCGCACGGTGACAATCGTTTCGCCGCCGTCACGAACGTGCGCGACCCCGCCGATCAACGATTCGATGCCCGTTCTCGTGGCGCGCTGCTGATGGACTTCCTGCGCGGCGCCGCCGATCGCGGCCGGGCGGGCGAGTTCCCGGGACCGGAGAAGTACGTGCTCGACGTCGCCGCCGCTCCCGACGACTACAACGGCTACAACCTGGTCGTCTCCGACCTGCGCACGCTGTGGTGGCACTCCAACCGCAGCGCCGCGGAACCACGCGAACTCGCGGCGGGCTTCCACGGGCTCTCCAACGGCACATTCGTCACCTCGGCCGGCCCGGACCTAGGGGAAGCCGATCTGATCGCGCCACAGCCCATCTGGCCCAAGATACGGGCGGGCGTGGACGGGCTGCGCGAGGTCGTGCGCACCGAGCCGGGAGCGGTGGACCGCTACTTCGAAGTGCTGGCCGACCGCACCGAAGCCGCCGACGACGAGTTGCCGCACACCGGCGTCCCTTACGAGATGGAGCGGGCGCTGTCGGCCAGGTTCGTCGCGCACACCGTGCACGGCACCCGAGCGAGCACGGTGCTGATCGTCCGCGAGGACGGGACGTTCGAGATGGTCGAGCGCTCGTTCGGCCCGCTGGGCGAGGAACGGGGCGAGAACGTCGTGCGCGGCCTGCTGGATCTGACGGGATGAACGACGACGGCCCGCCCTCCGAGGAGAGCGGGCCGCCGAGGATCTGACGAGCGGGTGCGACCGAAGGCCTACTTCGGCTTGTCCGCCCACTTGGTGGTGCCTTCCGGCGCCTGCAGCGTGTTCACCAGGTCGATGCCCGCGACGAGCAGAGCGGGACCGCCGATGGCGACCGTGCCGAGGATGCCGCCGATGCCGGCGCCCGCGATCGCGGCCGGGATGCAGCCGACGCCGAGGAACGGCAGACCGAGGATGCAGCCGATCACCGCGCCACCGATGACGCCGATGGCGGTGCCGAGGAAGCCGCCGACGGCGGTCGCGATGCCGAACTGGCTGGCGAACTCGTTCTGCGCGCGCTGGTTCTCGATCGGCGACGCGATCGGCTGCGCGACGACGTTCACCGCGTTGAGCGGCTTGTCCTTGGGCACGTTGACGTTGACGCCCTGCTCAGGCGTCAGCTCGAGCACCGTGTTGTCTTCCTTCACGACCGGCTTCACCGGGACGACGGTGTCGGCGACCTTGAAGGCGATCGGCAGCGTGAGGACCGCGTTGCCCTCCGAGTCCTTGATCCGGTAGACGTCGTCTTCCTTGACGTCCTCGGAGGACTTGGCCAGCTCGAACGTTCCCCCCTTGAGCGTCGTCACGACGGTCTTCTCCACCAGCTTGACCGAGTACCGGATCGGGTCGGGCGTAGCAGCGGCCGGCTCGGCATGGGCGGTCCCCAATCCGATGGTCATCGCACCGATGACCATCGCGGCCGCCGCGGTGGTTCTGCGGAGATTCAATTCAGTTTCCAATCCATCATCAGGTCGTACGTCACCACTGGTCTTCAGCACGCGAGAGCTCTGTACAGCAAATCCGGGTGGTCGGCTCCGGATCCTCCCCGAGCAGTGTGAAGACGGTCGCGGCAATCAGAACGTCGTGAGCCTAATAGAACGCCGCGTTTTAAGCGAGATCCCTTATCAGGACTGGGGACTAAGCCAATCCTTACCGACTGTACGGAATGCTTCGCCGTTTACGGTGGTGGTCGACCACGCGGCAGCGTGATCGGCAGAATTTACTGTGACATTGATCACAGGTAAATAGACGGTCAAGCCCCAGCATATGGGGCTATAGCCGAAAAGCCGATCGTACGATGGACATAGTTGTTACTGGCGGGTAACTTACTGCCGGTTAGGATACGAGCGAACCGAGACGGTAGCGGAACGAGCCGCACTCGGGTGCCTCTAAAGAAAGGTCGCGACATGAATGCCCTGACAGTGACGCTGGGCACGATTGGGGCGGCGCTCAGCCTCTTGTGTTGGGCGTCGTTCATCGGCGGCGTCCGCAATATCGCGCGCGCCATCATGGTCGGACAGCCCGCGCCGGACCGCTGGCGGCCCTTCTTCCCGCGCTTCAAGCAGATGCTCGTGGAGTTCATCGCGCACACGCGGATGAACAAGTTCCGCACCGTCGGCTGGGCGCACTGGCTGGTGATGATCGGCTTCATCGGCGGAGCCATGCTGTGGTTCGAGGCGTACGGGCAGACCTTCGACCCGGCGTTCCACTGGCCGATCATCGGCAACCTGGCGATCTACCACCTGTGGGACGAGATCCTCGGCATCGGCACCGTGGTCGGCATCCTGACGCTGATCGTCCTGCGCCAGCTCAACCACCCACGGGTGCCGGAGCGGTTGTCCCGGTTCAGCGGTTCCAAGTTCGGCCCGGCCTACGTCATCGAGGCGATCGTCCTGCTCGAGGGCCTCGGCATGATCTTCGTGAAGGCGGGCAAGATCGCCGCCTACGGCCACTCCGACCCGGCCACCGACTTCTTCACCATGCAGGTGGCCAAGCTGCTGCCCGCGAACACCACCATGGTTGCGCTGTTCGCCTTCGTGAAGCTGATGTCCGGCATGGCGTTCCTGTACTACGTCGGCCGCAACGTCACCTGGGGCGTTGCCTGGCACCGCTTCTCGGCGTTCTTCAACATCTACTTCAAGCGTGAGGAAGACGGCGGCGTCGCGCTGGGCGCGGCCAAGCCGATGATGTCCAAGGGCAAGCCGGTCGACATGGAGACCGCCGACCCGGACACCGACACCTTCGGCGCCGGCCGGATCGAGGACTTCTCCTGGAAGGGCTGGCTGGACTTCACCACCTGCACCGAGTGCGGTCGCTGCCAGTCGCAGTGCCCGGCCTGGAACACCGGCAAGCCGCTGTCGCCGAAGCTGCTGATCATGTCGCTGCGCGACCACGGGTACGCCAAGGCTCCCTACCTGCTGGCCGGTGGCCGCAAGGACCTGGGCGGCGAGGAGATCGGACTGGTCGACGCCGAGGGCAACCCGAACGAGGCGAAGCTGGCCAAGATCTCCGAGGCCGCCAAGGCCGAGGCCGAGCGGCCGCTGGTCGGCGGCGCCGACGTCAACGGCATCATCGATCCCGAGGTGCTGTGGAGCTGCACCACCTGCGGCGCGTGCGTCGAGCAGTGCCCGGTGGACATCGAGCACGTCGACCACATCATCGACATGCGCCGCTACCAGGTGCTCATCGAGTCGGAGTTCCCCTCCGAGCTGGCGGGCCTGTTCAAGAACCTGGAGAACAAGGGCAACCCCTGGGGTCAGAACGCCAAGGACCGGCTCAACTGGATCAACGAGCTCGATTTCCAGATCCCGGTCTTCGGCCAGGACGCCGACAGCTTCGACGGCTACGAGTACCTGTTCTGGGTCGGCTGCGCGGGCGCCTACGAGGACCGCGCCAAGAAGACCACCAAGGCCGTCGCCGAGCTGCTGGCCACCGCCGGCGTGAAGTTCATGGTGCTCGGCGCCGAGGAGACCTGCACCGGCGACTCGGCTCGCCGCGCGGGCAACGAGTTCCTGTTCCAGCAGCTGGCCCAGCAGAACATCGAGCTGCTGAACTCGGTGTTCGACGGCGTCGATGACCGCAAGAAGAAGATCGTCGTCACCTGCGCGCACTGCTTCAACGCGCTGAACAACGAGTACCCGCAGGTCGGCGGCAGCTACGAGGTCGTGCACCACACCCAGCTGCTCAACCGCCTGGTGCGGCAGAAGCAGCTGATCCCGGTGAACTCGGTGTCGCAGAAGGTCACCTACCACGACCCCTGCTACCTGGGCCGCCACAACAAGATCTACAACGCGCCGCGTGAGCTGATGGCCGCGTCCGGCTCCAACCTGGTCGAGATGCCCCGCCACGGCGAGCGCTCGATGTGCTGCGGCGCCGGTGGCGCGCGGATGTGGATGGAAGAGCAGCTCGGCAAGCGCGTCAACATCGACCGCGTGGACGAGGCGCTGACCACCTCCCCGGCGAAGATCGCGACGGGCTGCCCGTTCTGCCGCGTGATGCTCACCGACGGCGTCACCGCGCGTCAGGAGAAGGGCGAGGGCGAAGGCGTCGAGGTGGTTGACGTCGCCCAGTTGATGCTGGACGCCATCGAACGCGTCGAGCCCGCGGTGCTCACCGAGAACCTGACCGTCATCCAGGAGCCCAAGGCGCCCGAGGCGGAGCCCGAGCCGGAACCCGAGCCCGAACCGGCCCCGGCCGCCGAGGCTCCCGCGCCGGCGAAGGCCGCGCCGAGCGGCGGCGGCCTGGCGATGAAGGGCCCCGCCAAGGCACCCGGTGGCGGCGGTCTTGCCATGAAGGGCCCGGCGAAGGCCCCCGGTGGCCTGGGCATGAAAGGCGCGGCCAAGGCGCCCGGCGCCAAGGCTCCCGCCGCCGAATCGGCGGAGACCGAAGCCACGCCGGCTCCCGCCGCTCCGGCCAAGGGTCTCGCCATGAAGGGTCCGGCGAAGGCGCCCGGTGGTCTGGGGATGAAGGGCGGAGCAAAGGCACCCGGTGCCAAGGCCACCGCTTCCCCCGCCGCCGAAGCTCCGGCCGAGGCTCCCGCAACCGAGGCTGCCGAGGCCAAGCCGGTCAAGGGCTTGGGTATGAAGGGCGGCGCGAAGGCGCCCGGTGGTGGTCTCGCCATGAAGGGCGCGGCCAAGGCACCTGGCGCGAAGGCTACGGCGGCTCCTGCGGCCGAGGCCGCGCCCGCCGAAGCGGCTGCGGAACCAGCCGAGGCGAAGTCGGCCGAAGCGGTTACGGAAACGGCCGAAACCGGCCCGACCGAGACCAAGCCGACGGTGCCCGCCAAGGGTCTGGCCATGAAGTCCGGCTTCAAGCGGCCCGGCCCCAAGGCCCCCGGCAAGACGGCAGCGGCCCCGAAGGACGCGGCTCCCGCCGAACCGGCTCCCGCGGAGCAGGCTCCCGTCGCGGAAGCTTCCGCCACGCAGCCCGGACCCGCCGCCGAACCGGAGCAGTCCAACGGCGCGAGCGGCAACGGCGCACCCGAAGTCGCGCCGCCCACCGCCAAGCCGGGCGGTCTCGGCTTCAAGGCCGGTGCGAAGGCTCCGGGCCGCAAAAGCTGAGCCAGGATAGCGGAGAAGAGCCCGGGTACTCGAGGAGTACCCGGGCTCTTTCGTTCGCGCCGTATCCGGCGACCGGCACAGCTCATCGACGCGGGGTGCGCTACTCGCCTATCGCCGGAGGCGTCCAATCCCACAATCTGGCCGACTTCCGTCCGGCCACGCCGCGTCCGGCGAGGCGGGTCAGGCCGGTCGCCAGTCCGTAGACCAGGGCATTGGTGGACAGACTTATCGCGGGATCCTGGCGTGCCATGCGCTGCACCTGCTGTCCGCGTGGGCGGCGCAGCTGGTCGAAGCGGGCCAGCGCCGCCGGAACCGGGCCGTCGCGCAGCTCAGCGGCGAGCGCGGTCGCATCTTCGAGCGCCTGGCACGCGCCTTGGGCGAGGAATGGCGTCATCGCGTGCGCGGCGTCGCCGAGCAGCGCCACCCGGCCCTGGGCGAACGACGGCAACGGATCGAGATCGAAGATGTCATGACACAGAATCGCCTCCGGTGGCGTCGCGGCCAGCAGAGCAGGGATCGGGTTGTGCCAGCTGCCCACCCGCCGACGCAGTTCCGCGAGATCGTTCCCGTAGCGGATCCCTGGTTCGGACTGCCGAACGGTGAGAAACCAGAACACCCGCCGATCGGTCAGCGGGTGGGCGCCGAAACGCGCACCTCGTCCCCAAGTCTGGAATCCTTCGATCGGCCATACCGAGCCCGGCTCGGTCACCCCGCGCCAACACAGAATGCGCTGAAAGACCGGATCGGAGTCGGCAAACAGGCCGCGTCGCACCCCGCTGTGGATGCCGTCCGCTCCCACGAGGACGTCCGCGGCGGCTCGGTGCGTTCCTTCCTCCGTCCGGTAGGTCACCGACATCTCTGATCCGGACTGCTCGAACCCGATGACCTCGGCTCCGGCACGTACGACGCCGGTGGGCAGATGGCCGAGCAACCCGCTGTGCAGATCAGCGCGATGATTGGCCAGCAGCGCGACGTCGCGCCCCGCCTCGTATCGCATCAGGTATCGGCCGGACGGAGTCCGCAGGGTCGCTCCGGCCTGCGTCGGCACCGAGACGGCGCGGAAGTCCGCTCCGACACCCAGCGCGTCCGCCGCACGCACGGCGTTCGGAGCGAACGACCAGCCCGCGCCGATCTCTCCCGCTCGCGCTCTCCGCTCCAGAACGGTCACCGCCCATCCGGACCGGTGTAGTCCGACGGCCGCGGCGAGTCCGCCGATCCCGCCTCCGGCGACGATCGCCGATCGGCCCTGCCCCGTCACCGGTCGCCGCTCTCGCGCGAAGGCAGCGGTTGTTCGCTCAACCGCTTCGCCATCCAGTCGTAGACGTCGTGCGCCGCCCGTAACCGCTCGGCCCGCGCGCTGCCGGGCCCCGCCAGTTCCATGCCCTGCGCGGCGACGTCGCGAAACGAGTGCAGACCCGCCACCCGCCGCTGCACGACGGTGCTCCACGCGTCGTCGTCCATCCGGTAGAAGTGCGTGCGCTCACCGGGTTTCGTGCGCCGTCGTACGAAACCGGCATCGATGAGCACCCGCATGTTCGTGGCCAGCGACGCCCGGCTCGCTCCGATGGCCGCACCGATTTCGTCCGCCGATTGCTCGGCCGGATCACAGATCATCAACCATCCGAGGATGCGCCCCGAGATCGGCGGGATGCCGTATTCCGCCGTGCAGAACATCGCCACCCGCTCGACCCACTCCAGCACCTGCTCGTGGCCGGGGTCCCGATTCGCCATACTCACTCCGATTCACACATGTCTAGTTGATTCAGTATTTACTGAAACATATGGACATGGCAAGGCGCGGCCGAGCACGAGACCGGACGATGCGCGGGGCCGATAGCGACCCGCGCGCGCCGTCGTGCGACTATGGCCGGGTCAGTGCGGCGTAGCGTGCGAGATGCTCGTCCGCCGAGCCGAATTCGTGCTCGATGACGGTGAGCCGCTTGAAGTAGTGGCCGATGGCCAGCTCTTCGGTCATGCCCATCGCGCCGTGCAGTTGCACGGCGTTCTGCCCGATGAAACGCGCCGCCCGCGCGACGGTGACCTTCGCCGCCGAGACGGCGCGGGCCCGGTCGTCGGCGGAGGCGCGCAGGGAATGGACGGCCAGGTGGACCGCCGCGATGGCCTGCTCCAGTTCGATGTACATGTCCACCATGCGATGCTGCAGCGCCTGGAAGCTGCCGATCGGCTGACCGAACTGCTCGCGCTGTTTGGCGTAGTCGATGGTGTCGGCCAGCACTTTGCGCATGCAGCCGACCGCTTCGGCGCAGATCGCGGCGGTCGCCTCCGCGACGGTCGGCTCGATGACGCTCCAACCGTCCGACTCCGTGCCCAGCAGCGCGTCGGCGGGCAGTCGCAAGTCGGTGAACACCAGATCGGCGGCCGTCCGGTCGTCGATGGTGCGGTAGGCGTGCACCTCGACGCCCGCGGGGGGAGCGCTCGCGTCGAATTCCAGCCGGAACAGCGAGATGCCCGCCTCGTCGCGGCGATCGCCGGACGTGCGCGCGGTGATCAGCAGATCGGTGGCCAGCGGCGCGCTGGTCACCACGGTCTTCTCGCCGTCGAGCACCCAGGCGTCGCCGTCGCGGCGGGCGGTGGTCGACACGTCGTGCAGCGTGGCTCCCGACGTCGGTTCCAGCGCGGCGAACGCGACGCGCGCGTCACCGGACACGATCCGGCGCAGCACGGCATCGGCCTGTTCGCCGCCGGAACGGTCGAGCAATCCGGCGCCGAGGACCACGGTGTCCACGAACGGCTCGACCACCAGCGCGCGGCCGAGTTCCTCGGCGATCACCATGAGTTCGACGGGGCCGCCGCCGGTGCCGTCCACCCGCTCGGGCAGGGTCGCGCCGAGAATGCCGAGTTCGTCGGCGAAGCCGCGCCAGACGGCGGGCTGCCAGCCCGCCTCCGATTTCGCCGCCGCGCGGCTCTTCTCCAGGTCGTAGCGGGCGCCGAGGTATCCGGCGATCGCGGAGCGGAGCATTTCCTGCTCGTCGGTAAGCGTGAAGTCCATCAGAGCCCCAATGCTGCTTTGGCGAGGATGTTTCGCTGAATCTCGTTGCTGCCCGCGTAGATCGAGCCCGCTCGGTCGTTGAAGTACTTCAGCGGCGCGACGGCCTGCCAGTCCGCGCCGCTGTGGTAGCCGTCGGCGGGCGGCGTGTACTGGGCGATCGGGCCGCCCGGCTTGGTGGCGTGCGGCTGGTAGACGCGACCGCGCGGTCCCGCGACCTCCAGCGCCAACTCGGTGAGCTTCTGGCTGAGTTCGGTGCCGAGGATCTTGAGTGTGGAGGAGGCGGGGCCCGGGTTCTTCCCCTGCGCCATCGCGGAGATGGTGCGGTACTCCAGGATTTCCAGCACCTCGGTGCGGATCCGCAGATCGGCGAGCTTGGCCGCGAACACGCGGTCCTCGATCAGCGGGTTGCCGTCCGGGCCTGGCTGCCGCGCCGCGTTGGCGGCGATGTCCTGCGCCATGACCTGCAACCACGGCGCGGCCGCGCCACCTCGCTCGTGCACGAGCAGGTACTTCGCGACGGTCCACCCGTCGTCGATCCGGCCGAGCACATTGGCCTTCGGCACCCGCACGTTGTCGAAGAAGACCTGGTTCTGCACCTGCTCACCCGAGGTCATCACCAGCGGCCTGATCTCGATGCCCGGCGCGGTCATGTCGATCAGCAGGAACGTGATGCCCTGCTGTTTCTTACCCGTGCGCGAGGTGCGCACGAGGCAGAAGATCCAGTTGGCCTCGGTGGCGTGGGTGGTCCAGATCTTGCTGCCGGTGCACACGAAGTCCTCGCCGTCGTCGACGGCGGCCATGGTCAGCGCGGCCAGGTCCGATCCGGCCTCCGGCTCGGAGTAGCCCTGGCAGAAGAAGACCTCGCCGGTGAGGATGCGGGGCAGATAGAACGCCTTCTGCTCGGGGGTGCCGAACGCGATGATCGCAGGGGCCACCATCCTGATGCCCATCGGTGACAGCGCCGGCGCGCCGGCCAGCGCCGATTCCCGCTGGAAGATGTAGTGCTGGGTCAGGCTCCAGTCGCATCCGCCGTGCTCCACCGGCCACGCGGGCGCCGCCCAGCCGCGCTCGTGCAGGATGCGCTGCCATTCCATGCTCGCCTCATGGTCGGGATACACGCTCGTCGCCAAGCGCCCGGCCCGCCGCAACTCCGGCGTGAGCTTCGCGTCGAGGAATGCGCGCACCTCGTCCCGAAACGCCAGATCCTCCGCTGACCAGTCGTAATCCATCTGCCCTCCCAGAGGGTGTGCACCGTTGCTTCCGTGGCGACCATCCCGCCACCACGCGAGAGAATGTACGACCGTTTGTTTTACAGAGTCAAACTGACGTCATATGCCCGCAGACTCTTCACCAGGGGGCGAACCGACGGCACGGTGGCCGGACCCCAGCACAGGCCCGGCAACCGGTCCATCCGCGCCGAGCAATCGCCGCCGCACCTCAGCCGCAGGGACTGGATTCACCGATCTTGACCACCGACAGCACGGCCTCCCCCTCTCCGATCAACGTTCCCGGCCCGGGTGACTGCGCCACCACGATCCAGTTCCGGTCCATCACCTGCATCCGGCCCTTCCCGGTCGCATCCTTCGAGCGCGAGGACCCATCCGCGTTCACGCATCGACGGTCGATGCGCACGGGCATCAGATCAAGACGCCGATCACATTTGTTACTGGTGCGCTATCAAAACGTCCGGCGTTCAGCAGTCCCCGAAGAATGCCTTCAGGTAGCCCACCGATTGGTAGACGTAGTCGTAAGCCCACCGGGGGACCGACAGGGTGGGTTCGGGGTCGGTGAAGAGAAGTTCTCCGGCCCAGCACTTTTGCAGGACATAGCGGGCTCGTGAGATGTGCGGGGTGAAGGTTACGACGATGACGCGGTGCCAATTGTGGGCGCGGGCGAGGCGGGCGAGTTCGCGCCCCTCGCCGCGGGTGGTGCGGGGGGACGGGTCGAAGCAGAGCACCTCGAAGCTGTAGCCGCCGTGACAGATCCGGTTCAGCATGGCGCTGTGCTCATAGGGATTGGAGAACACCACCCGCGGCGCGTACCCCTCGCGCGCCAAGCGCAGGCCCAGCTGTTCGCGACCGTCGTGTGCTCCACCGAGAACGAGCACGGCGTCGGCCCGCGCGGGCGGATCGGTCCGCGGACGCACGTAGACCGGCCACAGCGCCACCGTGGCGACAACCACCGCCAGACCGGCGCCGAGCGCGGCAGAGACCAACCGACGACGTCGCACCATGCCGATGCTAGCCGGGCGTAACACCAGGTCACGGCGCCGGCCTCGGCCATGTAGCCGCATGTACATCTGCTGTTGCCCGGACCCTTGCCTCGCTGACGTGGCGTGTCCACCGGCGGGGCTTACCAATCGATCATGCGATGCACAGTCTTCGGAACCGGGTACCTCGGGGCCACGCACGCGGCGTGCATGGCCGAACTCGGGCACGACGTCATCGGAGTGGACGTGGACCCGGGCAAGGTCGCGAAGCTGTCCGACGGAGTGGTGCCGTTCTACGAACCGGGCCTGGAGGATGTGCTGCGCCGCAACCTCGACGCGGGCCGCCTGCGGTTCACCACCTCCTACGCCGAGGCGGCCGACCACGCGGACGTGCATTTCCTCGGCGTAGGCACGCCCCAGAAGAAGGGCGAGTACGCCGCCGACCTGAAATACGTGCGGGCGGTGGTGGATACGCTCGCCCCGCTGCTGGAACGTCCCTCGGTGATCATCGGCAAATCGACCGTTCCGGTCGGCACGGCGGCCGCGCTGGGAACTCGCGCTCGCGCACTGACTTCCACCGACGTCGAAGTGGCGTGGAATCCGGAATTCCTCCGAGAAGGATTCGCGGTCAGGGACACTCTGCGGCCCGACCGGCTGGTTCTCGGCGTCGACCGCGACCGTGACGCCGCCGGGTGGGTCGAGGAGCTGGTGCGCGAGGTCTACGCCGACCTCATCGCCGCCGAAGTCCCGTTCCTGCTGACCGACCTGGCCACAGCGGAATTGGTGAAGGTCTCCGCGAACGCCTTTCTGGCGACGAAGATCTCGTTCATCAACGCGGTGTCCGAAGTGTGCGAGGCGACCGGCGCCGATGTGACCATGCTGGCCGACGCCCTCGGCTATGACGCGCGCATCGGCCGTCGATTCCTCAACGCCGGACTTGGTTTCGGCGGCGGATGTCTGCCCAAGGATATCCGCGCGTTCATGGCCCGCTCCGGCGAACTCGGCGCCGACCACGCCGTCGCCTTCCTGCGCGAGGTGGACAACATCAACATGCGCCGCCGGACCAAGGTGGTCGACATGGCCGCTCGCGCCTGCGGCGGTTCACTGCTCGGGGCCAATGTCGCGGTGCTCGGCGCGGCGTTCAAACCCGAGTCCGACGACGTGCGCGACTCCCCCGCGCTGAACGTCGCGGGCATGATCCAGCTCCACGGAGCCGTGGTGACCGTCTACGATCCCAAGGCGCTGGAGAATTCGCGCCGAGTGTTCCCCACCCTGAACTACGCGACCTCGGTCGTCGAGGCGTGCGACCGCGCCGACGTGGTGCTCGTGCTCACCGAGTGGGACGAATTCACCGCGCTGCGCCCCGGCGACCTCGACCGGGTGGTGCGTGCCCGCTCGATCATCGACGGCAGGAACTGTCTCAATCGTGCCACCTGGAGAGCAGCCGGATGGGTGTACGCGGGACTCGGCACACCGTAGAGTTGCGGGGCGAGGCGGGCTACTGCCAGACAGACGACCAGTCCTGCCTTAAGCACAGCTGATCGCCGACGGTAGGGTCCGTCCAGCGGGTCTCCGCCGACGGATGGTGCAGGCTCGCATGTCGTGCAGTGTGAAACGAGATGGGCAGCTGATGAGTTCGGTACTGGGAGTTTCGGTGGGGGCCGGCGCTGTCCGTATGGCGCGACCACACACCGCGAACCCCCACGGGCATGTCTCCCCGCATTCCTTCGATCTGCAGACCATTCCAGTCGTCGACCAGAGCGTGGAAGAGCTGGCTGCAGAGGCCATCGGCGTCACCCTGGAGGCCACGCCCGGTATCGGCGCCACCGCGATCGCCTACCGCAGTGAGCAGCACGCCCGCGCCATTCGCGCCGCCATGGCGCGCCAGCAGTTGACCAATTACGAACTCGTGCCGGAGATCGCGGCCGCGCTCGAATTCGCGCAGGCAACCGGCGATATCCGGGGCATCTCCTCGCTGGTCGTCTACGACCTGGGCAGTTCGGGCCTGACGGTGAGCGTGGTCGACACGCAGACCCGCGAGGTCAGGCACAGCGAGCGCACCAGCGACATCAGCGGCGACTATCTCGACTCGTTGATCCGGGAGCAGCAGATCGCCTCGGGGCGGATCGCGCACCCGCCGAACGCCGCGGGCCTGGCCGCGCTGGACGCGCTGTGCCGGGAGGCGAAGGAGCAGCTGACCACCAACACCGCGGTGGCGCTGCCGAGCGAGCAGGGTCTGGTCCTGCTCGCGCAGGAGAACTTCGAATCGCTGATCATGCTGGCCATCGAATCGTCGGCGCGGATGGCGCGCGACGTGATCGTCCGTTCGGACCGCCCCGTGCACGGCGTGCTCGCCATCGGCGGTTGCGCCAGGATCCCGCTGGTGGCCAAGGTGCTCGAACGCTGGATGGGCGTGCCCGTCATCGTGCCCGACAGCCCGGAGACCGTGATGGCGCGCGGCGCGGCGCTGCTGGCCAGACCGGTCCGCAAGGAGACGCCGACGGCGAGCGCCCTGCTGGACGACGAGCTGTCACCCGCCTGGCTGTCGGCTCCGGCCCAGCGCGGCAAGCGCGAGATCAGCGGCGCGGTGCTGACCGTGAGCGCGCTGGCCGTGGTCGCCGCGATCGGACTCGGTCTCGGTTACGGACCGCAGGTGCTGGAACGCGATTCGCACACCAGCGAGGGATCGCCGTCGCTGTCGCCGACCACCACACCGCGCACCACCAGCTTGGACCCGCAGGTCGCGGTCGCGCCGGGCACCACGGAGTCACCCGCGCACGAATCCATCGCCGCGCCGCCGCCGAATCGCAGGCAGACCACCAGCGAGACGCCGCCGCCGCCCGGCCCGAACACCATCGTGGTGCCGGGCCTTCCGCCGATCGTGGTCCCCACGATCCCGCCGGAGGTCTTTCCCTTCCCTCCGCCGCCGCAGCGCTGAGCCGGGCGAAGTCTCAGACCCGCGCGTGCCGGGCGCGGCGCGGGCGCGGCGCCGGCGTGGGTTCCTTGGTCGTGAACGGGCGGGCGAGCAGCACCGCGATGCCGGTGGTCAACGGCACCGACAGCGCCAGCGCGATACCGCCGACCGCCGAGCGCGCGATCTCGATGGCCACCGCGTCACCGGTCAGCACGTCGCGGATGGACCGCCCCGCCACGCTGAACAGCAGCAACAGCGGCAGCGCCCCACCGGCGTAGGCGAGTACCAGCGTGTAGACGGTGCTGGCGATGTGATCGCGCCCCACGCGCATGGCAGCGGCGAAAACCTCCCGCCGGGAGGCGGACCGGTCGATCGCGGCCAACTCGAACGCGGCCGACGCCTGGGTGATCGTGACGTCGTTGAGCACACCGAGCGAACCGATGATGAACCCGGCCAGCAGCAGTCCGGTGATGCTGACGTGCTCGATGTAGGTGGCGACGTTGGTGTTCTGCTCCTCGGAAAGCCCGGTCAGATTGGTCATCTCGATGGTGAGCCAGGACAGCCCGGCGGCGAGCAGCATCGAGGTCAGCGTGCCGAGCAGCGCCGAACTGGTGCGCAGGTTGACCCCGTGCGCCAGATACAGCACCGCGTAGAGGATCAGGGAGCCCGCGACCAAGGCGACCGGGATCGCCGGTTTCCCGTCCAGCAGCGCGGGCAGCAGGAACAGCACCAGGACCGCGAAGGCGAACACCAGGCCGAGCAGCGCGCGGACGCCGCGCCAGCGCGCCACCACGATGATCACCACGACGAACGCGAGGGCGATCAGCGTGAGCGGCAGCCCGCGCGAGTAGTCCTCGAACGAATACAGCGGCGTCCCGCTCGGGTCGGTCTGGCGGACCAGCCGGAGCTTGTCACCGGCGTGCAGATCGGGTTGTCCTGGGCCGGGGGCGATCTCCAGCAGCGTGCGGTTGCCTTTGTGCGGTCCGGACTCGATCGAGATCAGGCTGCGCTGGCAGGTGTAGGCGTTGTTGCGCGGCGCTTGGGGTTGGTCGACGAACACCTTGCCCAGCGACGGGCTGCCGCACGGCCCCACATCCTGGAGCACCACGGTGCCCGCCTCGGTCTGCACCGCGCCGCCGCCCGCGTTCTGCATCGGCAGCGGGATGTCGATGTGCTGCTTGCTCGGCCACAGCACGATCGCGCCGATGACGACGACGATTCCGATCGCGGTGAGTAGCCCGACGACCACGCGCGCCGCGGTCGCGCCGATCGCGATCGGTCCCGAATGATCGTGATGATGGTGGTGGTGGTCGCTCACCGCGCTCCTACCTGTCCGATGTGTTTGCGCCCGGAGCGAGCCTAAAGGATTTCATTTTCAAGACCGTCGCGGCGGTTACCGAACACAGCGGATACACGGTCGATGCGGACCGATCGCGGGAGAAAAAGGAAGTTAGAGGGGGCGGCGGAGAGCAGGGGGATGTCTCCGCCGCCCGCAGGGCAGGCGGCCCAGGGGGGTAGGCGGCCTAACCCGAGGCCGGATATGCCCAGGGGGGGTAGGCAATCCGACCAGGCACTCAGAGTGCCGAGGACCACTGTACACAAAAGTACTTCTTTTGCGCTAGCCAGTCGCCAAATCCGACAGGTATCCGTACGTCGAGTTTGTTTCCAGGCCGGAAGCGGGGCGATTATATTGACCGCCGCCGCCCTTCCCACTATTGGCGATAGCTGGACAGGAAGTTGCCGAAACGTTCGATCGCGACCGCGAGATCCCTGGCCCATGGCAGCGTGACGATCCGCAGGTGGTCGTGGTCCGGCCAGTTGAAGCCGGTGCCCTGCACCATCAGGATCTTCTCCTGCAACAGCAGATCCAGGATCAGCTTCGAGTCGTCGTAGATCTCGTACACGTTCGGATCGAGCCGCGGGAACGCGTAGAGCGCGCCCTTCGGCTTCACACAGGACACGCCGGGGATCATGTTCAGCCGCTCCCAGGCGACGTCGCGCTGTTCGAGCAGCCGCCCGCCGGGCAGGATCAGGTCCTCGATGCTCTGATGACCGCCGAGCGCGACCTGAATGGCGTGCTGCGCGGGCACGTTCGGACACAACCGCGAGGAGGCGAGCAGATCGATGCCCTCCAGGAACCCGGCCGCGTGCTCCTTCGGCCCGGTGATCGCCAGCCAGCCCGACCGATAGCCGGCGACCCGGTAGGCCTTGGACAGCCCGTTGAAGGTCAGGCACAGCAGGTCGGGCGCCACCGTGGCCAGCGAGATGTGCTTGGCGTCGTCGTAGAGGATCTTGTCGTAGATCTCGTCGGCGAGCAGCAGCAACTGGTGCTTGCGCGCCAGGTCGGCGATCTGCTGGAGCACTTCGGCGGAGTACACCGCGCCGGTGGGGTTGTTCGGATTGATCACCAGCAGCGCTTTGGTCTTGTCGGTGATCTTCGATTCGATGTCGGCGATGTCGGGCTGCCAGCCGTTGGCCTCGTCACACAGGTAGTGCACCGGCGTACCGCCGGCCAGGCTGGTCATCGCGGTCCACAGCGGGTAGTCCGGCGCGGGGATCAGCACCTCGTCGCCGTTGTCCAGCAGGGCCTGCATGGTGATGGTGATCAGCTCGGAGACGCCGTTGCCGAGGTAGACGTCGTCCACATCCAGCTCGGGGAAACCGGGCACGAGTTCGTAGCGGGTCACGATCGCGCGCCGCGCCGAGAGGATGCCCTTGGACTCGGAGTAGCCCTGGGCGTACGGGAGCGCCGCGATGATGTCGCGCATGATCACGTCGGGCGCCTCGAACCCGAACGGGGCGGGGTTGCCGATATTGAGCTTGAGGATGCGGTGGCCCTCGGCCTCCAGCCGTGCCGCGTGCGCGTGTACCGGTCCACGGATCTCGTAGACGACGTTCTGCAGCTTCGTGGACTGCTCCAGAACACGCGGGGGGCGGTGCGGATGATGAGGACTCACCCGTCCCATGGTGCCATCCGTCGCAACTGGATAAATCGCCTGGCCGAGCTCCGATCGGGCCGCCACGCCCCCGACGGCGGCGACGGCCCCCGCCGGGTGTGACGCGTCACTCAGTGGGGACCGACGGGTGGGATGCCCTTGGCCGCCGTCGAGCCGCAGAATTCCTCGATCCGCTCGTCCAACCGGCGCGCCTCGACCGAGTCGCGGAAGGCCGGGGCCGCGATCCGCCTGCGCACACCGGTCAACCGCTCCTCGAGCTGCGCGATGCGCTTGTCCTCGTCGAGCCCGAGCACCGGTTGCAGCGCCTCGGCCGCGCCGTCCAGGCTGCCGTTGATCAGGTGCGCGGCCGCGCAGTCCACCCTGGCGAGCGCTTCCGCGCCGTAGGAGCGCTGTTCGGACGGTCCGTTGGAGTACAGCTCGATGGCCCGCTGGGTGGCGCTGAGCGCGGGCTCGGCCTGACCGAGGTGGATGTAGGTGGCGCCGGCGTAGTAGTTGGCCTTGGCGTCGTTGAACCCGAAGACGCCGCCCACCTCGTCGTGCAGGGTGTCGGTGGCGGCGATCTCGCGGGCGTCGCCCGCCGCTCGGACGCAGCGATCGGTGTCGGCGGCGCTGCCGAGCGCCGACCAGATGCGCGCCTCGATATTGAGCAGCCGCACCTGCGCGGTCGCGGATTCGGCGAACTCCTGCCCGCTCTGGGCGAGCTGGACCGCCCGGCGCGGCCGCTGCGACCAGTATTCGATCAGCGCGTGCATGCCGCGGGTCCAGGCCCGAAGTCCGTTGTGCCCGCACAACTCCGCGTAGGCCCATGCCGCGCGGACCTGCTCGCCCGCCGCGTCGTAGTAGCCGAGGTCGGTACTCGCGTTGGCGAGCAGGCCCGAGAGCGTGCCCGCCAACAGATACAGATGCCCGGTGTCGGCGGGCCGCTGATGGCCTTCCAGCAACCGGTACACCCGCCGCCGCACCCGCACCATTTCCACCATCATCGGAACCGGCGGGATGCGCACGTAATCGTTCGCGATGCGCACGACATCCGCGTCGAGCTGTTCCAACGTGCTCGCACCGACATTGGTGCTCTCGGCCTTGCCGGCGTGCTCGCTGGCCTCGTGGGCAGCCGCCATGATCAGATCCCTCTCCGAAATCGCTGCCAACGCAGCACCTCTCATCGCACCGGCGTCTATGAGAGCCAAAAGGTCCGCGTCGCTCGAATAGTGAACGCGCGCCGAGGCGTCGGTCTGCGCATCGAAACCCGGCGGGACGGCTCGATCGATCGCGGGCCGATCGATCAGTGCCGCGAACCGCGCCCGCACCACATCGTCGGACCTGGCCAGTGAGGTATCCAGAGCGGCTTGGTTGATCGGTCGTGGATGGACCCGGACGCCTCCGGCTTCCCACTTCGACACCAAGCGTTCGTGCACACCCAGATGGGCGGCGAATTCCCTGATGCTCATCCGCTTGGCATCGCGAAGGGCACGGGCCTCTTTGCCTGACCAATGCGTGACCACGGTGTCATCCCTTCCGAACGAACTCCTACCAGAGTACGAGCGGTTTGTGAGCGGGGCCACAGGTGAAATACGGCCCGCATCAAAGGCAGCGGAAGGGCAGCGGAAGGCGGGCGGGCGGGGGATGCCGAATCATGCGGCGAGCCGGGACCATTGAGGCGGAAGGCAAGGAGTTCGCCGTGAATGTCGAGAAACTCAGGACCGTGGACGATTGGGTGGCGTTCTATCGGCACGAGTTCGGACTGCCGGTCACCGAGCGTGGCGGTTTCGCCATGCTGCCGATCACCGGTCGCGTTTGCGTCGTCCACCTGCCGACCGCACGTGCCGAAAAGGTGCGCGTCGCACTGGAACAACAGGGAACGAGGGGTCCCATGTTGGCCAGGCAGATCCGATGGAGTTTCCTCGCCGAGCCCGACAGCCGACCGGGACCACAGGTGCTCGAGGCGCTCAATCGGCTCGATATCGGCCTGCCCGCCGTCGGCAGCGCCGTGATGTTGCCGACCGGCCTCGGCCGCTGGACCCGGGAAGGGTGCTACTGGGTCAGCCCGCCGAGCCGCGGTGACACGCTTCCACCGCTGTCCGTCATCCTCACAACGGCGCTCGCGGTGGGAGCGGGCGGCGGGGACTGATCACCTCCGCGGTCAGTTCCCCGCTGCCGTCCGCCGGGTCCGCTTCTCCCCCACAGTCGACGAAGCGGACCCGGCGGCGTCAGCGTGATTCGGCGGCGTCGATCGCGGCGGCCGGAATCGGGAAGTTGAGGTAGGACCGCGACGGAGTCGGTCCGCGCTGACCCTGGTACTTCGAGCCGGCCACGGCGCTGCCGTACGGGTGCTCGGCCGGGCTGGTCAGTCTGAGCAGGCACAACTGGCCGATCTTCATGCCCGGCCACAGCGTGATCGGCAGATTGGCCACGTTGGACAGCTCCAGCGTGATGTGCCCGCTGAAGCCGGGATCGATGAAACCCGCGGTCGAGTGGGTCAGCAGGCCCAAGCGGCCGAGGCTGGACTTGCCCTCCAACCGTCCGGCCAGGTCGTCCGGCAGGGTGCAGACCTCGAGGGTGGAGCCGAGCACGAATTCGCCGGGGTGCAGCACGAACGGCTCGCCCTCGGCAGGCTCGACCAGACTGGTGAGCTCGTCCTGCTGCTGCGCCGGATCGATGTGGGTGTAGCGGGTGTTGTTGAAGACCCGGAACATCCGGTCCAAGCGCACGTCGATGCTCGAGGGCTGGATCAGGTTCTCCAGCAGCGGCTCGACGCCGAGACGCCCAGCGGCGATCTCCGCGCGGATGTCACGATCGGAAAGCAGCACGCGACGAGCGTAGCGCCTGCTCGACGGGGCTCCTCAGCCGCACAGTGATATGGAGAGACCGATATCCTCGCATTCATTCGGGCGCCGCCGCCCGTGAGCGAAGGGATGGACCATATGACCGAGGGCTCGCTGTTCGACCTGACCGGCCACGTCGCCGTCGTCACCGGGGGTAATTCCGGCATCGGTCTCGGGTTCGCCCGTGGGCTCGCGCGAGCCGGCGCCGATGTCTGTGTGGTCGGCCGCAACACCGAACGCAACGAGGCCGCCGCCGCCGAATTGCGCGCCTTCGGCGGGCGGGTGCTCGCGCTGAGCTGCGACGTCGGCGAGGAACAGCAGGTGATCGACACCATCGGCCGCGCGGCCGCCGAACTCGGCCGCATCGACTCCTGCTTCGTGAACGCCGGTGTCAGCCAAGGGTTCATCCCCTTCGTGGAGACCGATCTCGCGGAATTCCGCCGGGTCACCTCGCTCAACCTCGACGCGGCGTTCGTGACGCTGCGCGAAGCGGCGAAGGCGATGCTCGCCCAGGGTGAAGGCGGCAGCCTGGTCGCCACCGCGAGCCTCGCCGCCCAGCAGGGCGTTCCGCGCGGGCAGTCCTACGCGGCCAGCAAGGCGGGGCTGATCGCCATGGTCAACTCGATCGCGGTGGAGCTGGCCAAGCACGGCATCCGCGCGAACTCGGTGCTGCCCGGCTGGGTCGAGACGCCGATGACCGAGGACGCCTTCGCCTGGGACCGCTTCCGCGAACGCGTCCACCCGAGAATCCCGGTTCGCCGCTGGGGCCTGCCGAGCGATTTCGAATCCGTCGCCGTCTACCTCGCCAGCCCCGCCAGCGCCTACCACACCGGCGACACTCTGCTGATCGACGGCGGTTACAGCAAGTTCTGACTCGGCGGCGGCCGCCGGTCGTTCACCTCCCCGCCAGTGGTGTCCGAGACGACGCTCGCGGTGTCGTCCCAGCTGGGAACGGCCTGGGCTACCCTCCAGCGTCGGAAGTGGGACTGTGGAATGGTGACCTCCCTTCGCATTCGCAACGTCATCTGGGTGCTCACCGCGTTGCTGGTGGTGTGCGCCGCAGCTCTCACGGCAGGTGTGGTCGGGAATCGCGGTCCCGGCGGATTCGATCGCGGCATCACCGATTGGGCCGTCGCCCACCGCAACGGCACGCTGACTCCGCCAGCGGTGACGATCAGCCTGCTGGGCGGCACGCTCGCCATGACCGCCCTGGCCACCGTCACCTGCCTGGTCCTGTCCTGGCGGCGGCGCTGGACGGCCGCCGCTCTCGTCGCGATCACCGGGCTCGGCGGCGGCCTACTCGTGCGCGGCGGCAAGCGACTGACCGACCGAGAGCGCCCGCCCGTCGAGGAACACCTGATCAGCGTGTCCAACCAGGCGTATCCCTCCGGGCACAGCATGGGCTCGTTCGTCGTGGTCGGCATCGTCCTCGCGGTCGCGCTCCCCGGCATCCACGCCCCCGCCCTGCGCGCCTGGACCGCGATCGCCGCCGCGCTGTTCGTCCTCGCGGTCGGCCTGTCGCGGATCTACCTCGGCGTCCACTGGGCGACCGACGTCCTCGGCGGCTGGTGCTTCGGGGCGCTGTGGCTCATCTTCTGCTTGACCGTGTATCGGTATTTGGTACCCGTCAGCCGGGGCGCGGCCGGGGACCACCTGCCGAGCAGGAAGTCGGACCGGGCCGCGACATCTCTTCCTCGGCCGTAGTCGGCCACCGCCAGAGGCCGCACCCTGCCGCTACTGCCCGCGTTGCCCTCGCTCAGGAGTCCGCAATCTGGGAGTCTCCGCGCTCGATTTTGTGAGGATTGTGAGGATCGCGTCCGAACGCCCCTGAAAGCCCCGGAACGCAAGATCAACTCTCGTCGACGTCCTGGTCCTAAACGAAGGACATCAGCCCTGGTCACGACCGTCTATCAGGACTTTTACCACGCGTAGGCACCATCTGCTAAAGTCTCGATACGACTGCCGATGTAGTTCAATGGTAGAACTTCTGCTTCCCAAGCAGACAGCGCGGGTTCGATTCCCGTCATCGGCTCCACCGAAGGCCCTGGACCGGCACCCGCCGCCCCAGGGCCTTTCGTCCTCGAGTGGCACATGGCTGAGGCGAATCACGAGTGGACCCCTCCGTCATGTGCCACTCAACGGGGTCGTTGCGGTAGAGGGCGAATGGATCGTGCTGAATGGGTAGGTGCGGCGGGTTTATTGTCGGACGGGCTAGGTCGCGCGTCCGTACACTCACCGCGTGGTTTCTACCCAGCGCCCATTCCCGTTGCTGCGGCCCGCATCGACGTCCGATGCGGCGGCCATTCGGTCCAACGACTGGGTTGCGTTCCGGCAACTCAGGAACTTGCACGACCACTGGACCCTGAAGTCATGGGCGCCCGGTCAGTCCGGTTACTACTGGTATCTCACTTTCGACGATCCCGCGCTGACCGATCTCGCCGAGCGATGTCAGAAGACTCTCGCCGACGATGGGATCGACCTGGTTCCCCTCGACGCTCTGCACATGACGCTCCTGAGTGTCGGCAAGGTCGGCGAGGTATCCGGCGAACAGCTCACGGGTATCGCGGATGCCGCACGTGCACGGCTCGCTGGTGTCACGCCGTTCGATGTCGAGGTCGGGCCGCTGACCGGATCCGCCAGTGCGCTGCGGTTCTCGGTCGCCCCGTGGCACAACCTACTCGCGTTGCACGACGCGCTTCGCGTGGCGACCGCCGCACACCGGCCGACGAGTCGCCTCGCCGAGACGACCGACTTCCGGCCGCACGTCGGAATCGGCTACCTCAACCGACCCCGGGACCCTGCGGCGCTGATCGCCGACGTGGCCGCGCTGCGGGATCTGCCACCGGTCACCGTGCGCGTCAGCAGGGTCGAACTCGTCGAGCTGCGCCGCGACGGCCGCCGGTATCGCTGGACCGACCGCGCCGTGCTCGCGCTCTGAAAGCGGCTACCCTTCCGGCGCGGAGAAATCCCGCGCGGAGGACGACCACTCAAGCAACGAGCCGAGGTATTCGTCCGAACCACGTGCGCGGATCGCTCCGATAATTGCCCCGAGCTCATGCGCCCGCTGCCAGACCGAGCGGATCGGGCGATCACTGGACGCATCGAGCGCCTCCACTCCGAGTTGCGCGGCCCGCTCGACATCACGACGGCGACCGGCGCCGAGCATCGCTGCCGCCATGTCGAGACGCACCAGAGATCGGCTCCATACCGAGTCCGACTCGGCTACTCGGTCTTCGACCTGCTGGCCGTACTCGAGGCAGCGCTGATACTCGCCCGCCGAAAGGAACGCGGTCGCAGCGTTTGCCATAAGCCGCGCCTGGCCGTACGGAGCGAAAGTCAGGGCGGGCGTGAGGCCGGGGCCCGTGTCGAGCGCGGCAGCCGTGGTGGTCGCGGCGTCGATCGCGCCGGCGACGCCAGCCGAGTCCCCCACCTTGCCGAGAGCGCGAGCAAGGCCGTTCGAGTACAGGCGAACCGATTGTGGTCCACCGTCTGCCAAGTCCAGCCCCTCATAGGCCGCCCGGACCGCCGCCGCGTAGTCACCTTGATAGTAGGCACAGAAACTCTCGGTGCCTTTCACCCATGCCTGTAGATCGGTGTCGCCCAGCAGCTGGCCGATGGCGAACGCTTCACGGCAATACATTCGGGCGTGTCCGAATCGTCCACGGTTGACCGCCATGTACCCGAGCACACCGGACAGGCGGCCTGCAATGGAGTAGAGCGCACGAAGCTGGGCGGGGTGTCGGCGCTGACCGAGCATCACCTCGACCTGATGGCGTGCTGCGATCGCCTCCGGCGCCAGTCGGCGCGGTCCTTCGAACTCGTAGCGATGTACGACGTTATCGACTGCCAACGTCAGGATGTCGAGTGCATCGCCGTCGGACTCGAGTTCGGTAAGACCCTGTACCCGCCGCGCGATATCCGTAGGACTCTCGAAGGTATCGGCGACTGTCCGCATGCTCGCGGCACACGGCCCCGGCGTGAGCGCGGCTTCGAACCGTGCCCGCTCGGAATCGGTGAGCCGATCGAGCATCGTGTCCATTGCCGCGGCGTACTTGCCTGACAGCTCGATAGTTTCGCGCCGCGTCTCCCACTTGCGTACCGCCGCAACAGTGAACCCGAGGATCTCGGCGAACTCCGGCTGGCTGACACGCAACGCCGCAGTGCGTAGAGCACGAACCTCGACCCCCGTCCACTTGGTCACGATCATCTGATCTGCCCATCTGTGTGTCCGTCCGTGAACGTCAGCGTAGGCCTTCCGTAGTAGTCGCATGGCTTCAATCAGCCATATTTCCGCTGGAAAGTACCGGTAAGCGCCGACGCCGGGTGATGCCGGTCCGTCGGGGGCACCGAAACGCCAGCCGATGGCGAGAGCCTCGGCGTCGGGTGCACACCAACTATTTCCAGCAGCGAGGACGGTATGACCGCGAAGGACGATTCCCTTGATCTCAAAGCCGTGCGCGCCGCCTTCTCCGCCGACGATGCCGCCAAGCTCGCCATCGCAAGGACGGAGGGACCCCTGTGGATGGCTGTGGACAAACCACATACCTGGGTATTCGTCGACGAGAACGGTACGCCAGGCGATGAATTCAGGGTCGCTGGTCCGGTTTTCGGAGCACCGGAGTTCTACGAGGGGGATGCCGAATGAACGGGTGGGTCACTTTCGCAATCGGCATCGGCGCCGCGCTCCTGGTGATGGTCCCAGTAGTCGCGGCCTCGCTGTGGTGGCAGGTTCCCTCGGACCACGAGACCATGGAGGCGCGTGTCGCCGCACCACGCACAGGCGACAGATCGTGGGCTGCGGGTTGCCTGCGCGATACCTCCGACGTGGCAGAGGCGCACATGACGATGCAGCGGCACCGAAGCTGCGATATCACCGTGTGCCGCCGGAAGCAGGCCGCCTGGCAAGCACTCATCGATGCGGGCAGGATCCGGCCGGACGCCTCGCGGCAAAGGTAGGCACCCATCAGTCGAGTGGCACATGGTTGCGGCGAATCGCGAGTAGACCTCTCGGTCATGTGCCACTCGATGACCGGGGTTACAGGCAGTAGACGGCGCCGCTGGACAGGGCGTGCACGAGGCGGACCAACGACTTTTCGTCGCTCGAGCCCGGAGACACGCCGACAGGAGTCGCCTGGGCGCCGACGTGAGCCGATTCTGGGCTCGACATGGGCTCCAGAGGTATTCCGCTGGGCGTAACAGCGGCGTTTGCCGGGCCTGCAACTGCGGCAAGGGAAAAGGCCACGCGGCAATTACTTTCAACGTCGTTCGGTTCATCTGACAAACTTCTGTGCCGCGAGGGGGATCACCCGTCACGCTAGCCAGAGGACCCGTCGGCGGCATGCCCCTGATGCCGCTGGCCACAGTTTCGGTGTGGCCGCATCGTCCTCGCGAAGGTCCGTCCGACGGCGCGGGATCGACCTGACACATTCCCTCTAGAGAGTGATTTAGGTCACTGTCTTGTCACAGTGTTCGCTCGCGCGGTGCCTTTTGGCCGACACGCTAGAAACGGAGGATCCGATGAACATCGCACTGTGGATCGCTACGGCACTGTCGGCCGCGCTCGCCCTCTTCGGCGGTATCACCAAAGCGTTCGTTCCCCGGGAGAAGCTTGCCGCGTCGCCTGGCGGGGAATGGACCGCGGCTGCGGGCGACGGCTTCGTCAAAAGCCTGGGAGTTCTGCAGATTCTGGCGGCGGCCGGGCTGATCCTGCCCACCGTGCTCGACATCGCCCCGGTAATGGTGCCGGTCACGGCCGTGTGCTGGGTCGGGCTCATGGTCGGCGCGATGATCACGCACGGCCGGCTGGGGGAGTACAAGTTCGTCGTGCTGAACTCGGTGTACCTCGCGGTGGCGGTGTTCATCGCGTGGGGCCGGTTCGCCATCGAGCCTCTCACGAGCTGACCGCTCGAATCGAGCGAAGCCAACTCTCGAGAGAAGGGTCGAGAAGATGAGCGACCAGGAGACCGACACGTTCGTCGCCCACCTCGACCTGCTGTGACCCGCGCCGCCTTCTTGACTGACGTCCAAGAAGTCTTTACCGTAACCGCCATCCACTTCTTGGATGGCGTCCAAGAAGAGTGGTGGTGAAGCGGGAGGACGCGAGTCATGGAAATCAGTGGGCCGGCCGATCGGCGCCAGGCGGTAGCGGTGCGGCGGCGTGAGGTCTCGTTCACCTCCGGCCAGGACGAGTGCGCCGCATGGTTGTACACCGCGCCTGACCTGAACGGCCCGCGTCCGATGGTGATCATGGGGCACGGACTCGGGGCGGTGCGGGAGATGCGCCTGGATGCCTACGCGGAACGGTTCGCCGACGCGGGGTGGTCGGTGCTGGTGTTCGACTACCGTCACCTCGGTGCCAGCGGCGGAGCACCGCGCCAGCTCCTCGATATCGGTCGGCAACGCGCCGATTGGCATGCCGCCCTGGCCTTCGCACGCACACTTCCGGAGGTCGATGTCGACCGGATCGCGTTGTGGGGCAGCTCTTTCGGCGGCGGACATGTCCTTCAGGTCGCCTCTGAAGACACCCGAATCGCGGCGGTCGTGGCCCAGTGCCCCTTCACCGACGGACCGGCGTCGTTGCGCTCGCGGATCCGGACCGGCCCGCTGAGCGTGGTAGCGCTGACAGTGGCAGGCATCCTCGACACGGTCGGTTCCTGGTTCGGCGCGAAGCCGATCCTGTTGCCGATGGCGGGGACGTCCTGGATGCCCGCGTTCGTGGCCTCACCCGACGCTCTCGCCGGCGCTTCCGCACTCCTGCCCGCGGGGACCCGGCTCTCGCGGCGCACCAGCGCGTTGTTGAAACGGCTGCCGTCGGTGCGGGCTCAGGTGTCGAAGAACATCGAGCTGACCGAAATCGACGGTGGGGAAGAACCCGTGACCGGTGTCGGTCGCGACAGCATATGGGGTGTATTGCGCGGCCCGGATGATCAATTCGATGCCGCCAACGCCCTGGCCGCACGGCTGGTGCTGCACCTCCCGCTCGATCGGCCCGGTCGCGCGCTGGCTCGCTTCAGCACTCCGACGCTGCTGTGTGTCTGCGACAACGACGCGGCCGCGCCCGCGAAGACCACGAAGCGCCGCGCGCAGGGCCTGGCACACGTGCACGTCCAGAACTACCCCTGCGACCACTTCGGCATCTACTTGGGCGAGCACTTCGAACGCGCCGTGCGTGACCAACTCCATTTCCTGGCAACACAGTTCGACAACACCGCACACAACACGCAGTAGGTCGCCCCTGGCTGGTGGACGTGCGGAGAGCGGGCAGTCAGTCGGCGGCTGCGGCCAGACTGCTAGCGCTGTTCAGCAACGTCTCGAGCACCGCGCGCCGCTGGGCCTGCTCCGTCGGATGCGTCAGCAAGCCTTCGACAACGAAAACGCCGATCGCGACCAGCGGATCCAGTTCGTCAGCGGGCACGCCGAGCTCGATCAGCTCTGCCCGGAACAATCCCTCGGCCAGCGCATGGAACTGCTCGTGCCATTCCTGAATGGACGCGGACTCCTTGGCGCGCATGTGCACCGTGCTGACCAACCGGCCCAGTTGCTCCAATTCCTCGACCAGCCACAACAGCCGATCAGCCAGCCCCGAGCCGAGCATTTCGCTGTAGGAGGCCATCGAGTCGGCCAGGACCGCGTCCAAGACCGCGATCAATACCGCGTCCTTGTCCCGGAAGTACCAGTACAGCGTGTTCGACACCACTCCGGCGTCGCGGGCGATCCGCGCCATCGATGCCGCGTCGTATCCCTCCTCGACGAACAACCGCCGAGCAGCCACCACGATCTCCGCGCGCTTCTCTTCCCGATCCTGCGGACGTCTGTTGCGAGGCATCTCCAGTCCTGATCTAGTGCCAGGCCCTGATGCTATCTTGACCAGCCTCCAAGAACTGCCCTCGCCATCGAGTGGCGCATGGTTGAGGCGAATCGCGAGTATCCCCTCCGTCATGTGCCGCTCAACACGGCGCCGGATGCGGCCACCCATCCGGAGAGTGATCTGGGTCACCGGGTTGTCACAACGTTCGCTTGCGCGGTGTCTTCTGGCCGACACATCAGAGACGGAGGAGATTCCGATGAACATCGCACTGTGGATCGCTACGGCACTGTTGGCCGCGCTCGCCCTCTTCGGCGGTATCACCAAGGCGTTCGTTCCGCGGGAAAAGCTTGCCGCGTCGCCTGGCGGGGAATGGACGGCGAGTGCCGGGGACGGCTTCGTCAAGGGTCTGGGCGTCTTGCAGATTTTGGCGGCGGTCGGTTTGACCCTGCCCGCCGTGCTCGGCATCGCCCCGGTAATGGTGCCGGTCACGGCCGTGTGCTGGGTCGGGCTCATGGTCGGCGCGATGATCACGCACGGCCGGCTGGGGGAGTACAAGTTCGTCGTGCTGAACTCGGTGTACCTCGCGGTGGCGGTGTTCATCGCGTGGGGTCGGTTCGCCCTCGAACCTTTCACGAGCTGACGGCCCGGATCCAACGCAGCCAACTCCCAGGGAAGGGTCGAGAAGATGAGCGATCATGCGACCGAGATTTTCGTCGCTCACCGCGACCTGCTGTTCACCGTCGCCTACGAGATGCTCGGTTCGGCCGCCGACGCCGAGGACGTTTTGCAAGAGGCCTGGCTGCGATGGGTGAAGGCCGATCTAGAGCAGGTGAGCGACGAACGCGCCTATCTGGTCCGGATAGTCACCCGCCAGTCGCTCAACAGGCTTCGCACGATGAAGCGCCGCCGGGAGTCGTATGTCGGCCCCTGGCTGCCCGAGCCGATCCTCACCACACCCGACGTGGCCGAGCACGTCGAGCTCGCCGAGAACATGTCGATGGCGATGATGCTCGTCCTCGAGACGCTTTCGCCCACCGAACGCGCTGTTTTCGTGTTGCGCGAGGTCTTCGACCTCACCTACGACGAGATCGCGGCCGCGGTCGGCAAGACCCCGCCGACCGCGCGCCAGATCGCGCACCGCGCCCGCCGCCATGTCGAGGCCCGCCGCCCGCGTTCGGTGGTATCGCCCAGCCAGGCCCGCGCATCGGTGGAAGCGTTCCAGCGCGCGCTCGAATCCGGAGATCCACAAGGCCTGCTCGACGTGCTCGCCCCGCACGTGGTCCTCATGAGCGACGGCGGCGGCATCAAGCGCGCCGCACTACAGCCCGTGATCGGCGCCGAGAAGGTCGTCCGCTACATCACCGGCGGCACCGGCAAGGTCCGAGCCGAACTCAGTTGCGAAACCATCCTGATCAACGGACACCCCGCACTGGCACTGAGCCTCGACGGCGTACTCGACGGCATCATGGCCTTCCACATCGAAGAGGACCACATCACCGGCCTCTACTTCGTCCGCAACCCGGAAAAACTGACCCGCGTCGCCTCCGAGACCCCTTTCACCTTGCGCTGAACACCGGTCGGCGACCGAAACCCTCGGTGGCTCTCGGCGACATCGATCCGTCGACCGGCCGGCGCGGCGCGCGGCCGCGCTGCTCGAGCATCACAGCGTGGGAACGCAGCGCGGCCGTTCACGCTGCACCAACTCCGGCACAGGCTCACCAACGCCACCGAGGATGGCGCGTCCACGCCGATGCTCATAGCGCGGCGCGGGCGCACATCGCCGCGACGCTTGGTCGGGGCATCGCGAGTGCCCTCTCCGTCTGTGCCTCTCAACTAGGGGTCAGGCGGTACAGGGAGGTGGTCTCGCGGGTGCGGGCGCTGTGGAGGGGGGAGCTGGGGTTACGGGCTCGGTGGTGGGTGGGATGGGTGGTCAGTTGGGCGGTGATGCGGAGGCCGGCGGCGGAGATGCGGTCGCGGAGAGCGCCCACGGGACGTAAGCCGAGATGTTCGGGAAGGTCGGACAGGATCAGCCAGCCTTCGCCGCCGGGGCGCAAGTGGGCGCGGAGGCCGGAGAGGAAGGCGTGCAGCATGGACGAGTTCTCGTCGTAGACACCGCTTTCGAGGACTGAGGTAGGCGTGCCAGGGAGCCAAGGAGGGTTGCACACCACGAGGTCGGCCTTGCCATCCGGGAAGAGAGCCGGGCCATGCACGGCGACGGATGACAGGCCCAGCCGATCGAGGTTGGCGCGGGCACAGCTCAGCGCGCGAGGATTGTTGTCCGTGGCGATGATTCGCCGGAATCCACGACGGCCCAGGATGGCCGCGAGCACGCCGGTGCCCGTACCGAGATCGAAGGCGCTGTCCACCCGCGCGGGTAGCGGCGCGGACGCGACCAGATCGACGTACTCGCCGCGGACCGGGGAGAACACGCCGTAGTGCGGATGAATCCGCTCCCTGAGGGCGGGCACGTACACGCCTTTCTCCCGCCATTGCGCCGCACCCAGCACGCCGAGCAACTCGGTGAGCGCGACCACCATGCGTCCGTGCGGCGCGCCGTATGCCTCGGTGCACGCGCGCCGCACGTCGGGAGCGCGCCGCAACGCCAGCGAATAATCGTCTTCCAGAACCACGAGCAACTTGCCGAGCACGTGCGCGCGCCTGCGACGCGACGCGCGATACCGCCGGAACGCCTCGGCCGGATCACCACCCGGCGCGACTTTCCGCTCGACCCGTCGCCCCATCGCCCGCAGCAGTTGCCGAGCGTTGTGGAAATCGCCACGCCACAGCAAGCCGGTTCCCGCTCGCGCCGATCGGCAAGCCGCGTCAGCGGTCGTCGAGTCGTCCACCACCACGATAAAACGGGGTGGCAGCGTGCCATTTTCGGAATGCCAGCGGGCGGTCGGGCAGGTGTTGTCCTCGGTCCAGGAAACGGTGGACACCGCGTACTCCTCGTGATCGAACGTGCAAAGGGCACGAAGAGCACTTCGACGCGGAGTCGCGAAAGACCTGTGCGGCTATCGCACAGGAGTCAGTAGGTCGCCTGTCTACGCCCGCGCCGAAGTGCGCGGGAAATCACCGAGAACCATCCCGAGCGTCATGGTGGACCTTTCCGTGGAAGACGCATGATCCTCGCACAGCGGCGACCGCCGGAGCAACGTCCGCGCCATCAGTCGAGCAACCGGACGGCCGTGTGGATCGCCGCTTCGAATCTGCTGCGATTGTCTGGATCGTTGATGCCAGGCGGAGATGGCGAGGCTCCGCACACCAGATGGATGTCCGGTTTGATCAAAGACATCCGCTTCCAGGCATGCTGTGCCGGACGGCCGAGTAGTACGACGACTCGCAGCTGTGGAAGCAGCCCGAGCATTCGACGTGTGTACGGCTCGGCCCTACCGAGTTCGAACCGTGAGGGCGACTTACCCTCGATCGGAAACGGGCAGGCGTTCCAGGCGGTGCAGCGCCGACGGTCGAGACCGTATTCGTCGCAGGTGCGGAAGAAATTCTCCGCACCGGCATCGTCGTTGTCCCAGCTCAGAAACCGTTTGCCGGTGATATCGGGACTCGCGTCACCCTCCGGCGCTTTGAGCACGAACAATAACTCGGCCGCGACGCCACCGAACAGCGGATCTATGTAGGGCAGATTTCCGAACCCGGTATCCGCTCCGATGCGATCGATCAACTGATTGAGCTCGCGAACGTGCGGCGCTCCGAGTGCGGCGGCACGTTCTCTCCGAATTCGCTCCTGTTTCAGAGCTCTCGGATGATCGGGGACGTCCATGGGCCACCTCAAGGACCGACGACAGCAGTGTGAGGGTCAACCCTACGCGCTGTCGATCCGGTCATCGGGCGGATTGCACCCGCGATTCAGGCCGCCCCGTTCGCCGGTTCGGCGTGCAGCCGGCGGAACTTGCTGCCGTGGAAGACGAGTGGGTCCACGTCGGTGCGGGTGGCGATGCGGTGGATGCGGAGGATGACGACGGCGTGGTCGCCTGCCGGGACGTGGGCCTCCTGGACGCCCTCGATCCAGGCGGACGCGCCGTCGATGAAGACGGCGTCGCCGGAGCCGCGGTGCAGTTGGATGTCGCGGAAGCGGTCGCCGTCGCGGGTGCCCAGCGAGCGGGCGGCGGCCTGCTGGTCGGTGCCGAGCAGGCTGAGGCCGAGGTGGCTGGCGGCGGCGAGTTTGGGCCAGGTGGCCGAGGAGTTCTGCACGCAGAACGAGACCAGCGGCGGATCGAGGGAGACGGGGACGAACGTGCTCACCGCGAGACCGTGCGGGGTTCCGTCGATTTCGGCGCACACGGCGACGACGCCGCTGGGGAAGTTGGCGAACGCGCGACGCAGACCGGCTCCGTCGGCGGGAAATTCGAACAGGTCATGCATGATTCGCAGCCTTCGAGCTGTGGGCCAGTGCCTGGGCGACCGAACGCCACCGACCACTGTACCGGTCGATGACGCCGTCCTCGGCGAACGTGCGGTCGGACAGGTAGAGCCCGGGCAACGCGGCGGTGGCGCCGATTTCGACGAGCACGGGCTTCAACAACAGATCCGGCGCGAGGGCGTGGGCCGGTCCCGCGCCGAGCATCACCGGGACCGCGAGCACGCCTTCCAGACCCGTCCCGCCCTCGAACTGTTCGAGGAACAGCTTCAGCAACCCGGTGTAGGTGGCCTTGAAGGTGGGGCTGGCGAAAACGACGAGTTCCGATCCGGCCACAGTGCGCACCGCGTCGGCCACACCGGGGTCACCCCAGCTGAGCAGCGCGGGACCGAACTCGACCAGGTCGATCACGGTGGGCTCCACCTCAGGCCGCAATCCCCGCGCGACCAGGGTGGCCGCGGTGAGCGTGCGTGAGGCGGGTTTCGGATTTCCGACGACGACAGTGACTGTCATTTCGTCTCCTTTCAGATCACGCCGTGAAGCGGAGGCGCGGCGTCGTGCAGCAAGGCCCGGCCGATGTGCTGGTACTTCCAGCGCACCGGATCGTGCAAGGTATGCGTGCGCGCGTTGCGCCAGAAGTGGTGCAGATTGAGATCCGCCGCCGCGCTGCGCGTTCCCGCGACCTCGAACAGCGCGGCGGACACGTCGTTGGCGGCGCGGTCGGCGAGCACTTTGGCGGTCGCGACGGCCAGCGACGCCTGGGCGACGTTCGCGGCGCTCTGGTCGATCCGGATGGCCGCGTCCAACGTCCATCCGGCCGAGGAGAGGGTCGCCTCCGCGGCGGTCACCGCGACGGACAATTCACCGAAGCGCTGGATCAACAGCGGGTCGTCCACCGCGTTCGCGACTCCGGCCTCGAACCACGGACGACTCTTCGTGCGCACGAATTCCGTCGCGGCGGTGAGGGCGCCCCGGGCGATGCCCGTGTCGATCGCGGCGTGCAGCAACTGCGCGAACGCACCGTACCCGGTGGGCGCTCGCACCGCGCCGGAGCGGGGAATCACCTGGTCACGGTCGACGAGCACCCCGTCGAAGGACACCGTTCCGCTGCCGGTGGTGCGCTGCCCGATCCCGTTCCAGTCGTCCACGACGCGCACGCCGGGAGTGTCGGCGGGCAGGTAGACGATGTACTCGCCCGGCTCGAGACCGCCGCGCCCTTCCGGATCGTCCAGCCGGGTCAGCACCGCGAACAGGTCGGCGAACAGCGACCCGGTGCAGTAGTACTTCACGCCGTCCACCCGGAACCGGTCGCCGACCGGCCGCAAGGTGGTGGCGATGTCGGCGACGGTCGCGCCGCCGCGCTCGGACTGCGCGTTGGCGATGCGCCCGCCGTCGAGCACCCGCCCGAAGTACCGCTCTTGCTGCTGCGCCGTACCCGCGAGCCGCAGCAGGTTCACATACACGAAGTGGCTGTGCGGGATCTGCGCGATATTGGGGTCGGCGGTGGCGAGAATTCGCGTCACTTCCGCCACCGCGCTCGGCGGCAGATCCGCGCCGCCGTGCGCGGCGGGCACGGTGATCGCGAGCAGACCGCTGGCCGCCAACCGATCGACCTCCGCGTACGGCAGCGCACGCTCCCGGTCGCGGTCGGCGGCGCCCGGC
This sequence comes from Nocardia sp. NPDC003726, assembly GCF_053586955.1. Classification (NCBI taxonomy): domain Bacteria; kingdom Bacillati; phylum Actinomycetota; class Actinomycetes; order Mycobacteriales; family Nocardiaceae; genus Nocardia; species Nocardia sp. NPDC003726. The sequence continues at coordinate 153,482 of NZ_JBSFNF010000011.1, read as the reverse complement.
GCGAAGCCGGCCGCGAGCCGCTGGGCGACCGCGAACGCCTGGGCCGCCGACAGGATGCGATCGGCGGCGACCGCGGTCATCAGTTCACCGCCGCGACGGGCCGCTGCGCGGCTTCCAGTTCGCGCACCAGCGGGAGCACCTTCGCCCCGAAGTACTCGATCTCCTCCTGGAAGTGCAGGAAGCCGCCGAGGATCAGGTCGACGCCGAGCTGCTTGTAGGCGACGATCCGCTCGGCCACCTGCTCCGGCGTGCCGATCAGCTGGGTGCGGAAACCGTCGTTGTACTGCACCAAGTCCTCGAAGGTGGAGTCGGCCCACATGCCCTTGCGGTCCTGGGTGGACGCGCCCGCCTGCTGCACCGCGTCGCGGAAACCCTCCACGGCGGGCTTGTTCGCCTTCTCGATGATCTCGCGCAGGGTGTCGCGGGCTTCCTTCTCGGTGTCGCGGGCGATGATGAAGCCGTTGAGCCCGAATTTCACCTCGCGGTCGTTGGCGCGGGCGACGGCGCGCAGGTCGTCGAGCTGTTCGGTGACGCCGTCGAAGTCCTTGCCGTTGGAGAAGTACCAGTCGGCGTAGCGGCCGCCGTTGCGCCGGGCGGCGGTCGAGTTGCCGCCCTGGAAGAGTTCGGGATTCGGCCGCTTGGGAGTGTTCAGCGGCTTCGGCTTCAGGGTGAAGTCACGGATGCGGTAGAAGTCGCCGCCGTAGTTCACGTTGTCCTCGGTCCAGATCTTGCGGATCACCTCGAGGAATTCGGCGCTGCGCCGGTAGCGCTCGTCGTGCTCGAGCCACGGCTCGCCGAGCGCGGTGAACTCGCCCGCGAACCAGCCGGACACGACGTTGATGGCGAACCGGCCGTTGGACAGATGGTCGGCGGTGGCGCCGAACTTGGCCAGCACCGCCGGATGCCACAGTCCGGGATGCACCGCCGCGATCACCTTCAGCCGTTCGGTCGCGCCGAGCAGCGCGAGGCTGAACGAGGTGGATTCGTGCTGGTACTCCGCGCCGTAGGAGGCGGTGTAGCGCACCTGGGACAGCGCGTAGTCGAAGCCGTTCTTCTCCGCGGTCCGCGCCAGCTTCTTGTTGTATTCGAAATCCCAGCTGGTGCGCTGTTCGATATCGCTGGTGACCAGTCCCCCGCTGACGTTGGGCACCCAGTAGGCGAACCGGATCTGCTCGGTGATCTGCTCCGTGGTCATAGCTGCTCCATGGTTATCGGGGGTAGCCGTCGGATCGGAGGCCGGACGCCACGCATGCGTCCGGCGCTCCTTCCACTCCAGCACCGGCCCCCGGACGGGACGAGGTTTTGAATCTGTGCGATTCGGATCAGGCGTCGGCCAGCGCGGGCGAGTAGCCCGACCTGGCGAACTTGCCCGCGGGCGCGAAGCGGCCCAGCAGCGCGGCGGCGTCCTCGCCGGTGACCCGCGTGATGAACTCGTTGACCGCTTCCGGCGAGTCGACCGGCAGGAACGGCTGCGGCCGGTGCAGCAGGCCGACCAGCGCCGAAGCGAACGCCGGATCGACGGCCGCCGCGGCGAAGAACGCGTTGCCGACCTCGGCCAGCTCGGGATCGCTGAGGAACAACCTGGTCACCTTGTTCGCCGCGTCGGCGCGCGCGGCCAGGAACGCGGCGTATTGCTTCTCGATCCACGCCTCGTCGAACGGTCCTTCGTGCACGGCCGCCGCCGCGACCAGCCGCTGCGCCTGGATCAGGCCGCTCTGCGCGCCCTGTCCGGCGATCGGGTCGTAGGCGATGGCGGTGTCGCCCAGCGCGGCGACCACGTGCCCGCCCGCGGTGCGCCCGACACCCGACCGCACGACCGGGCGCACCGCGCCCTTCAGCCAGGAGTGCGGGTCCTCGGGAATGGTTTTGGTGGTCAGCACCTCCGGCAGGTCCCACTCGATGTAGTCGCGGTAGAGGTCCTGCACGATCCGGTGCGCCGATTCGGCGGAATCGGCCGCGGCGAAACGCTTCTCCCAGTCGCTGCCCGGGCGCGCCCAGCCGAGGAAGGCCCAGCTCGGCCCGGCGTCCTTGTGCAGGTACGGGCCCCACCAGCCCTCGCCCTGATCGGCGAGGATGGAGAAGCCGCTGTGCGCGCCGCCGGCCACGCTGCGATGAGCGAAGACGTTCTGGTCGTGGCCGAGTCCGGTGACGACGACGGTGAGCAGCTTGCGCTGCGGCGCGTCGTAGGGCGTGCGCTGCGCGTCGACGGGGAACAGGTCCGACAGCCCGCCGCGACCGGTTGCGACCAGGGTGAGGTCGTTGGCGGCGGCGATGCCGTCGAGCGTCTCCGGCGTCACCTGATCGACCACGAACCGGCCGCCGCGCTCCAGGAACGCGGTGAGCCGCTCGTCGGCCTTGAGCCGCGTGTCCACCGCGACGCCGACGTATCCGTCGAAATGCCCGTCGAATTGGATCAATTCGGGGCGCTCGGGGCCGGGTCCCGCGATGCGCACGCTCAAGCCGGTGTGCCTCGGCGCGCGCGAGGTGTAGCTGTCCAATCCGAGCGCCGCCTCGGCCTGCTGGGTCTCACCGAATTCGAGCGCGGTGCCGGTGGCGGGCACGTCGTCGCGCAAAGCGCGCTGATCGCGCTCGCTGTAGAGGGTGACGTCGAAACCGGCGTCGAGAAGTCCCAGCGCCGCAGTGACGCCGGTCTGTCCGGCGCCGATAACCGCGGCCGAACGAGTGGAACGGGATACGGATTGCTGCGAAGTCATGCAGGGATGATGCGATGGCCGCACCGCGCCCGCCGAGTGTTGCGATCACCGAGAATCAATGGGCAGACAGCGAATTCCCAGCGCGTACCATTCGGCCCATGTCGTTCGTCGTCGCCGAACTCACCGGAGACCGCACCGAGCAGTACCGCCAGCTGGCCGCCCAGGCCGAAGCGCTGGTCGCGGGCGAAACCGACCGCATCGCCAACGCCGCCAATCTCGCCGCGCTGGTATTCCACGCGCTACCGGATGTGAATTGGGTGGGTTTCTATTTCTACGACGGCCGGGAACTGGTCGTCGGTCCATTTCAAGGCAAACCCGCGTGCGTGCGCATCGCGTTGGGGAAAGGTGTATGCGGCACCGCGGCGCAGGCCAGGGCAACCCAACTCGTGCCCGACGTACACGCATTCGAAGGACACATCGCGTGCGACGGCGACACACGTTCGGAAATAGTCGTCCCGCTGGTCCGGAACGATGCGTTGATCGGAGTATTCGACCTCGATAGTCCGCTGCCCGAGCGCTTCGACGAAATCGATCGGGCGGGGCTGGAAGCGGTGGCCGAGATATTCCTCGCCGCGATCTGATTCGGCCGGAACGCGCGAAGGCGCCGGGCCACCAGGGCTCCGGCGCCGTCCGAGCACGTCAGGAGTTCGCCTCGACCGTCGCTCCCGGCCGCGAGACGGCGTCCGGCACAGCCGTCGATCCCGTACCGCCCAGCCGGTAGCTCGCGCCACGGTGGTCGGCGGGCAATCGATCCCCCGCGCCGAACAGGGCGTTGCGCAGTGTGCCCGGCGTGTACTCCGGGGCGTACGCGCCTCGGGCGGTCAGCACCGGCACCACGTGCCGGACGATGTCCTCGAACGTTCCCGGTGTGATCGCGTAAGCCAGATTGAAGCCGTCCAAGTCGGTTTCGGCGGCCCACTCCTGGAGCAGGTCGGCGACCGTCTCCCCGGAACCGACGAACACCGGTCCCATACCGCCGATACCGGCCCACTTGCCGATGTCGCGGACGGTCCATTCCCGCCCGTCGTCATCGAATTCCTGGAACGCCGCGACTGCCGACCGGATCGCGTTGCTCTCGACTTGGCCGATCGGGTCGTCGAGGTCGTAGCGGGACAGATCGATGCCCATCCAGCCGGACATGAACACCAGCCCGCCTTCGACGCTCGCGTAGGACAGATACTCCTCGTGCTTGCGCCGCGCCGCCTCGTCGGTCGCGTCGGTGACGACCGTCGCGAGCGCGTAGACGCGCGCCGCGTCCCGGGAACGGCCCGCCGCCTCCAGCGCGTCCCTGATCCGGGAAACCGTCTGCGCGAGGACCCGTTTGGACGGACCGGCGATGAAGATCGCCTCGGCGTTCTCGGCCGCGAACCGCACCCCGCGCGGCGACGCTCCCGCCTGGTAGATCACCGGCGTGCGTTGCGGCGACGGCTCCGAGAGGTGGATGCCGGGCACCGTGTAGTGCGTGCCGCGATGGCCGATGTGGTGCACCTTGGCCGGGTCCACGTAGACGCCCGCGGCCGCGTCGCGGACCACCGCGTCGTCCTCCCACGACCCTTCCCACAGCTTGTAGAGCACCTCGAGGTACTCGTCGGCCTGGTTGTAGCGTTCGTCGTGGTCGAGCTGGTCCGCGGCGCCGAAATTGCGCGCGGCCGACGGCAGATAGCCGGTCACCACATTCCAGCCGAGCCTGCCGTTGGTCAGATGGTCCAGCGTGGACAGCCGCCGCGCGAACGGGTACGGGTGCTCGAATCCGGTGCCGGTGGTGATGCCGAACCCGAGATGCTCTGTCACCGCCGCCATGGCCGAGACCAGCAGCAGCGGGTCGGCCACCGGGATCTGCGCCCCCTGGCGCAGCGCGGCGATGTCGTTGCCGCCGTATACGTCGTAGGTGCCCAGGACGTCGGCGATGAAGATGCCGTCGAAGCGGCCGCGTTCCAGCAGCTGCGCCAGCTCGGTCCAGTAGCCCAGTTCCTTGTAGCGGTGCGACTGGTCGTCGGGATGCCGCCACAGTCCGGGGGACTGGTGGGCGACGCAGTTCATGTCGAAGGCGTTGAACCGGATCCGGCGGGTCACCGCGCATCTCCCGCGCCCGGGGTGCGTTCGCCCGCGCTCCACGCGAACGGCAGATCGGCGCCGTTGAGCAGGTGGTCGCCGATCGCCCGCGCCTTCTGGATCGCAGGGTTGTGCACCGAGATGGTGCGGGCGTTGCGCCAGTGCCGGTCCAACCGCAGCTTTTCGGAAACGACCGAAGCGCCACCCACTTCGAACAGCAGCGAGGTGGCGGGCAGCACCAGCTCGATGACGGCCAGCTGCGCCCGAGCCGCCGCGAGTTCGGCCGCCACCACCGCGCTCTCGTCCTTCGCGCCGCCCGCGAGCACCCCGTCGAGCACATCGGCGACGGCGAGCACGCTGGCTTCGGCGGCGAACGCGGCGGCCGACAGCCGCCCGATCACCTGTTGCACCAGCGGATCGTGCCGCGGCAGGTCGGCGGCGGAGTGCGTGTAGCCGCGGGTGCGCGCCGCGACCCACTCCCGGACGTCGCGTTCGGCGCGCTTGGCGATACCCGCCAGCACCGCGAGCTGGACCAGTTGCAGGTAGGAGGTCGCATAGGTCGGGCCGGGCGCGCCGTAGCCCGGGCCGAGAATGCGGTCCTCGGTCACCGCCACATCGGTGAATTCCGTTGTCCCGCTGGCGGTCAGCCGCTGGCCGAAGCCGTCCCAGTCGTCGTGCTGGCGCACTCCCTCGGCGTTCGCGTCCACCAGCACCCCGACGCGCTCGCCCTCGCGGTCGGCGGCGGCCAGAATGTAGTCGGCGTACAGCGAACCCGTGCTGTAGTACTTCACACCGTTGAGCAGCCAACGCTCGCCGTCGCGGGTCAGCGTGGTGCGGTAGCGGTCAACCGCGCCCGCACCGGGTTCGGTGATCGCGTTGCCCACCAGCGTGCCCTCGGCCACCGCGCGCAGCCAGCGCTCCCGCTCGGGCCCCTCCTCCGCCAGCAGTTGGTCCTCGACGAACGAGAAGTGCACCCGCAGCGCCTGCGGCAGATTCGATTCCGCGGCGGCGAGTTCGATGAGCAACCGGAACAGCTGCCGAACCGTGACGCCGTAGCCGCCGAACTCGACCGGAACGCGCAGCGCGCCGAATTTCGCCGCGCGCAGCAGTCCGACCTCGTCGTAGGGCAGCGTGCGGTCGATTTCTCGGGTCACGGCTCCCTGGGCGATCCGGTCGAAGATCGGGCCGAAGATCGCATCCAGTTCGGCATCGGTGGTGGATTTCGCCTCGGTGGTCGTCATCAGCCCACCATCGCGCACCGCGGCCGGTCGCTCACGGGTTGCGCGCAGCGCGATCGAAATAGTCGCCGACGCGCGGAGATGCCGTCGCCGCGCGAGCCAAGTTCGTAGCCGTGCGGAAGCATTTCGTCTCGCTGCCCGAGGACGTGGCCGATGAGATCGAGGAGCGGTACGCGCATCGTTCCGGCGGATTCGGCGCGGTGCGGGTGCATGTGGTCGTCGGCGATTCCCGGTGGTCCACTTCGCTGTTTCCGGACAAGTCGCGAGCGACCTATGTCCTGCCGATGAAGAAAGCGGTGCGGGTCGCGGAGGGGCTCGAGGCCGGATCGGCCGCGCGCATCGAACTCACCGTCGCGCTGTGATGCGCGCGGCCAGGGATGCGTCCACGCCGTTCAGTATCCGACCGGCTGTCCCGGGAATCCCGCGCCTTCGCGCCTGTTCGCACTTCGCTTGACCGCCACCACCACGATCACCAGCACGCCGAGCACCACACCGCCGAAGCCCAGAGCGAGCGCGCCGAGCAGGGTGCCGACGAACGACGAGCCGAGCCCCTGGCCGATGGCGACCGTCACCTCGGAACTACCCGCTGTGGTCACGCGGTAGGCGCCCGGCTTCGCGGCATCGAACGAGAACCCGGCCCGTCCTTCGTGACTACCGAAGGAATACGTGACGGTCGCGTCGTACTTCCGCAACTCCGCATGCTTGCCCTCTGGATCGAGCACTCGCAGGTTGACCGTGCCGGAGGGTCCACGGGACGATGCCCCCGAGTACTCGAGGTACACGGTGTAGCCACCGGACTCCGCCAAGTTCACCACCCCGGAGCCGGGCACCTTGACCCGCTGGAAGTCGTCGATCCGGCCCGAGGTCTGCAGGAAGCCGAAAGCGCCGAGGATGATCCCGCCGATGATGCCGACGCCGATCAATACACCACCCAGCGCGAACCAGCGACCGGACGGGGTGATCGGTTGCGTCGCAGGGGATCCCACCGGGCTCGGCGAGGTCGGAAAAGACGGCTGTGACACGGTCGGATCCTCGGCTTCTGGTCGACACCCGCGTCGACGTAGCGACAGCGTACGGTCTGCCGCACCGCCTCGCTACGCGAAAGGCCGACCGCGCCGCCGGGCCCAGGAGCTCAACGCGTCTGGGCCGCCGACATGCACTCGCTGGCGATGCGACCGCTGGCGGCGCGCGCCTTGTCCGCGTCCTCTTTGCTCATCCCCAGCGTTTCCTGGTTGGGCGACTTGGTGTCGTACTCGTCGCTGATCATGATCCGCAGTCCGGCCTGCGAGATGCCCTGGTCGACGAACACCTTCGCGGCGCATTCGGCCAGTTGCTTGTTCTTGAGGCCCTTGTCCTGCAGCGATTTGGCGAGATCGGCCTGCGTCACCGTGGGCGCCGCCGTGTCCTTGTCGCTGCCGCATGCCGCGAGCACCGGCAGCGCGATCAGCGCCGCGGCGATCATGCAGATCCGCACCTGACTCCTCTTCCTCGACTGACCACTGTCGGTGGCGTGGTCACCATAATGCCGTCCGGCGTTCGGCGGTAGCCACGGGCGGCAAGTTCGCTACAGGTCCATCGCCGCGCGCAACGCGGTGTCGAGCCGTTCCAGCGTCTCGGTGTCCACCACGTCCACCCGTTCGGCCAGCCAACCGCGGAAGATGCGCCCGATGTTGCCCGCGTGCACCCAGCCGTGTTCCTGCACCGGAACCGCGAGGATGTCGCGCGGATCGTCCTCGATCACCTCGGCCGCGATGAGCCAGGGGCGTGGCGATTCATTGATGCCGTCACTGCTGATGAGCACGACCGTGCGGCGACGCGGCGAACCATGCGGGTTGTAGATCCACAGTTCACCCCGACGCACGCATCGCCTCCTCGGCGGCCGCCAGCTCGGCCGCGTCCGCGGCGGCCTCGGCGGTCACATCCGGCACCGGACCCACCCCCGTGCGCACGGCCTCCCGGCGCGCGGCCTTCGAGATCCAAGCCGACGGCGACATTCCCGCTCGAGCGGCCGCCTGTTCGGCATACGACCAAGCGGCTTCGTCCAGCGAAAGGGTGACCTTACGCGTTGCCATACCAATTATCGTACCGACGCCGCAGGCCCCGGCGCCAGCCCTCGGCGGCGACCGGCCGAACGACCCCGCGATCCCAACTGATGACAGGTGACTGCTGTTAGGGTTGCCGCATGACGACGTTGCACCATCACCGCGTCGGCGCGGGTGACCCGCTCGTGCTGGTACACGGGGTCGGAAGCCGGTGGCAGGTGTGGGAGCCGATCATCGACACACTGGCCACGTCGTACGAGGTGATCGCCGTCGACCTGCCCGGCTTCGGCGGTTCGACGCAGCCGCTCGCGCACAACACGGTGCCCAACCTCACCGACGCGCTCGCCGAATTCCTCGCCGCGCAAGGGATCGAACAGCCGCATCTCGCGGGCAACTCGATGGGCGGGCTGATCACGCTGGAGCTGGGCGCTCGCGGGCTGGCTCGCTCGGTGACCGCCTACTCCCCGATCGGGTTCTGGGACACGGCGGGACGCGTGTGGTGCCAGCAGTCGCTGGGCAAGTCGCGGGCGCTGGCGCGCAAGCTGCGGCCCGCGCTGCCGTCCGTCCTCGGCACCGCCGCGGGCCGGACCCTCTTCCTCTCGCTGGTCTTCGGCAAGCCGTGGGCGCTGGATGCGAAGGTGGCGCTGGAGACCGCTCTCGGCGCGGCGGACGCCGCGGGCTTCGATGAGGCCATCGCCTCGTTCACCGACGTCCGGCTACCGGAACTCGGCTCGCTGGCCGACATCCCGGTGACCATAGCCTGGGGCAGCCGCGACATCCTGCTCACCTACGCGACGCAGAGCCGCAAGGCGCGCAGCGTGCTGCCGGACGCCGAGCACGTCACGCTGCGCGGCAGCGGGCACACGCCGTTCTTCGACGACCCGGCCGGGTGCGCCCAAGTGCTGCTCGAGACGATCACCCGGGTGCGGTAGCGCCCGGTTCAGTCGGCGGGCGGGTCGAGCAACGTGTCCGCGCAGGCCGTGCCGAGCAGGACGCGCACAGCGTTGCCCCACCGATGCCGCAGCAGCCGGTTGCGGGACAAGTCGCCGGTGAGCAGCACGCGCAGGGCCAGGCCGGTCATGATCTCGATGGTGAACTCGGTGATCGTCGGCACCCGGGGATCGTCCGGGAATTCGCGCCGGAAACTGTCGCGAATGCTGGTGTGCATCAGCTCGAACAGGCGAACCTCCAGCGGCAGGAACGCCGCGCGCAGCTCCGGGTCGGTCCGCGCGCCGACCCACATCTCCAGCGCCGCCCAGAACGACGGGCCGCTGAGCATCCGCATGGTCAGTTCGACGGCCGTCTCCAGTCGGTCCGCGTCGTCGGGGATCGCCTCGAATTCGCTGGTCAGCTGGTCGAATCGACGACGCGCCACATGCTCGACGGCGCCGGCCAGCAGGTCGGCCCTGGTCGGGAAATAGTGCTGCAACGTTCCGCGCGGCACACCCGCCCGCTTCTGCACCTCGAGCGTGGTCGTGCCCGCGTAACCGACCTCGACCAGGCTCTCCACCGCGGCGTCCAGCAGCCGTGTGCGCATGCGCTCCCTGCGCTGCGCCTGCGGCTGCCGGACATGTCCCGCCGTCAGCGGCCCTGCCACTGGGGCTCGCGCTTCTGCGCGAACGCCAGAGCGCCTTCGGCGGCGTCCTTGGAGATCAGAGCGGGCAAGGCGATCTCGCCCTGCTTCGCGAACCCCTCCGCGACGGGCCAGTCCGGCGACTCGTCGATGATGCGCTTGCTCGCGGCCACCGCGAGCGGTGCGGCGGCGACGATCTCGGCGGCGAGTTCCAGCGCCACCGACAGCGCAGCGCCGGGATCGGTGACCCGGTTGACCAGACCGAGCTGGTAGAGCCGCTCGGCGCCGATCCGTCCTCCGGTGAGGGCGAGCTCGGCGGCGGTGCTGCGCGGCAACCGCTGGGTCAGGCGCAGCACGCCACCGCCCGCGGCCACCAGGCCGCGTTTGACCTCGGGAATGCCGAACTGCGCGTCGCGCGCGGCGACGATGAGGTCACCCGCGAGCGCCAGCTCGAAACCACCGGCCAGCGCGAAGCCCTCGACCGCGGAGATCATCGGTTTCGCCGGTGGCTTCGCCGTGATGCCGAGCGGGCCCCTGCGCTGCGTCATCGGCATCTCGCCTTTCGACGCGGCGACGAGATCCATTCCGGCGCTGAAGGTTCCGCCCGCGCCGGTGAGTACCAGCACGCGCGCCGCCTGGTCGGCCTCGAACTCGTCGACGGCGGCCTCGATGGCCTGCGCGGTGGCGAGGTTGATCGCGTTGCGCGCCTCGGGACGGTTGACCGTCAGCACGGTGATGGCCTCGCGCCGCTCGATCAGGACCGAGTCGTTCATCGGGCGCTCCTCTCGGTGAGCAGGGTGAACGTGTCCGCGGCGATCTCGGCGTCCGCGCCGAGCGGGTCGCCCGCGGTGAACGCCGCGAGGGTGCCGTCATCCGACGCCCGGACCAGTATGCGGGTCCCCTCGGGCGTCAGTGCGCTCACCACAACGGCTTCCGGCTCGTCGGCACGCTCCGGCGCGGAACCTTTGCGGTAGGCGACGGTGTACGCCTCGACCGTGGCGGGACCGGTGTATCCGGGCGCCGGTTCCCGCCGCGCCGCGGGCACCTGCGCCTCGATCGCATGGAACAGCCGCCGCGGCGGCTCGGTCGAATACACCCCGACGCCGTGCTTGGTGCTGTACCAGCCGAGCGCCGTCGCCAGGCCGTATGCGCCGGGGTCCGCGCGCAGAATGCCCGACAGCGTCGCGATCGAATGCGTCGTGTAGTTGTTGCCCGGCCCGCCCGCGAAGGTGAGACCGCCGGTGACCGACAGCGGCCGGGCCGGATCGTCGATGGGCAGGCCGAGTTCCTCGGCGGCGATCTGCACCGCCACGGGGAAGCAGGAGTACAGGTCGACGTGCGCGACATCGTCGATCGCGATCCCCGCCGCGCCCAGCGCCGCCGCGCCCGCCGCGGCGATCGCGGGCGAGCGGGACATGTCCGCTCGCTCGGAGACGAACCACTCGTCGGTGGCGGTGGCGCCCGCGTGCGGGAACACCCACCGCTCCCGCGGCACACCGGCGGCGTCGGCAGCCGCCGCGCTGCACAGGACGAGCCCGGCGCCCAAGTCCACGGTCAGGTTCGCGACCAGCAGCTTGGGATACGGCGTCGACACCATCCGGTTGGCCGGCGCGGGCGTCACGAGTTCGGCGGCGGATTGCGCGGCGGGCTGCCACGCGTACGGATTGCGCGCGGCGATCTCCGACAGCCGCGACCACAGTCCGCCGATCCGCTCCCGGTGCGCGGCTTCGCTCGACCCGAGCCTGCGGCGCAGGGCGGTCTCCATCAGCGCGTAGAAGTACACCGGGCCCCACAGGCCCGCGGCGGTCTCCATCTCGGAGTTCGGCCCGCGATCGGAGCCGATGATCTCGTCGGGAGCCGCGCCTTCCGGCTGCTCGGGCCAGTTCACCGCCGCGCCGGAGCGGGCGGCGGTGTTACCGGAGTACACCGCTTCGGCTCCGGTGAGCAGGGCGACCTCCGAGCGGCCGTCGGCGATGGCCTGCGCGACCACGTTGAGCAGCCGCTGCGGCGCGTCGCCGCCGAAACGCACCGACTGCACGGTCCTTTTCGGGCTGACGCCCAGTTCGGCCGCGACGAGCGCGCCAAGATCACCGTAGGGGCGGCTGACCGGGGCGACGGCGGCGATCAGATCGGCCGAGCGCAGCAATCGGTCTCCGACGCCGCTGTCGGCGCCCGCGCGGCGCAGGGATTCGGCAGCGAGTTCGACGGGGCCGGGCAAACCCGGCTCACCCGGTCGGTGTACGACCTGCCCCGCGCCGACGAGCACCGGCGTCCTCGGGTCCATTCCGGCTGGCAGCATGCGTCCTCCGCTCCATAACCGTCAGCATTGACGGTAACTCGGGTCCGATTAGAACAGAGGCCGGGGACGACGGCAACAGCGCGCGCCGCAGAACTGACTCGCGAGTAAGATTCGGCCATGGGCACCCACATCGCAGTGCGGTTCGACGACCACCGCGCGTACGTCACGCTGGACCGGCCGGACAAGCACAACGGCCTGACCATCGACATGCTCCACGACCTGGTTGCCAGCGCGAAGCTGGTGGCCCGTCGAAGCGAGGTGCGCGCGGTCATCTTGTCCGGCAACGGCCCCAGCTTCAGCAGCGGACTGGACATCGCCGCAGCGATGAGCAATCCATTGGCAATCGTGCGGAACTTCGTGCCGCTCCCCTGGCGCGGCACCAACGCCTTCCAAGAGGCGTGCTGGGCATGGCGCCGCCTGCCCGTGCCGGTGATCGCCGCGGTGCACGGGCGCTGCTACGGCGGCGGCCTGCAACTCGCGCTCGCCGCCGACGTCCGTTTCGCCACCCCCGACGCCGAGTTCTCCGTCATGGAGGCCAAGCACGGCCTGATTCCCGATATGACCGGCGCCGCAACGTTATCCAGACTGATCGGCATGGACAAAGCCCTCCTGCTCACCATGACCGCCGACCTCGTCGACGCAAACCACGCCGCGCGGATCGGCTTGGTCACCGACCTGACGCCGGACCCGGTCGCGGAGGCCGAGAAACTCGCCGACCGCCTCGCGACGCGGCCACCGCACGCGGTCGCCGCCGCCAAGCGACTCTTCGAGAAGTCCTGGGGAGCATCCACCCGGCGAACCCTCGCCATCGAACGCGCGACCCAACTTCCCCTGATTCTCCGCAAGGCGCGCAGCCGCCGCACCGAACAATAGCTACGAATTTGCTAATCTGCGCGAGAAGCCTCCGCGCGCCCGGTTCCGCTGCTACCATTTGCACGATTTGCCAGCCAGTCGACTAGTGGTGCGCGGCACACTGCGAAGGGTCTGTGTATCGCGGGACGTCCGTGTTTCGCACCGCTCTCGGGAAGAAACCGGAGGGCTCACAGACAGTGATCAAGACCGCATCCTTCCTGCTATCGGCGCTGGCGGGCGCCTCGGTTCTGCTCTTCACGGCCTCTACCCCCGCCATCGCGAACCCGAACGCCATCAATCCGATCCCGGTGCTCAACGGCACCACGGGTTTGCCCAATCTGCTCGGCCGCACCAAGGCGGTCTTCCAGGTGACCGGCATGGCCAGCCCGAACAACACCCAGTCCTACAACGTTCTCGGCACCGATCTCGGCATCATGTGGGACAACGGGCACGGCGAAATGCTCACCGCGTTCGGTGACACCGCCGGCGTCGGGTTCCCCAATCTGCTCGCGGGCAGCATGTGGGCGTGGCGCAGCAATATCCTGCTGCGCAGCCACACCACCGATCCGGCCGATGGCATCTTCTTCGACAGCGTGGTGCGCGACATGTTCGGTCAGGCCCGCGATCTGATCGCCAGCCCGAAGATTCCCTTCCTGGAGATCAGCCGGATCCCCACCGCGGGCATCGCCGTCGACGGTGTGCAATACATGAGCCTGATGTCGGTGAAGAGCTGGGACGACGTCGGTCAGTGGAGCACCAACTTCTCCGGCCTCGCCGTCTCCGGCGACAACGGCGAGACCTGGGCGGAGCTGCCGGAGACCCGCCGCACCAACGAGGGCGGGAACGCCAACTTCCAGATGAACGCCTTCCTCGCCGACGGCGGATACATCTACGAATACGGCACGCGGTCCGGACGCAATCACACCGCCCATGTCGCCCGCGTGCGCGCGCAGGACATCGGCAATCTCGCCGAATACGAATACTGGGACGGCGGCGCGTGGCGCAAGGGCGACGTACATGCCGCGGCGCCCATCATGTTCGGCGTCGGCGAATTATCGGTGATGTACAACGCCTATCTGGGGCAATACATTTCGCTGACCACCGATCGGTTCAATTCCGTGGTGATGCGGCGCGCGTCCGCGCCCGCAGGGCCGTGGAGTGAGCCCGAAGTGCTGATCGACACCCGCGAGTTGCCCACCGCCTACGCGCCTTCCATATTCCCGTACCAGACCGGGCGCGATCTGTACTTCCTCACCACCGTGCACAGCCAGTACAACGTTCTGCTGATGCGCACGACGCTGTGACGCGGAACCCGGCGATCCGACGCGGTGCTTGACCTCAACAATGGTTCATGTATGAGGCTGCATCGCGTTGGATCGTTCACTTCCGGGAGGCACCATGCTCAGCACCACCGTCGACGTCCGCGCCTGGTTGCGCGACAACGCCGTCGCGATCGACAGTTCCGATCCGGACGCGGCAGGCACGGAACTGGAAGCCTTGCTCGCGCGGCTCGCCCCCGCGACTGTGGTCGGGCTCGGTGAGTCGACGCGGTTCTCCCGGCAGACCTTCGGCGTGCGCGAGCGACTGTTCCGCGCGCTGGTCGAACGGCACGGTTTCCGCGCGCTGGCCATCCAGGACAGCGCGCGTTCCGGCGAACGCTGGGACCGGTTCGTCACCGCGGGCGAGGGCGATCCCGAAACGGTGCTCGCCGGAGCCTGGCGCCCGTGGCGCACCGCGGAATCGGCAGCCGCGCTGCGCTGGATGCGCGCCTACAACCTGGCGCATCCACAGGACCCGGTGCGCGTCTTCGGCGTCGAACCGCCTCGCGCCGAGCCGAGCGACTACGACGCGGTGCTCGACTACGTGCGCCGCGCCGCTCCCGACCGGTTGGCCGCGATCGAGGCGCACCTCGCGCCGATCCGCACCGCCCACCAAGTCGACGAACATGTCCAACGTCATCAGGGCACCCACCCCGGCCGCCCGTTCGCCGAGCACGCCGAAGACGCCCTCGCGCTGCTCGCCGCGGTGCCGGACACCGGCGAGCGGGCCACGGCACTCGCCCACGCCCGCCTGATCCTCGACTTCCACCGCCGGAGCGTCGCGAGCCAAGGATTCGCCCGCGACGAGCGGCCCGCCGCCGAGACCGTGCTGCGATGGCACCGCTCGACCGGGGCCAAGATCGTCTACTGGGACGGCATCGCGCACACCACCAGCCTTCCGATCGTCTTCGGCGCGGCCGAGTTCCGCGGAGCCGGAAGCCATTTGCGCGCCGAGCTGGGCGACGGATACCGGTCCGTCGGCATCGGCTTCCATCACGGCGACCTCGGCGCGGCCGTGGCCCCTGATCCGCAACCCGACCTGGTCGATGCCGCGCTGGGCGAGGTCGAATTGCCCGCCTACTACGTGGATCTGCACGCCGCGGCGCCGCGACCGGTCCAGGATTGGCTGACCGGCCCGGCGAAGTTGCGCACTATCAGCGGCGTCTACGACCCGTCCGCCGACGCCACGGCCAACATCCGGCTCTCCTCGCTCATCGACGCGTTCGACGTGCTGATCCACGTGCGGGAGACCACGCCGGTGCACTGGCTCTCGCAGGTATCGGACTGACTCGCGCAACCCCACCGGGCGCGGGCCGCGCGATCAATAGACTCGAAATATGGATGCGGCCGACTGGGATGAGCGCTACGCGCAAACGGAATTGGTCTGGGGCGCACCGCCGAACAACACCGTGGTGGAGCATGTCTACGGGTTGGAACGCCGTGCGCCGCTGCAAGCCGCCACGCCCGAGGGCGATGCGCCGGAGTTCCCGCGCGCTCTGGACTTGGCGTGCGGCGAGGGTCGCAACACGTTGTGGCTCGCTACGCACGGCTGGCAGGTGCACGCCGTCGATTACTCCCAGGTCGGCATCGATAAGGGCCGCACCGTGGCCTCGCGGTTGTCCCGCTCGGTTCGCGGTCGCATCACCTGGCAGTGCGCGGACGTCACCGATCTGGCGGAGGCGGGTATCACCGGGCCGTTCGAGCTGGTGTTGATGGTCTTCCTGCATTTGCCCGCCGAGCAGCGCCGTGTGCTGGTCCGCGAGGCGGCCGGACTGCTGGCGCCGGAAGGCACCCTGCTCGTGCTCGGCCACGACACCACCAACATCACCGATGGCTGCGGCGGGCCGCAGGACCCGTCCATCCTGTTCACTCCCGACGACATCGTGGCCGACCTCGGCCCGCTCGCGGCGGCGAACGAGGTGCGGGTGCGCATCGCCGACCGCGTCTACCGGCCCACCGAGACGGGCGACGCCATCGACGCACTGGTCATCGCCACCCGCCCGGCCGAGTAGGAACTCAGGACCAGCGCTCCAGCCACGGGGTCACGGTCTCGGCGATCGAGTCGAAGCCGGCGCGGAACGCGTGCGGCTGGCCCGGGATGACCCGGACTTCGGCGGCGTCGGCCGGATCGGGAATGCCGAACGGATCGTTGGCCCCGTTGACGACGACCACCTCGATGTCTCCCGGAGCGAGCAGTTCGTCCCGCCGGGACTTCTCCGGCTTACCGGGCGGATGCAGGGGGAACGAGAGCGCGAGGACGCCACGAACCCGCGCCGCGACGGCCGTGCGGCAAGCCACCCGCGCCCCGTTGCTGCGCCCACCCTGGATCAGCGGAATGCGCTTGCGCCCGCGCAACCGCGCGACGACCTCCAGCCAAGCCTCGTCCTGCTTCACCGCCGACCCAGGCGCCCGCCGCCCGGCAACCCGATACGGCTGCACCACCCGCGCGACCCCACCCCCCAGCCGCAACGCCGCGTCACGCACCGCGAGCAGGTCCTTCGCCTCCACCCCACCCCCGGCGCCATGCGTGAGCACCAGCAGAAACGCGGGCTTGCGCGGCTGTTCGAGCTCGACCTCAGCCGGCCCGGCACTCGTCTCGATCAGCACTGTTCTATTTTCCAGCGCCTTCGGCGCTGGGTGTTCGCGGCCCCTTTGTGGCTCGCGTTTGCGCGACCGCCGCTTGCTCCTTCGTCGCGTACGCGGCGGCCACGCAAACGCGAGCCGGGCCGCGAACGCGGATGCTCGGTCTCGCTTCGCTCGAAAGACGTGGTGGCGGTGCGCTGGGCGCGTAAGCGTGCGAACTCTCGACTTCATGCGCGAGATCGGAGCTAGTGGCCGGTGAGACCGTGCGCGACGGTCCCCGCCAACTCGGGCAGTTGATCAGCGAACGACAGTGCGTGCCGAGATTCGACGACTCGAGTCCTCCTGGTTCGCTCGCCGAAACCGACGCGCCCCGCCCCGCGTCCGAGGGTCACCACATCCGCGACGAGGGAGCAGCAGCCACGGCGAGCCGCCAGCCATCCACTTCCACCGCGCGCCTGGTAAGTAGCTCCGCGACCAACGCGCCCAGCGCACCTGGACCACAGGTTTCGAGCGAAGCGAGACCGAGCATCCGCCGTTCGCGGCCCGGCTCGCGTCCGAGTGGCCGCCGCGTCCGCGACGAAGTCGCCAGCGGCGGTCGCTCGGACGCGAGCCACAAAGGGGCCGCGACACGCCGCGACGAAGTCGCGGCCATCAGACACTGTAAAACGCGTCACATTCGGCCGCTTGACACTTTGCGCAGTCATTACCGGCCGGTAATATGTTTCATAAGTTACCCGCGAGTAGCATGCGGAAAACCGGCACGACTACCCCGGTGGAGCGAACAACGGGCGGGAACGGCAACCATACCGACCGCACCAACTCAACGGAGAGTGAGTACTGACAATGGGTCACTACAAGAGCAACGTCCGCGACCTGGAGTTCAACCTCTTCGAGGTTCTCGGCCTCGGGTCGATCCTGGACAGCGGCGCCTACGGCGATCTCGACACCGACACGGTCAAGGAGATGCTCAACGAGGTGCGTCGCCTGGCCGAGGGTCCGCTCGGTGAGTCGTTCGCCGACGCCGACCGCAACCCGCCGGTCTTCGACCCGCAGAACCACACGGTCACGCTGCCCGAGTCGTTCAAGAAGAGCTACCGCACCCTGCAGGACGGCGGCTGGGACAAGCTGGGCATCGCCGAGGAGCTGGGCGGCCTGCCGATCCCGCGCGCCGCCTACTGGGCCATCGCCGAACTGATCCTGGGCGCGCAGCCCGCCGCCTTCATGTACGCCGCCGGTCCCGGCTTCGCGAACATCTTCTACAACAACGCCACCGACGAGCAGAAGAAGTGGGCGCAGATCGCCGCCGAGCAGGGCTGGGGCGCGACCATGGTGCTGACCGAGCCCGACGCGGGCTCCGACGTCGGCGCGGGCCGCACCAAGGCGATCAAGCAGGAGGACGGCTCCTGGCACATCGAGGGCGTCAAGCGGTTCATCACCTCCGCCGACTCCGACGACCTGTTCCCGAACATCATGCACCTGGTGCTGGCCCGCCCCGAGGGCGCCGGGCCGGGCACCAAGGGCCTGTCGCTGTTCTTCGTGCCGAAGTTCCACTTCGACCACGAGACCGGTGAGCTGGGCGAGCGCAACGGCGTCTTCGTCACCAACGTCGAGCACAAGATGGGCCTGAAGGTCTCGGCCACCTGCGAGGTCACCTTCGGCGGCCACGGCATCCCGGCCAAGGGCTGGCTGGTCGGCGAGGTGCACAACGGCATCGCGCAGATGTTCGAGGTCATCGAGCACGCCCGCATGATGGTTGGCACCAAGGCCATCGCGACCCTGTCGACCGGTTACCTGAACGCGCGGGACTACGCCAAAGAGCGGGTCCAGGGCGCCGACCTGACCAAGATGACCGACAAGGCCGCGCCCCGCGTGACCATCACCCACCACCCGGACGTCCGTCGTTCGCTGGCCACCCAGAAGGCGTACGCCGAGGGCCTGCGCGCGGTGTACCTGTACACCGCCGCCCACCAGAACGAGGATGTCGCGCAGCTGGTTTCGGGTGCGGACGCCGATTTGGCCGCGCGGGTCAACGACCTGCTGCTGCCGATCGTCAAGGGCGTCGGCTCCGAGCGGGCCTACCAGTACCTGACCGAGTCGCTGCAGACCCTCGGCGGTTCCGGCTTCCTGCAGGACTACCCGATCGAGCAGTACATCCGCGACGCGAAGATCGACTCGCTGTACGAGGGCACCACCGCGATCCAGGCGCAGGACTTCTTCTTCCGCAAGATCGCCCGCGACCGCGGCGTCGCGCTGGCCCACGTGGCCGGCCAGGTGCAGAAGTTCATCGACTCCGAGGCGGGCAACGGCCGGCTCAAGGGCGAGCGCAAGCTGCTGGCCACCGCGCTGGAGGACGTGCAGGCCATGGCCGCCACGCTCACCGGTCACCTGATGGGCGCCCAGGAGCAGCCGAGCGAGCTGTACAAGGTCGGCCTGGGTTCGGTTCGGTTCCTGCTCTCGGTCGGTGACCTGCTCATCGGCTGGCAGCTGCTGCGTCAGGCCGAGGTCGCCATCGCGGCCTTGGACAACGGCGCGGCCGGCGCCGACGAGGCGTTCTACAACGGCAAGATCGCGGTCGCGCAGTTCTTCGCCCGCAACATCCTGCCGGAGCTGACCGCCACCCGCGCGGTGCTGTCCAACCTGGACAACGACATCATGGAGCTGGACGAAGCCGCGTTCTGACGCTTCGCGAACCGTGACGGCAACGGCCCGGAGAACTTCTCCGGGCCGTTGTCGTCTACATTTGTCGATTCGTGACGTTCGATCACCGCTCGACGCCGATCCTCTCCGGTAGATTGCGTGCTCCCGGGGGGCAACCCGAACCTCCCGCTTCGCACAGTTCGACGCGACAAATGTCGGCAGAGGTGCCCGAGGTGACGCGCAAGGCAACTGGCATCGGCGCTTATCTGCGCGAACGACGCCTCGCCGCGGGGCTGACACCCGCCCATCTCGCCGCGCGCGCCGACCTCACCGAAGCGGTGCTCGACCAGATCGAAACGGGCGCCGTCGCGCCGAATCAGCCCCTGCTGCAACGCTTGTTCGACGCACTGGAGGTGCCGATCTGGTACCGCAAGCACATCGTCGTGCTGAGCCTGCCCGACTTCTTCTCCGCGGCCTTTGGGCCCGGCCCCGACGTGCCGACCCCCGATGACCGGGCCGACCTGCACAGCCTGCCCGACCCGGCGTGCTTCCAGCGGATGCCCACCCAGGATCTCGTGGAAGCCAATTCCACCTACGAACGCGCGTTCCCGGGTGCGGTCGCCCGAGGGAACGTGCTGGAGTGGATGTTCCTCGACGCGGCGGCCCGGCGGGTGATGGTGGACTGGGCGGTGGAAGCGCACCTGCTCGTCGACGCCTTCCGCATCCTGTCCCCGCTCGCGCCGCGCGAGCGCGTCGAGGAGATCGCCGCGCGTTGCCGCCGCTCCCCCGATTGGGATCGCATGTGGACCACCGAGGTGCGCGGCGAGGACATCCCCCGCCGCCGGTTGCAGGTGCGCGACCCCGCCACGAGACGGGTGCGGTCGATGAGCATGCGGGTCTACAGCCCCGAACTGCCGGAGCGCCCATGGTGGCTGTACCGGTTGGTGACCGTCGGCCCGACGCGCTGAACCGACCCATCGATGTAGGCGACATCGCGGCGGCGAGCGGGCACAATGACCGAGCAGACTGCGTCCCAGAGGAAGGGAATTGCCGGATGACTCGATCGCTGTCCGCACTCGCCGGGGCCGGCGCGCTGGCCGCGGTCCTCGCGCTGGCCGCCGCCACGCCCGCAGGGGCCGACCCGAACAACGTCATTCCGATCCCGGCGCTCAACGGCATCCACGGCCTGCCCGACCTGCCCGGCCCGGCCCACGCGGTGTTCCAGGTGACGGGCATGGACAGCCCGAATCGCACCCAGAACGTCAACGTGCTCGGCACGGATCTCGGCATCATGTGGGACGACGGCAACGGCCGCATGATCACCGCGTTCGGCGACAGCGCCGGCATCGGCATCCCGAACCTGCTCGCGGGCAGCATCTGGGCCTGGACCAGCAATGTGCTGTTCCGCAGCTCCAGGCACGATCCGGCCGAGGGCATCTTCTTCGACGACGTGGTGCCGAATCCGTTGCCCAGCCCCAAGATTCCCGGCATCGAGATCAGCCTGATTCCCACCGCGGGTATCTCGGTGGGCGGCGTGCAGTACATGAGCTTGATGTCGGTGCGCGAATGGGGCGATCACGGGAAGTGGAACACGAACTTCTCCACGCTGGCCGCCTCCGGTGACGGCGGCACCACTTGGACGCAGCTGACCCACACTCGCCGGGCGAATGTCGACGGGCACGAGAACTTTCAGCAGAACGCATTCCTGAAAGCGAACGGCTACGTCTACCGCTACGGCACCCCGGCAGGCCGCAACAATCCCGGATTCGTCTCCCGCGCCAAGGAATCCGATATCGCGAATATCGACGCCTACGAATACTGGGACGGCAGAGAGTGGAAGCCCGCCGACGCCAAGACCGCGGCTCCGATCGTCGGTGGCGTCGCCGAGCTCTCGGTGATGTGGAACCAATACCTGGGCCAGTACGTCATGCTGACCACGGACCCGGCCAACAGCGTCGTCCTGCGCACCGCACCGGCTCCCGAAGGACCATGGAGCGAACCGCGCGTCCTGATCGACGCCCGCGCCCTCCCCACCGCGTACGCACCCATGATCTACCCGTACCAAACCGGCCGCGACCTCTATTTCCTGGTCACCCAGCACACCCAGTACAACGTGCTGCTGATGCGAACACCGCTGTGAAAAGGGCATCCGCCCTTCCGGATTTGGTTCCTGTAACGCAAGCAATGTCACCGATCACGGGTGATTCCCCGGCTGCGTTCTTGCCCTTGCCCGGTACCGCCACGCACAACGCCTGGCGCATGACCAGGCAGCTGCCGTACAGCCGCTGACGGTGGCTGCGCTTGCCCGAGCCCGAGAAGCTTCACCACTTCCGGGGGCACTCCCCGGGCTTGCAATCGCGCCAGTTCTTCCGCGCGTTCCTTGTGGTCGGCCGCCTCGCGGGCAATTCGGGCGTCTTCGCGCGCTTTCTCCTTCGCCGCGCGGGCGTCGGCTGCTGCCCGCTCCAGGCTGGCAGCGTCGGCCGCCTCTCGGGCCACCTGTTCCCCGGTGTCGGCTGCTCCCCGTTCGTGGAGCTGACTTGGCGCGGGGAATTCCAGCGCCACCCGTTCAGCGACTTCGCGCTCAATTCGCGCACGCTCGCTCTCCGGAGTTCTGCCCGCTTGCCTGGCTCGCTCGGCCTCTTCTCGCGCCTGCCGCTCGCGCTCGACTCGTTGGGGGGCTTCCGCCCTGCCGCGTGTAGCGCCGTCGCGGAATCGCAGCATATTCCGGAACTTCTCGGCTCGCTCACGCGCCCGCGCCCGCTCCGCAATCTTGTCCCGCTGCCTTTGTAGCTCCTGCGCTTTCTCCTGTCGCGCCTTCTCTGCTACGCCTGGTAGCTCGAGTTGCTGACCTCGCTCCGGCAGTTGGCGCTGCTTGCTCCGCTCCAGATCCATACCCAATGCCCAAATTGTCCGGGCTTCAGCTCGCGAGATTTCTAGGTGCGTGAATCTGTCGCGGAAGTCTTTCTTCAAACCATTGATGAGTATCTGACAGTCTTTCGATACAGTCTCACCTTCTACTGACCGTAGCGTATGCTCCTGCACGACGCCTGTCTCGAGAAGGACCCGCAATGCCTTGAGCTGCTTTTCGTCCTTGGGTCCTCCGATTCTCCCGGATTTATCCTCGATGGAGAAAGTTTTGCCTTGATCCTCTCTGACGTGGTCGAACTGGATCCGACCTTCCGGCGTCTTATATATGCGGGAGCTGGGGAGATATCCACGCTCACGGTCCTTGAAATATGCTTCGACACCGTTCTCGAATATCCTTCCACGCTCGTGGGGCTTGTAACGCTCCCGGTCTCTTTCGTATTCGTCCAACCGATCCCCCCGGAAGCGTGAAGTGATTCGAGAATTTCCTGGCCGTAGCTTTTCAGGAAGCAGTTGAGGCAGCTCAGTGGCTGCGACGACCCTCGTGGATAGAGGCGTATTCGCGAATGGCGTCAGCCATTTTGGAAAACATTCCCCCATACTCCTCGGGGCTATATTCGATCATGCGTCCGATTAACCCCCATACGGTCTCGACATCTTCTTCGTCGCCCGTGTCCATCTTCAATGCGGGATTCACGTCGTCATAGAACGAATATTCGCGGCCGAACCATTCTTCCTCGATGAATCTAGCCCCCGCGAATCTCTCGAAGCAGTCGCCGATGAAACAAACGAACGCGTCAACCATGTCGGCGCCATCGGGTGACGCCGCAGCGGCAGCCCTGGTCGGGAACAGTTCGGCGACAATGGGGTCAAGCCGTTTCACCTCCGCCGAGTTCTCCGGCCACGGCTCCGAAGGAATCTCACGTATGCCCGCATAGTCCATGAACTTACGAGCTTGTGCCTTTCGGCGGTCAGGGTCGACCCATTTACCCCAAGCGGTCTGCTCGACAGGAACTCCCAGATCCATACTCAACTGGTCGTCGCCTTGCCCCATCACGTTCCCTTCCGGTAGTCGGTAGCCCTGCGTATCACCCGAACGGGACAGTGTCCCACGTTCATGGATTGTGTCGCGCCCGTTCGCCTCACCGAGCAAGCACCGGGCGGCAGCACGGGGTGGTAGGCGCAAACGAACCATCATCGCTCGACATACAGCCGCTCACACGGCAACCGGGGCAGCCGATCAGTTGCGCCCTTGGCGACGCGTACGGCGTCGGTGCAACGGCGGATATCTTCGTCTTGGACGAAGATCAAAGCCGCGGTGAGGCATGCCGCGTAGTGCAACTGGTAGCCGCGCAGCCGCACTATCAAGTGCACGTCAGGTTCGTCCGGCAACGGGGAAGCCATCACATGCCCCGATCCCGGAAATACCGGTAATCGTCACCCGAAACGATCACGGCCGCTACCCGCGTCGAGCACTCCAACGGGTCGCAATCCTCATGCATCATGAGCGCTTGATCGGCCGCTTTCCGGCTCGACACAGGCCACGCCGGATTGTGGTGCCCCCACCGTCTATAGAACTCAGCTAAACCCACTCGGGCGTCATATCTGCCGGACCTGCCGCCCTGTAGCAGAGTCAACACAGGGCGACCAGGGGGTGCACCATCAGGCATACGTCATCACCCGCCGACGCCGCGCGACCTTCTCGGCTCGGACCGCGCGGATCGCTTCCACGATCACGTGACCAGAAGGGCGAACGTGGCTGTCGGGGCGCACAATCCACGCACGGAACTTCGTCCCAACATCAGCGGGACTGGGCAGCCCGATCGTTCCGCCCTCACGCGCAATGGACACATCCAACCGAAACATCTCAGCGAACAACGGAATCTCATCCGGCAGGTCAGGCCGGATGATGAACGTCCACCTCTTCGACCGTGGATGCGACAAGATCGGACCGAGCTTGTACCCCTGGTTCTGCATCCACACCTTCACCGCCTGCCCCAGCACAGCGGGCATGGTGATCGCCCACACCGACCCGCAGCGGGCCACGATCCGGCCCACATGAGGCGGGTCGACCGTCGCGGGTAGGTCACACACGTTCCGGTAGTAGTGGCATCGAGACAGCGGCGTGTCCCCAAACGCTATGTGGCCCATCAAGACCTCTGCTCGTATCGGAGGGGCATCAAGGTGCGCCCGGCCCCCGACAACCCCCTGATCGGTACCCGAGGACGGAAGCGAACCACATTGAGGGACATGTGGTTCCGCGCTTCCAACCGGGCGCACATCCAGGAGACACCCAAGACCGTGGAACTGGAATCCTCAATCGCACGAATCCGATTGATAGATGCCGTACTTTCAGTGCGTACGCCGCCACACGGAAGCTGCCCGTTGGCGGCTTCCAAAATCCGGGTCACTCGATAGTGAGGCTAACGACATGAGCGTTACCGGTAGTACCCTCGCCCGCCGGGCTCTGGGCCGTGAACTGCGCCGATTGCGGATTGCCAAGCGCATTTCCCAAGCCGAAGCGGCGAGGCTGGCCGAGACATCGCCGCAGTCGATTGGCCGTATCGAGGAGGGCCAGTCCACAAGGGTGACCAGCTTTCAAGTGAACGCCTTGTGTGATGCCTACGGCGCCAGCGATACCGAACGGCGCATCCTGCTTGGGTTGGTCTCGGAAGTCCGAGCAGCGCGGGAGCGGGGCGGGGGCTATTGGCGGGCGTACGCGGACGCCGAGCTTCCGACCGGGTTCGACCACTATCTAGCCCTCGAAGAAGCAGCGCATCGGTTGACCGCGTGGAAAGTCACCATCATCCCCGGTCTGCTCCAGACCGCCGAGTACCGCCGTGCGCTGGCTTGGTCGGAAATACCAGAGCTGTCGCCCGAAGCCATCGAAGGCCGGATCGAACTGGCGGCCCGCAGGCAAACCCGACTCGCAGACCCGGAATTCACAGTCGATGTCCTGCTGTCCGAAGCAGCGGTGCGCGACCAGGTAGGCGGTCCGGGGGTGATGACGGATCAGTTGCTCCACCTCTCGGCAGCGTCGGAACTGCCGAATGTTTCGGTTCGGGTAGTGCCCTTCACCGCGCCCAAGCATCTCGGGTCACTGGTCGGGTCGTTCATCCTTCTCGAATTTCCCGAGCTGCCGCAGACCAAGTTGACCGAGCCGCCCATTGTGTACGTGGAGGAGTACGCCGGGGACCTGTACCTGGAGCGCGAAGCCGAAGTGGCTCGCTATCGCAGCGCGTTGCGGGAGATAGACCGGGTAGCGTTGGACCACGACAAGTCCAAGGATCTCATCCTGGCGGTAGCAAAGGAGTATGGCGCGTGAACGTCGACCTGTCGGGGGCCAAGTGGTTCAAGTCCAGCCGAAGCTCTTCCGGCAAGGAATGTGTTGAGGTTGCGTTTCTCGACAGGGGCATGGTGGGCGTGCGTGACTCGAAGAATCCGACCGGCCCGGCGCTGATCTTC
Organism: Nocardia sp. NPDC003726; assembly: GCF_053586955.1. NCBI lineage: Bacteria > Bacillati > Actinomycetota > Actinomycetes > Mycobacteriales > Nocardiaceae > Nocardia > Nocardia sp. NPDC003726. The sequence goes on along the minus strand of NZ_JBSFNF010000011.1, from coordinate 127,843 downwards.
ACGCCGGCCGAGTGGGATGCATTCACCGCTGGCGTTGTCGATCGCGAATTCGAGCGTCCGTAGGCGGAAACGCAGAGCCCCGCTCTGAGTGGGCGGGGCGGATTCGGGAACCGCGCGCTCGGGCCTATCCCTCACTCGCACTTGACGATCGGAACAGGGTCGTACTTCACCGTGCGGGTCTTGCGGGATACTTCGCGGCCGGTTTTGCGGTCGGTGATGACGCGGGTGTCGGAGATCGTGAAGCCGGGGGCGCCCTCGGTGGCGATGCAGTCCTTGCCCTTGGGCAAGGTGACGGTGGTCGGTTCGGTCGGTTTGGTCTTCTCGCCCGTGATGGATTCGACGTCGACCGTCTTCGTCCCCCACAGGCGGACGGTGATCTCGGCGTCGGTCGCGGCGGTTTCGATGTAGATGCCGGTCTGGGTGTTGTTGCGGAATTTCAGGTCGATCACGCCGTCGAAGACGGTGGCCTCCCGGGCGGCGGGGTAGCGGGAGATGTAGTAGCTGTGCTCGGTATGGCCCGCGTCCTCGAGCCCCGCGAAGTACGCCGCGTTGTAGAGCGTGGTGGCGAACTGGCTGATGCCGCCGCCGACCGCGGTGCTCGGACGCCCGTGGTCGATGATGCCGGATTCGACATATCCCTCCGCGATGCCGCGCGGGCCGGTGAAATCGTTGAGCGAGAACGTTTCTCCCGGCTTCACGATCGCACCGTTGACCTTTCTGGCCACGGTGCGGATGTTGACGCCGGAGGGTCCGCTGAAACCGCCGGTGGTGAACGAGCCGACGGGTTCGACCACGCCGAGCCCCTGCGCGGCCTCGGTGGTCAGCTTGGGCTCGACCCGTTCGTAGACCACCTGCGCGGTCCGCTCGCCCGGCGCGGTCAGCAGCGCGGTGAACTGTTCGAAGGTCTTGGGCCAGTTGATCTTGTCACCGACCACGGCGGGGACGACCGACGCCTTGCCGCCCGACACCGCGAACGTCGCGTCCTTCGGCTCGACTTCCGTGGGGGCCAGTTGCGGCCCGAGCAGAGCGATCGCGGCGTCCTGATTCACCGACGCCGCGAGACCGCCTTGCCCGTCCGGCCCGAACGCCAGGACCGACGCGATCTGCTCCGGATCGAGCCTGCCCGCGGCACCCTTGCCCGCGAAGGAGATCGGCGCGCGCACCGCGGGCTGGGCGATCTCGCGCAGAGCCTTGTCCACGGCCTCCGGGCGCACCTGCAAGGGCGCGGGGACCACGGGAAGATCCACCGTCGTGCCGGTGACCCACCGCTCGGCCAGTTCCGTGCGCGCGGCGGCCACGTCGAGCACCCGGCCCGGAACCGGCGGCACCGCAACGGGTTCGGCGTTGCGGAAGGTGACGGTGCCATCGACCGATGGCCGGTCGTGCACCCGCAGCTCGGTGAGCTGGCGATCCAGTGCGGGCTCATCGATCGCGCTGACGACCGACACCTCACGGGTGGTGAAGAAGGACGCGAGCCGGGTGAACGGATTGAGCGGCTGGGAGCCGATCCGCGACCAGGTGGCGTCCCAGTCCACGGACAGTCCGGCGGCGCTCGGCACGATGCGGGTCTGCACGTCGCCGATGCGCAGCGGTAGCTCCCGGGCCGCCCGTGGGTCCAGCTCGGCGCGCAGTCGGGCATCGGCGGCGGATTTGTCCTTGCCGCCGACGTCGACGCCCGCGACGACGGTGCCACGCGCCACCTCGCCGGAGGACATCACCAAGTCGACCACGTAGCCGAGACCGGCGACCGCGAGCACGGCGCCGACCGCGATGCCCACCCGGCGCACGACGGCACTGTCCAAGCGCTTCGGTGGCGGGGCCGAGATCGGCCGACGCGCGGGACGACCACGGGGTGCGGGCGGCACGGGCCGGCGCGGGGTAGTTTGCAGGGGCTGGGTGAGCTGTTCGTCGCCGTTCCAGGCGACCGACCGGTCCGCTACCTGGGGGCGGTCCGCCCCGAGAAGCTGGCGCAATCCGACTTCGCCACCAGCCTGTCGGCCGCGTCCTCCGGTGCTCGGCTGGCTCGTCACGAACCGTCCTCCCCGTTCGATTGAATTGTGGACCCGCACCACTGCGCGTCCCTGCCAACGATAGTGGTGCGCACCGACAGGGGTCGGCACAGCTCGGGCATAACGCACATCCCACGCGAAGAACCGGGTACACCACAAAAGAGCCCCGCGCAGTTGCCGGGTCGGGGGTCAGGCAACTACGCGGAGCCGACCTGTTTATCGGGCTGTCGCGGGCCGCGTTACACCCGCGAGCCGAACCGTGATCGATCCCACGCGGGAGAATCGAGACGACCCCCGCCGCGAGACTCGGCAGACACGAGGGAGATGGATGGCATGCAGCTGGGAATGATCGGCCTCGGCCGGATGGGCGCGAACATCGTGCGCCGCGTCGTCGAGGACGGACACACCGCCGTGGGATACGAACGTCGTTCCGCGCACATCGATGAACTGCGCGCCGAGCTCGGGGACGGCTTCCGGGGCAGTACCGATCTCACCGAGTTCGTCGGCATGCTTGAGACCCCCCGCGTGGTGTGGGTGATGATCCCCGCCGGGGCGACGGGGGCGGTGATCGAGCAGGTCGCCGAGCTGCTCGAACCGGGAGACATCGTCATCGACGGCGGCAACAGCCGCTACCACGAGGACCTCGCGCGCGCCGAGCGCTTGCGGCCCAAGGGCATCCACTACGTGGACATCGGCACCTCGGGCGGGGTGTTCGGCCGGACCCGCGGCTTCTGCCTGATGATCGGCGGCGAGTCCGAACCGGTGAAGCACCTGGATCCGCTGCTGAAATCCATCGCGCCCGGCCTCGGGGCGGCGGAGCGCACACCGGGACGCACCGGCGAGCCGTCCACAGCCGAGCTGGGTTATCTGCACTGCGGGCCCGTCGGCGCGGGGCACTTCGTGAAGATGGTGCACAACGGCATCGAGTACGGGGCGATGGCCGCCTACGCCGAAGGGCTGAACATTCTGCGACGGGCCAACTACGGGGCCGAGCACACGGGCGAGTTCTCGGCGGAGGAGACGCCGCTGGAGCACCCCGAGTACTACCAGTACGACCTGGACATTCCCGAGATCACCGAGGTGTGGCGGCGGGGATCGGTGGTCGCGTCCTGGCTGCTGGATCTCACGGCGGCCGCGCTGCACGCCGACCCGAACCTGGATTCCTACAGCGGGCGGGTGTCCGACTCCGGCGAGGGCCGCTGGACGATCGATGCCGCCATCGACACCGGCGTGCCCGTGCCCGTGCTGGCTTCCGCCTTGTTCGAGCGATTCTCCTCGCGGGGCGAATCGGCGTACGCCGACAAAGTGCTCTCGGCGATGCGCAAAGCCTTCGGCGGGCACATCGAGCTGCCCGGCAAATGACGCGAAGGTGGTCCGACCGGAAAACCGATCGGACCACCCTTCGACTACGTCAGCGCTCGAGGATGGCGACGACGCCCTGACCGCCCGCGGCGCAGATGGAGATCAGCGCGCGACCGGAACCCTTCTCGGCCAGCAGCTTCGCGGTGGAGGCGACGATGCGGCCGCCGGTGGCGGCGAACGGGTGACCGGCGGCCAGCGACGAGCCGTTGACGTTCAGCTTGCTGCGATCGATCGAACCGAGCGCGCCGTCGAGGCCGAGGCGCTCCTTGCAGTAGGCGTCGGACTCCCACGCGGCCAGGGTGGCCAGCACCACCGAGGCGAACGCCTCGTGGATCTCGTAATAGTCGAAGTCCTGCAAGGTCAGGCCGTTGCGCGCGAGCAGGCGCGGCACCGCGTAGGTGGGGGCCATCAGCAGGCCGTCGGGGCCGTGGATGTAGTCGACCGCCGCGACCTCGCTGTCCACCAGGTGCGCCAGCACCGGCAGCTTGCGCTCGGCGGCCCACTCCTCGCTGGACAGCAGCACCGCGGAGGCGCCGTCGGTCAGCGGGGTGGAGTTGCCCGCGGTCATGGTCGCGTCGCCCGCCTTGACCCCGAAGACCGGCTTCAGCGTCGCCAGCTTCTCGATCGAGGAGTTCGGCCGCAGGTTGTCATCGCGGGTCAGACCGAGGAACGGCGTGATCAGGTCGTCGAAGAAGCCGCGGTCGTAGGCGGCCGCCATGTTCTTGTGCGACAGATAGGCCAGCTCGTCCTGCGCCTCGCGCGGGATGCCGAACTCCTTGGCGGTGATGGCGGCGTGCTCGCCCATGGACAAGCCGGTGCGCGGCTCGGCGTTGCGCGGGATCTCGATGCCGAGCATGCTCGGGCGCAACTGGCCGACCAGCTTGAGGCGGTCCTTGCCGGTCTTGGCGCGGTTGGCGTCGAGCATCCACTCGCGCATGCCCTCGCTCACGCCGATCGGGGCGTCCGAGGTGGTGTCGGTGCCGCCGCCGACGCCCGCTTCGATCCGGCCCGCGGCGATCGCGTCGCCGACGGTGACGATCGCCTGGAGGCCGGTGCCGCAGGCCAGCTGCAGGTCGTGGGCCGGGGTGTAGGGGCTGAGCTTGCTGCCGAGCACACTCTCCCGGATCAGGCCGTGCTCGCCGACCCGCTTGAGCACGGCGCCGCCTGCGACCATGCCCAGGCGCTCGCCCTGCAGGCCGAAACGGCTGACCAGCCCGTCCAGCGCGGCGGTGAACATGTCCTGGTTGGAGGCGTGCGCGTACGCCTTGTCGGAGCGAGCGAACGGAATCCGGTTGCCACCGACGATCGCGACCGGGCGGGTGGTCCTGCCGGTCTTGGCGGCACTCTTGGCCGAACGGGCTTTGCTAGTCACTCGAGTCTCCAAGGTTCGTGGATGGGTGTCCCGGCGGCCCGGTGGAGCGCGGACATTCCGCGCTGCTCGGCGCCCCGTCGCGGTTGTTTACATTAAACTTACTCTGGAGTAAGTTTAATGTCGACACGTACCCCCGCAAAAGTGCGCCAGCAGACCACGCAGGGGCGATACCCAGACCCGAGAGACAGAACTCAGAAAAGGTAGGAATAGTGGCAGCCAGCAAGAGCAAGGGTGCTCCCAACCTCTATGGATCGTTCGTACACTCCGCGCCTGGCGCGTTCCTGGCCGGCAAGCTCGGCCTGCCGAAGCCGGAGAAGCTGCGCCGCTACGTCAAGGGCGAGCCGCCGCTGTCCGGGCCGGTGCTGCTCGGCGGCAAGGGCCGGGTCGCCGAGCCGGTGCGCGCCCTGCTGTCGGACTACACCTTCGCCGACGCGCTGACCTCCGGCACCAAGTACGGCGCCCTGGTGTTCGACGCCACCGGCATCGGCACCATCGAGGACCTCTCGCAGCTGTTCGAGTTCTTCCAGCCCGCCATGCGCAGCCTCACCCCGTCCGGGCGCGTCGTGGTCATCGGCACCACCCCCGAGCTGACCGCGAGCGTGGACGAGCAGATCGCGCAGCGCGCGCTGGAGGGCTTCACCCGTTCGGTGGGCAAGGAACTGCTGCGCGGCTCGACCGCCCAGCTGGTCTACCTGCACCCCGAGGCGTCCGCCGCGGCGACCGGCCTGGAGTCGACCCTGCGCTTCCTGCTCTCGGCCAAGTCGGCGTTCGTCGACGGCCAGGTCATCCGGGTCGGCAAGGACGACGCGAGCGCACCGGCCGACTGGGACCGCCCGCTGGAGGGCAAGGTCGCGGTGGTGACCGGCGCGGCGCGCGGCATCGGCGCGACCATCGCCGAGGTGTTCGCCCGCGACGGGGCCCAGGTGATCGTGGCCGACATCCCCGCGGCGGGCGAGGCGCTGTCGCAGACCGCGAACAAGGTGGGCGGCACCGCGCTCGCGCTCGACGTGACCGCGCCCGACGCGGCGGAGAAGCTGGCCGAGTTCGCCACCGAGCGTTTCGGCGGCATCGATATCGTCGTGCACAACGCGGGCATCACCCGCGACAAGCTGCTGGCGAACATGGACGAGGGCCGCTGGAACGCGGTCATCGACGTCAACCTCGCCGCGCCGCACCGGATCACCGAGGGCCTGGTGGCCAGGGGCGCGCTGAAGGAGGGCGGTCGCGTGATCGACGTGTCCTCGATCGCGGGCATCGCGGGCAACCGCGGGCAGACCAACTACGGCGCGTCCAAGGCAGGCGTCATCGGCATGGTGAACGCCGAGGCGCCGAAGCTGGCGGAGAAGAACATCACCATCAACGCCGTCGCGCCCGGTTTCATCGAGACCGCGATGACCGCGGCCATCCCGCTGGCCACCCGCGAAGCGGGCCGGTTGATGAGCTCGCTGCTGCAGGGCGGCCAGACCGTCGACGTCGCCGAGACCATCGCCTACTTCGCGAGCCCGGCGTCGAACGCGGTCACCGGCAATGTCGTGCGGGTCTGCGGGCAGAGCCTGATCGGAGCATGATGACCCAGGCTCCGGCAGGCAAGGAGAAGACCCAGGTGATCGCCCTCACCGAACCGCCGAAGAACAGCCGCCTGTTCGTCAAGGCCGCGCTCGGGGCGGTGCCGCTGCTGTCGTCGCGCAAGCCGACGCTGCCGGACCGGGCCGTGCAGCTCGAGGGGCTGCGGGTCGACCCCGATCATCTGGCCGCCTACTGCCGCGCGACCGGTCTGCGGTTCGGTGACGCGTTGCCGCTGACCTATCCGTTCATCCTCACCTTCCCGCTGGCCATGCAGCTGGTGGTGGCGCGGGACTTCCCGTTCGTCGCGGTGGGCGCGGTGCACGCGCAGAACGTCATCGAGCGCACCCGCGAGATCTCGGTGAGCGAGCCGCTGGACATCCGCACGCACATCGAGAACCTGCGCGAGCACCCGAAGGGCCTGCTCGTGGACGCGATCAGCGACGTGAAGGTGGGCCGGGAGCAGGTGTGGCACCAGGTCACCACGTTCCTGCACCAGCAGCGCACCTCGCTGTCGGGCGAGCCGAAGCAGGAGCCGAAGCCGGAGGAGATTCCACCGCCGCCGCTGCGCACCCTGCGGGTGGATCAGAAGACGATCACCCGGTACGCGGCCGCTTCCGGTGACCACAACCCGATCCACACTTCGGCATTGGGCGCCAAGGCGTTCGGCTTCCCGCGGTCGATCGCACACGGCATGTGGTCGGCGGCGACCATTCTCGGCGCGGTCGAGGGCCGCATCCCGGAGCAGACCACGTACTCGGTCAAGTTCGGCAAGCCGATTCTGCTGCCCTCCACCGTCAACCTGTATGCCGATCAGGTCGAAGGCGGTTGGGATCTGGCGCTGCGTCACCCGAAGAAGGGCTACCCGCATCTGACGGCGACCCTGCGCTGAGTTCTCCGCGAGCCGCATCCCGATTTCACGAATCGGGATGCGGCTTCGTGCTTTCCGGAGTAGGTCGAGCCGCCGCGCGACGCTCGGGGTGATCGCTCAGCAGTCGCAACCGCAGTCGCAGCAATTGCAATCACCGCAATCGCAGCATCCGCCGCAGTCGCCGCAATCACCGCAGTCGCAATTCTTGATCCACGCGTCCTTGCGCTCGCCCGTGCACGGTTGCGTGTGGTCGGCGCAGCACGCGTAACCGGTGCAGTAGGCGCCCAGAATGAGCGCGAGCGATTCACCGATACCAGGGCGACGGGTCGGCGGACGGTGGCGCGTTCCGCGCGAGTGGGCACCGACATCGGCTCGCGACGATCCCTCGATGCGGGGCGGCACCGAGCAGGTGTGGGCGGCGAACGCGCCGAGCCCGCCGCCGATCCGCCGCAGCACCGCGCTCAGTGGGTCGAGCAGCATCCAGCGGACGGTGGGCACCCGGCCGAGTTCGGCCGCCGCGACCGCCGCGCGCAGACGTGAGTTCGATTGCCGCATCAGGTCGTATGCTTCCGGCACGCCGGTGCCGGTGGCCGCGAGCGGGTTGAAGCGGTCGTTGGCGGCGTCGTCGTCGTAGTCGGTCACGGCGTCGGCCAGATGCGCGATCCGGCCGAAGTGCCACCCCGCTTCCCGCAGCGCGTCGACATTGTCCGGGCGGTCGGCCAGCACGGCTGTGTGCGCGAAGAACGCCGACGCGCACAGCTGGGTGGGTGCGGTCAGCCGGTCGATCGGGTCGGCCGACGACATCGCCGAACGCCAATGCGCGGACTCGGCAAGCGATTCCGGCACGAACCCGGGCCCGCCCACGGCGACCAGCTCTTTCGCCTGCTGCTCCAAGCGGACCTGCGCGTCGAGCGCCGCGACGAGCGGTTCGACGTCCAGCCCGATCCGCGCGGCGCCCGCGCGGGCCTCCCGGTGCCAGCGCGCCGCGGCTTTCGCCAGCGGCCCCCGCGCGAGCGCGGTCACCTCACCGTCGTCGACGTGATCGCGAATCTTGGCCGCCGCCAGCAAAAGCGAGGCGGTGGTGGCGAGCTGAACGCCGGGCGCGCCGGCGGTGACCACCGACGCCCGGCGCATCCCCCGCAGCGGGCACGGCGCCGCGGTGACGCGTGCCGCCGATCCGGACTGCGCCTCGGTGAGCATGCTCAGCACCAGCGCGTCCTTGTTGGTCGTGGCGCGGGCGAGCTGACCGTGCCCGTCGCGCAAGCCGAGACACAAACCGCACAGATGCGCCCGCCACTCGGCCGCATCGATTCCGTACTTCTGAGCGCCGTGCGCACACGGCCTGAGCAACCCGAACACTTCCGCCCCGTTTCTTTCCGGCTCTTCCGGCGAGCCGGTCCGCGCTGTGCGAACTCACGCACTTTGGCAGGAGGGCGGCGCGGAAGCAACCGGTCCGGGCAATGGGCGGGCTACTCGGTCTTCTTCCGGCCCGCCAGACCGCGCCAGGCCAGATCGTCGAGCAGGTCGACGGCCTCGGCGACCTCGATCCTGCCGCTGGCCAGCCGGTCGGCGATGGCCTCGCCCGCGCCGATCACGGCGACCGCGACCACGTCGAAGTTCGTCCCGGGCTCGGCGTGCTTGGCGCTGGACTCCAGCAGTTTGGCGGTCAGTTCGATGACGCGTTCGCGCGCGTTCTCGATCTCCGAGGCGAACGCCTGCTGGCCGATGGCCTGCCGGTAGAGCACCTGCCAGGAGCGCCGGTTGCGGTCGACGAAGCCGAGGAAGCCCTCCAGCGCGGTGCGCACCTGCTCGTGCGGCGTGAGCAGCGGGTTGCCCGCTGGCGCGACGGATTCGATGAATCGCATGCCCTCCCGCTGGATGCAGGCGCGGAAGAGTTCGTCCTTGGAGCCGTAGTACAGATACAGCATCGGCTTCGAGATCTTCGCCTCGGCGGCGATCGCGTCCATCGACGTGTCGTGGAAGCCTTTACGCGAGAAGACCTCCACGGCGGCGTCGAGCATCTGCTGCTCGCGCACCGCCCGCGGAAGCCGCTTCGTACCGCCCGCCATCCACACTCCTACCACAGGTGAATCTCATATATTACTCCAAGGTAAGTTCCGGCGGTCCGATTTGCTCACCAGTCGCCCGGCCCGACCGTACGGTGCGCGTCAGCAGCGCGGCAGCGCGCCCTTGTACGCGGCCAACCGCAACACCGAGGCATCCACCTGAGCCATCGGCAGTCGCCCGCTCGATACCGCCTGCTCCAGCCGGTCGAGCACCTGCGACACCGCGTCGGTGGTGATCCACAAGGCGCTGTCCGCGCCGGCGACCAACGCGGCTTCGACGGCGTCCTCGATCGACATCCGGCTGGTGATCGCCGCCATGCCACCGAGATCGTCGGTGAAGATCGGTCCCTGGAACGGCGCGGCCCCGTAACCGGTGCCCTCGCGCAGCAAACGCATCGCTTCCGGGCTGATGCTGGCCGGGACGTTGGGAGTGGTCAATCCGGGCACGTCGAGGTGACCGACCATCACCGCGGCGCCCGAGCCGATCAGGTTGCGGAACGGCACCAGATCCACGTTCTGCATCTGGTCCAGCGGCGGGGTGCGCACCGCGCCGGTGTGCGAGTCGCCCGACCCGGATCCGTGACCGGGGAAGTGCTTCATCACCGTGCCGACGCCGACCTCGCGCATGGCGCGGATGTAGGCGTCCGCGTAGCGGGTGACCACCTCCGGATCGTCGGAGAAGGAGCGGTCGCCGATGACGGAATCGTCCGGCTGAGAGCTGACGTCGACGTCGGGAGCGAAGTCCACCGTCACGCCGAGATCCTTCAGCGCGCGGCCTCTGGTCAGCGTCGCGTCGTAGAACTGCTCCGGGCTCATGGTCTGCGCCGTCTCCCGCGCCGACGGCGCGGCGCCGATCAGGTCGCGCACCCGGGAGACCCGGCCGCCCTCCTCATCGATGGTCACCATCAGCGGCACCTTGGCCGCCTGCTTCACCTGCGCGATCTGACCGGAGGCGAGCAGCGCCTGGTCGGTCCAGCCGCCCACGAAGATGCCGCCGATCTGCTCGTTGCGCACCACGTCGGTGGCGTCGGCCGCGCCGGTGACGCCGACCGTCAGCAACTGGGCGAGCTTCTGGCGGGTGGTGAACTGCGCGAGGTATCCCGCGTTGCAGTCCGGCGGCGCCGAGCTGGTGACGGGGACCGCGGCGGTGGTCGCGTCCGTCGTGGTGGTCGTACTCGACGAGGCCGACTCGGTGGAGCCGCCGTTCGAGCAGGCGGTGGCGACGGCGGCGAGAACGGCGAGGACGAGCAGAGGCGTCTTCCGCATAGAGGTCAACCGTACTCGCCGCGACGTGCGCGACCGCACTCGCTACATCCCTACCCAGCGGGTAACTCCCGCACCGGTATCGAATCGTTGTCTCGTCACCGGGCCGATGGGTCACGGTCTTGTCCACATCGCGTCTCGTCCGCCGCTGCTTCCGCGCGCCTGGCAGGTGTCACCCGGATCGAGCCGGAGGCCGTGCGCACGACGCCGCATACTCTCCGGCCGTTGTTCCTGGATGCGGCATCCTCTCGCCGTGGCGGTCACCGCAGCGTCGGCGCGCGCGAATCCAGCCTCGACGGGTTGACGTTTGCGCAGGTCATGCCGAGAAACAAGCCGGTTCACGCGGCCGTGGGCGGGGTAATCTCGTGGTGTCGCCGTGCGTCCTTCTCAGGAGGTCATCGTGCCCTGCGATCTGATGCTCATCGCCTACGACGGCTCCGAGAACGCCAAGCGCGCCGTCGAATACGCCGGACGATTCCTCAGCGCCGACCGGGCCGTCGTGCTCACCGCGTGGGAACCCATGGTGCGCCAAGCCGCTCGCCTGTCCGGGCTGTCGGGTGTCATGCAACCGGAGTGGGTGCCGGACGACGAGATCGAGGACATCGCCTACGTCGACGCGCGCGCCATCAACGCCGAGGGCGTGCGACTGGCGCGACTGGCCGGCCTCAACGCCGAGGCGCGCACCGCCGAATGCGGCACCACCATCTGGAACGCCATCGTCGACTGTGCCGACGAGCTGGACGTCGACATCATCGTGGCGGGCACCCGCGGCGCCACCGGCTTGCGCGCGCTGCTGCACAGCAGCGTCGCCGACGCCGTCCTCAAGCACTGCCACCGGCCCGTGCTGCTCGTCCCACCCGGCAAGAACCCGTGACCGCGCTCACATGAGATCTCGATCGCTACGCCATGGTGGGACTCGGGCGACGGGGCTGGGCGTACCAGCGTCTCCGCTCCGGCCATGCCCGGCTGAGGACGGACTTCGTCCGATCGCACCCATTATGTTGGGTGCATGGATGGGTTCCTGCTTGCCCGGGCCGACGGGGTTGTTCGGGGTCATGGGAGCCGCGTCCGCTTCGACGACGCGCGACGAGCGCGGGCGGCGCTGCTGGACGGCAGTGCGCCGCTCGTGGTCGGCGCGCTGCCGTTCGATCCACGGGAACCCGCCGCGCTCAGCGTGCCGGAGCACGCGGTGCACACCGCTGGTCCATGGCGGCCCGCCGCGCTGCCCGACCTGCCGCCGGTGCGCGTGGTGACCGAGATCCCGAGCCCGGCCGAGCATGTGGCACGGGTGACCGAACTGGTGGAGCAGCTCAACGATCCGGCCCAACCGCTGCGCAAGGTGGTCGCGGCGCGTTCGGTGCTGGCCGAGGCGGGCTCCGCGCTCGAGCCGGAAGTCGTCGCGGGGCACCTGCTGACCCGGCATCCGCACGCGAACGTCTTCGCGGTCGATCTCACATCGGCCGGACGCCACGGCGCGACGCTGGTCGGCGCGACGCCGGAAGTGCTGATCGCCCGGCAGGGCGACACGGTGACGCTGCGCCCGCTGGCAGGCACCGCGCCGCGGCGAGCCGATCCGGAAGCCGACGCGGCGCAAGCGGCGCAGCTGCTGGCCAGCACGAAGAACCGGGACGAGCACGCCTTCGTGATCGACTGGATCCGGGAGCGACTCGGCCCGGTCTGCGCCGAGCTGTCGATTCCGGAGAGCCCCGAACTGATCAGCACCCACGAGGTGTGGCATCTGGCGACGCCGATCACGGGGCGTCTGCGCGACGCGGCGACCACCGCGCTCGACCTGGCGTTGTCGCTGCACCCCACACCCGCCGTCTGCGGCACCCCCACCGATCTGGCGCTGGAGGCCATCACGCGCGTCGAGGACGATCGCGGTTTCTACGGAGGGGCCGTCGGCTGGTGCGACGCCGACGGCGACGGCGTCTGGGTGGTCGCGATCCGCTGCGCGGAACTCTCGGCCGACGGCCGCACCCTGCGGGCGTACGCGGGCGGCGGCATCGTCGCGGCCTCCGACCCGCAGGCGGAACTCGACGAGACAACCGCGAAGCTGCGCACCCTGCTCGGCGCGCTGCACTGCGCGCTCCCCGCGCACTGACGCGGCCGTTTCCCGGAGGCCCACCGAGCGCTCGCGGAGCCGTCCTACGGAGATTCGACGGCCTGAACGCATACAAATACCGGACGTCCTGCTAGGTTGGCCGGGAACGTGCCTGCATCGACGTATTGGAGTACCGCGATGAAGTTTGCTGTCCCGGGTGTTGCGAGTGCCGTCGCGGGCGCCGTGCTGGGCGTGCTCAGCGTCTTCCTCATCACCATGGCGGTCCAGCAGAACTCGCGGCCGGAGATCGACCGCAGCGGCGACAAGGACTCCTCGCTGCTGAACAACGTTGAGTACGGCAGCCGCTGACCCGCTGACCTCCGCTTCACCCGCCGACTCGCTCGGATCGTCCGGGGCGCCGGGGCAGCACAGCACCGCGCCGCTGGGCAGACGCTGGTTCGCCGCGACCGTCGTCGTGGCGTTCCTGCTGACCTTCCTGCAGGCGCCCGGCCTCACGGTCGCCGACACCAAATACGACCTGGCGCAGAATCCGCTCGGCTTCCTCGAACGCGCGAGCCATCTGTGGAGCAGCCAGGCGCCGATGGGCCAGGTGCAGAACCAGGCCTACGGCTACTTCTTCCCGCACGGCGCGTTCTTCTCGCTCGGTCATCTGCTGGGCGTGCCCGCTTGGGTGACGCAGCGGATCTGGTGGGCGCTGCTGCTGCTCGCCGGGTTCTGGGGGATCGTCCGCCTGTGCGAGGCGCTCGGCATCGGCACGCGCGGGTCGCGCGTCGTCGCCGCGCTCGCCTTCGCGCTGTCGCCGCGGGTCCTGACCACCGTCGGGTCCATCTCCTCCGAGACCCTGCCGATGATGCTGGCGCCGTGGGTGCTGCTCGCCCCCGCCGCACTGGGTGTCGCGCGGAACCGGCGGCGGGGCGGGGCCGCGTCGCCGGCGGGCAGCGCGCTGGCACTCGCGCTGATGGGCTCGGTCAACGCGGTCGCCACGGTGGCCGCCTTCCTGCCCGCCCTGCTGTGGTGGGCGGCTGCCGCGCCTGCGCTCGGCCGCGGACGAGCGTCCGGCAGCGCCCGACGCTGGTGGCGCTTCACCGCCGCCTGGATCCCGCTGCTGGTGCTGGCGACGTTCTGGTGGGCGGTGCCGTTGCTGCTGCTGGGCAAGGTGAGTCCGCCGTTCTTGGACTACATCGAGTCCTCCGGCGTGACCACGCAGTGGGCTTCGCTCGGCGAGGTGCTGCGCGGCACCGACAGCTGGACGCCGTTCGTCTCGCCGGAACGCATCGCGGGCGCGGTGCTGGTCACCCAGCCCGCCGCGGTGCTGGCCACCGGGCTGGTCGCGGCGGCGGGCATGGCGGGGCTGGCCCTGCGGTCCATGCCGTACCGGGGCAGGCTGGTGCTGATCCTGTGCGTCGGGCTGGTCGGCATCTGCGCCGGGTTCGTCGGTGAACTGAGCGGACCGTTCGCCGAGTCGGTGCGCGTCTTCCTGGACTCCGGCGGCGCCCCGCTGCGCAACGTGCACAAGCTGGAGCCGCTGATCCGCATCCCGCTCGTGCTGGGGCTGGCGCAGCTGCTCGCCCGGGTTCCGCTGCCCGCCTCGGTACCGCGCAACGTGTGGCGCGGCGCGTTCGCCCACCCGGAGCGCGACCGCTCGGTCGCGGTCGCGGCGCTGATCCTCACCGCGCTCGCCCTGTCCACTTCGCTGGCCTGGACCGGCAAACTCGCGCCGCGCGGCGCCTACGACCGCGTGCCCGAGTACTGGCAGCAGACCGCGGACTGGCTCGAGCGCAACGCCGCCGATACCCGCGCGCTGGTGGTGCCCGGCGCGCCCTTCGGCAGCCAGGTCTGGGGACTCACCCGCGACGAACCGCTGCAGGCGCTGGCCGGCACGCCGTGGGCGATCCGCGACGCGGTGCCGCTCAACCCGCCCGGCACCATCCGCGCGATGGATTCGGTGCAGCGGCTCATCGCCGACGGCAGACCGTCGCAGGGACTGGCCGCGACGCTGAGCGCCCAGGGCATCGGCGTCGTCGTCCTGCGCAACGACCTCGACCCGGAGACCTCCCGCTCGACCCGGCCGATGCTGGCCCATCAGGCGCTGGACGAGTCGCCCGGCCTGCGCAAGGTGGCCGAGTTCGGCAACCCCATCGAGTCGCTGGTGCTCGCCGACGACTTGGTGGCCGACGGCGACCTGCGCCCGCCGTATCCGGCGGTCGAGATATACCGGGTGGACACGCCGGGGCGCGGAACGCCCGCCGACGTACGGGGCGGCACCGGCGCGCCGCAGGCGTTCCCCGGCGCGTACACCGTTCCGCTCGCGAACGTCCCGGTCGTCCAGGGTGGACCCGAAGTGCTCGAGCGGATGCGCCGCGACCCCGGTCTCGCCGGGACACCCGCCCTGCTCGCCGCGGACGCGACCAGGGCCGGGCTGCCGATGGGCCCGGTGACCGTCACGGATACGCCGATGGATCGCGAGACCGATTTCGGCCGGGTGGACAACCACAACTCCGCGTTGCGCGCCCCCGACGACGCGCGCCGCACCTACAATCTGGTCCCCGACTATCCGGTGCCCGGCGCCGAACTGGTGCGCGGCGAGTGGTCGGGCGCGACCGTCACCGCGTCGAGTTCGGCCGCGGACGCCACCCAGCTCGGCGGCGCGGCGCCGGGAAGTTCCACCGCGGCCGTCGTCGACGGCGATCCGTCCACCGCGTGGATCAGCAACGGCACCGAGTACGCCCTCGGCCAATGGCTGCGGCTCGATCTGGATCGCCCGATCAAGGCCGGACAGCTGAAGCTGACCACCAGTCCGGCCGCCATCGGCGACCCGATCAAATGGATCGAGGTGCGCACCGCGAACGGCACCGTCTCGGTGCGGGTGGCCGAACCCGGTGCCCCGGTCTCGGTCTCGCTCCCCGCGGGGCGCACCGAGTGGCTGACGATCACCGCGATCCGCACCGAGAACGGCTCCTCCGGAGGGCAATTCGGCATCAGCGAACTCACGCTGGACGACTACTCGACCCGCGACGCGCCCGTCCGGGTGGACATCCGGCATCGCACCGTGGTGCCGCCCGCGTCCGCGGGCGCATCGGTGCGGGGATGGGATCTCGGTCAGGAATTCCCCGGCCGCGGCGCCTGTTTCGATGCCCCCGACCGGGTGCGCTGCAGTAAGGGCCTGGCCTTGGCTCCGGAGGAACCCGGCACGTTCCAGCGCACGCTGACCGTCCCGGAACCGATGTCGGTGGCTCCGGAGCTGACCGTGCGCACCAGGCAGGGCCCGGCGCTGGAGGCGCTGCTCACCGACCACGCCCGTCCGGTGGCCAGGGGCAAGGCCGACGTCGGCGATTTGCGCGGCGCCGCGTTCGCCGCGACCGACGGCGATCCGCGCACGAGCTGGACCGCACCGGAGGACTCGGTCCGCGAACCGACCGCAGGCAGGCCGACGCTCACCCTCGAGCTGCCCGAACCCACGCTGGTGACCGGCCTGGAACTCACCCCGTCGCTCGGCGGCCTGCCCGCTGCGCCCACCTCGGTGACGGTGAATCTCGGTGACGGTCCGCAGGTGCGCGAGCTGGACGACGACGGTCCCGGCACACCGGCGCGAATCTCCCTGCACCCCACCGTGACCGATCGCATCGAGCTGAGTATGCGGACCTGGCGGCCGGTGCTGGACAAGACCGCGCTCGGCTTCGTGCAGACCCAGCCCCCCGGACTGGCGGAGGTGACGGTGCTCGGACCGGACTACCCGGCGGCCGCCGCACTGGACCGTGAGGTCACCGTCCCGTGCGCATTGGGACCGACGATCGACGCGGGCGGGCGGACGCTGCGCACCACCGTCACCGCCACCGTCGGCGAATTGCGTTCCGGCGCGCCGGTTCCCGCCCGGGTGTGCACGGACGAGACCGGCACATCGAACGAACTTCCGCTGCCGCCGGGCCGTGCCGACGTGGCGGTGGGCCCCACCGACCTGTTCTTCGTCGATCGGCTGCGCTTGCACCCGGCCGACGCCCAGACCCCCGCCGCACCGGCGACGAACGCGGGTGACCGCCTGCTCGTGCTGCCGCTGAGCACCAATGTCGGATGGCGCGCGACCAGCGCGGACGGTCGCGCACTCACGCCCGTGGTGGTCGACGGCTGGCAGCAAGGCTGGCTGCTTCCCGCCGATGCCACCGGGCCGGTGACGATCGCCTTCCCGGTCGACCGGTGGTATCGCCTCGCCATCTTCGGCGGGTTGTTGCTGCTCCTGCCGCTCGTGATCCTGGCTGTTCCCCGTCGCGCTCGATCCACCGCAGACTCGAATATGGCTGCGGAACAAGATGATTCGAGTGCCGATTCGTCCGGCTCCACGACCCGTCGCCGGCTGGGCGCGGTAGGGCTCACCGGCGCGGCCACCGTGATCGCCGGTCCGGTGGGCGCTGCCGTCACGGTGATCGCCTTGGCGGCAACGCGTTTCACGCGGTACGTCACCCCCCGTGTGCTCGTCGTCGTGGCGGGGGCAGGCACGATGCTGTCCGCCGCCGCGCTGTCCACCGGCCCTTGGCGCTCACCCGATGGATATATGGGTGGCTCCGTGCTGGTGCAACTGCCCGCGCTGCTCGCGATCATCGCGGTCGGCGTCGCGGCGCTGCCCCGGCCGAAAGACGCCGACCGACCCGGCGCGCCGGAGCCGGACGACGCCGATCCGCCGACCGGCGAGCACTGAACGGCCCCTGCCGCGCGTGCCCGGCGAAGCGCCGCTGCACAAGACCCATTCGCCGTGCGCCGCAATGGCACCCGTTGCTAACGTGACCACGCGTGAGCACCTGTGCCGAATGCGGTTTCGTCTACGACTTGGCTTCGGCGGCCGACGTGCCGTCGCTGGCGCGGGAACACGCCGTGGAATACGCCGACCTGCTCGGCGCCGACAGCGTCAAGTTACGCGAGCGCGGCAAGCCCGATGTGTGGTCGCCGCTGGAGTACGCCTGCCATGTCCGGGACGTGCTGCTGGCCCAGCGCGAACGCGTGCTGGCCGCGCGCCGTTCGGACAACCCGCCCGCGGCGGCGATGGGCCGGGACGAACGAGTCGAGCACGACGGCTATGCCCAGCAGAACCCCGCCGATGTGGCCCGCCAGATCCGGGACGCCGCCCTGTTGTTCGCCAACGTGCTGGAGCGACTCGGCGACGACGACTGGGAACGCACCCTCGGCTTCCCCTACCCCGAACCCGCGGTTCGTTCCCTGCGCTGGCTGGCCGTGCATACTCTGCACGAGCTGCGCCACCACCTGCTCGACATGCACCGGCAGCTCGACGGCTGAGCTCGCGCGCCGCCGATCAGGGCGCCGGTTCGGGGTCCGGCGTCCGCCGCACTCGGTCCCTGCGGCGGGCCCAGCGCCGCACCGGCTCCTCCACCAGCGCGTAGCTGGCCGCCGCGACCGGAAGGGTGATGGCGACGGTGAGCACCAGAACGTAACCGAAGTCGCCCTGGAACGGCAGGATGCCGAACACCGGGAACACGATCGACAGCACCGCGAGGTGCCAGATGAAGATGCCGTAGGACCAGCGCCCGAGCGTCGCGGCCACCGGCGACTCCAGCCAGCGGTGCCCGCGCGCCGCCGGATCGCGCAGCACCAGCGGCGCGAGCAGCGCGAACCCGATGATCGCGCCGAGACCCATCTTCACCGCGTACTGCCACGGTTCGGCGCGGGTCAGACCGGCGGGACCGGCCAGATCGGTCGCCGCGAGCAGGAAGGCCGCCGCCGCGACGGTCCACATCAGCGGCTGATTCGCTCCGACTTTCCACCAGCGTGATAGCCGGACGCTATGTTCGGCGAGCTCCGCGAGCAGCATGCCGGCGGCGAACCAGGGCAGATAGCCGGGCAGCCAATTGTCCGCGTGGATCGCGTCGGGCGTCGGCACCGGGATGAAGTTCCAGCCGAGGCTCAGCAGGGCGACTGCGACCAGCACCGGCACCCGCCACCGCGCCGCGCGGCCGCGCAGGCGCACCAGGGTGAACGCCAGCAACGGCAGCACGAGATAAAACGCCACCTCCACCGACAGGCTCCACATCTGCGTGAGGCCGTCGGTGAGCGTCAGCGGCACGAACACCTGCAACAGCGCCAGGTTCGACACCCATACCCGCAGGCCCGCCGTCCCGGCGGCACTCGGCAGCAGCACCAGGACCGCACACACCACCAGCCAGTACGCGGGCAGGATGCGAGCGGCACGATGTCGCAGGTAGTAGCCGACGGGCGGGGCGCTGTCGAGTCCGCGCGCCGCCGCCGCGTGCGGGCGCCAGAGCAGGAAGCCCGACAGCGCGAAGAACACCGCCACCGCCATGTCGAACCGGCCCCACACCCGCCCGATGACGGGCGTGCCTGCGGCGCCGGTCTGGAAGGCGACATGGGTCAGCAGCACGCCGAGCGCGGCCATGCCGCGCATGCCTTCCAAGGCCGGCACGAACGCGCGGGGGCGCACCCGTTCGGTCGCGGGCGCGGCGGTGGGCATCGTTGCGGTCATCGGGCTCCAGTCTGCCTCGGCGGATCCACAGTTGATAACCCGGCGTTTCAGATTTCGCGTTAGACTCGGGCGATTTCTGGGCCGTTTCCGGCCTCGACGCCGCATGGTACGACATCGGACTGTTAGTGTCGGGGCTCACGAGTGCCGCGGCGTGCCCGCAGTACTCGCCGGAGCGACCCGTGTTCTACGACGAGGAGAGTTTGCATGGCACTGAGTGCCGGTACCAGAAGGACGGTGGCCTGCCTGCTCGTGGGTCTCGGCGCGTTGCTGATCGTCGCCGCCATCATGATCCCGACCTACACCGTCGACAAGCTGGCGAAAACTCCCCTCGACCTGGAGATCACCACCATCGCGACGAACCAGCAGGGTGAGGACAGCCTGGTGCTCGACTCCAAGTCGCTGACCGCTCCGGAGGGCTCGGCGAAGGTCGACACCAACGTCCCGCTGGTCTCGCAGCGCTTCCTCACCGTCGAGGACCCGGCCGACGCCCACCAGATGACGGTGCAGGCGGGCCAGACGCTGCGGCGCATCGACAAGCAGGGCGACACCGGCCTGCTCACCGCGACCGTCGACCGGGTGACCATCGACCGGGTGACCGGCGAGCCCGTCGGCACCGAGCCCAACGGCTCGATCGCGGTGACCGCGAACCTGGAGGGCCAGAGCATCGCGGAGCCGGTGCAGCACACCGGCCTGCAGTACCGGTTCCCGATCGGCACCGAGAAGAAGACCTACCCGTACTTCGACCTCAACGTGCGCAAGACCTTCGACGCGAACTTCATCGAAGAGACCGAGATCAACAACACGAAGGTCTACCACTTCCAGATGTCGGTGCCCGCCACCAACCTCTACGACGTGGTGCCCGCGCCGACCAACCGGCTCAGCCTGCCCGCAGCCAAGTGGGGCGTCGAGGGCGGCGAAGCGCCCGTGACGATGACCCGCTTCTACACCAACACCCGTGACCTGTGGGTGGAGCCGCAGACCGGCACGGTCGTCAAGGGCGGCGAGGCGCTGCACCTCTACTACTCGCGCACCGCGGACAAGCCGGAGGTCACCGCGCTGAAGTCGCACCTGGTCTTCGACGAGAACACGATCGAGTCGCAGCTGGCGGTGGCCAAGGAGAACATCGACAAGCTGTCGCTGTACGGCCGGATCCTGCCCATCATCCTGGGTGTCCTCGGCGTGATCGCGCTGATCGTCGGTGTGGTTCTCGGTATCCGCGGCGGCTCGGCTCCGACGCCCGCGCGGACGGGCGGCGCTCCGTTCCAGCGTCCGGGCGGCTCGGCTCCGGCCGGTCCCGCTCCGCACGTCAACCGCGGCGCCGATGACGCGCCGACCGAACAGATTCGGATCGACAAGAAGCCTTGATCGGCTGAACATCCCTGAATTCGGCTCCCCCGCCTTCCGGCTGGGGAGCCGAATTCGTTTCCGGCCCTATGCTCGGTCGCCGGCCGCCAACTCGGTCATCGTGCGTTCCAAGTCGTCGCACATCAGGGAGATCTCGTGACGCGGCGGCCCATCGGTGGGATGAACGCCCAGTTCACTCGGCCCGGTCGCGGACAACAGCCAGCCGTCGCCCCGTCGAGGTTCGGCAGGCGCAGGACATCGCGGAAGAACGCGCGGGCGGCGTCGGGATCCTCCGCGTAGACCAGGGTGTGCACCGCGGTGATCATGCGACGATCGTAAGCGCCGCTCAGCCCACCGGGCGCAGCGGCTCCGGGCGCGCCGTGTTGTCGGCCGCGCGCAGGACCATGACGGCGACCACGACGGTGGTGGTGGCCGCGACCGACACCGCCGTGGTGATCAGCGCGGGAATCGTGCGGGCCAGCGACAGCATCAAGGTGACCTCGACGGCCAGACCCAGCCAGGTGACCAGTGCCAGAGAGGTGCGGTCGACGGCGATCGCCGACAGCACCGCGCCTTGCAGCACCGACAGCATCGCGCCGTGCAGCGCGAAGATCCACAGCAGGCCCTGGATCGGGGCGTAGTCCTCGCCCGCCAGCAGCGGGGCGAGCGGCGCGGCCAGCGCGGCCCCGAGCACGGCGACGAGGCCGATGCCGCTGAGCACCGCCAGCGCCGCCCGGATCGCGCTCGCGGAGTGCGTCGGCTGGGCCATCCGCGGATAGAGCACGATACCGACCGCCTGCGGCAGCCAGAAGGCGATCTTCGTGGCGATGGTGCCGAGCGCGTAACGGCTGGCGTCCGCGTCGTCGAGCACGATCCGGACCACGATCAGGTCCGCCGACGAGAGCGCCATCATCGCCGCCTGCACCTGGGCGGCCCGCAGGACCGGCAGCACACCCGGGGCGACGACGCGCGGTTCGGTTCCGGCGTCGGGCACGGACGCACCGGCGACGATCCTGGCCAGCAGCGCCGCCGTCGCGATGCCGCAGGCCGCCGCCCACAGCGCGAGCGTCGCGCCGCCGCCCAGCGCCAGGATCACCAGCGCGGGGGCGACCCGGGCAACCCCCGCGGCGCCGAGCACAGCTCCCAACGCCCGAAACCGCTTGCCGCCCTGCAGCACGCCCTGCTCACCGGACAGCAGCACCAGCGCGGGCGCCGCGCCGAGCGCCGCCGCGGTGGCGGCCACCCCGGCGTGCAGTGTGACGGCGACCAGCGGCACCAGCACCGCGGCCGCCACGGCGACGATCACCGCGCAGCGCCACTGCAGCCCGCGCAGCGCGGCCGTTCCCGCGCCGCGCACGAGTTCCCTGGCCACCACGTTCTGCAACGCCAGCGCGGGCACCGCGCACAGCAGCTGGACGGCGAGCAGGCTCGCGAACTCGCTGTACCCGGTGACCCCCAGCCACCGCCCCGCCAGCAGTTGCAGCAGATACCCGGCGACGTTCGCGGTCATCGCACCCGCCGTCACCCACGTCAGATCCGCCACCACGGGAAACCGACGGACAGCAGACACGCCGCCCATCGTCCCACCCGCGCGTGCCGCCACCCTGCGCGCCCCGCCGGTGCACGAGCGGTGATGCGCCGACTCGAAGTCTCCGGCCCGATGACGCCGTCGGGACACCTACTCGAGCGGGCCCGCGCCGACCAGGATGACATCGCCCACCCTGCACCCGGTCGGGGCTTCCTCGACCCCCGCGAGCATGTCCTCGAGGACCGGCTTCGGCGACAACGAGAACCACGAAGAATTCGGGGGACGGGTTCCGATGGATCGCCGTGGCGCTGTCCGGTTCGGTGCGGTAACCGAGCCGGGCGGCGAGCGCGGCCACTGCGTCGGACTCGCTCCAGTCGCGAACTCGGCGTCCGGCACGCTGACGCGTCACCCCAGATCAGACGGTGTGCTGAGCCCGAAGCATGGCCAGTGAAGGGGGCGGAGCGATCCCGGCATCGCCATCTTCTTCCCGCAGGCGCAACGATGCGTGACCCACCGGACAACGGGCACGAAACGCCGCAACGGCGCTGAAACGCGGCGCCGCGCGGTCCCGGCGCAACCGCACGGGACATTTCCGCGCCGAGCCCGCTGGATCGGCGACGGAGGTGGCCGGGACGTACAGTGCTCAGGCGTGAGCGGGAGCGAGCGGACTCGAGCGGTGGTCGCGGCGTACAGCGCAGCTGTCGCGCTGCTCGTCGCCGGGCCGCTGCTCGCGCCGGGGTATCTGCTGTTGCGGGACGCCGTGAGCACGCCGCGCAGCTATCCGACCGACGCGGCGCTCGGTCTCGGCGATGCCGCACCGCGGGCGGTGCCGCAGGACGCTCTGCTCGCCGCGTTGTCGTCGTTCGTGGACGGCGGTCTGGTGGTCAAGGCGATCCTGCTCGTCGCGCTCTGGGCCGCGGCGTACGGGGCCGCCGCGCTCGCGCGCGAACTGCTGCGCGCGTCGCTCGGCCCGCAACTGATCGCCGCGACAGTCGCGTTGTGGAACCCGTACGTGGCCGAACGCCTGCTCCAAGGGCACTGGAGCCTGCTCGCCGGTTACGCGGCGTTGCCGTGGACAGCGTTGACCGCCTACCACCTCCGATCAGCGGCCACCGCTCAGCGCCGCCGGCGAATCCTGGCCAACCCTCCTGGACGACCGCCCCACTCCTCCGACCGCCCCACGCCATCCGATTCAGCTCACGCTTCCGCACCAATCGGCACGGCGAGCGAAGGCAGGACTCGGCCCGGCAGCCCGGCGGCCCGACGCGCGACCATCCGAACGGCATCCGCGTGGGCGGCTCTCGCCGGATCGCTCGCCGCGGCCGGGCTCACCCCGACCGGCGCGCTGCTGGCGGGGGTGACCGCGATCGCGCTGGTGCATCGACGCCAACTGCTCGGGACGCTTGTGCTCTGGCTCGCCGCTTCCGCGCCGTGGCTGGTCGCGACCGTGCTGTCCGGTGCGGGTGCGGAACCCTCCGATCCGGCGGGCATCGCCGCGTTCGCCGCGCGGGCCGAACCCGGCCTCGGCACGCTCGGGAGCCTGGCCGGTCTCGGCGGGATCTGGAACGCCGATGCGGTGCCGGACTCACGCACCACGCCGCTGGCCGCGGTCGCCACCCTGGTGCTGCTGGCGATCGTGGCGCTGGGCGTGCGCTCCGTGGCGTCCGGCGGGGCCGACCCCGACAACCGCCACGTCCGGCGGGCATTGCTACTGCTCGCGGCCATCGCGATCCTGTTCCCCGCGCTCGGCGCGACCGCGTGGGGCATGCACGCCATGGAGTGGCTGGTCGCCCACGTGCCCGGCGCGGGTCTGCTGCGCGACACCCAGAAGTACGCGGCCCTGGCCATGCCCGCTTTCGCCTTGTGCGCCGCGGCTGGTAGCGCGGCGACGGCCCGGCGTCTGCTCCGCGCGGACACGGACTCGACAACGGAGCGACCCACGACGACGTCCCCGGCCACGTCGGGCTCGACAACGGACCTCTCCGAGGCGACTTCTCCGGCCACGATGGACTCGACGACGGACCGGCCCGAGACGACATCTCCGACCACGTCGGACTCGACAACGGACCGGCCCGCGAAGACGTCCCCGGCCACGATGGCAGCCGTCACAGCGGTGTTCGCAGCGCTGATCGTATTGCCGCTCTACGACCTCGCTTGGGGCGGCGGCGGGGCCGTGCGTCCGGTGCACTATCCCGCGGGTTGGCGGCAGGTCGCCGAACGAATGGACGGTCCGGGCGACGTCGCGGTGCTGCCGGGCGGCATGTTCCGCAAGTTCCGCTACAGCGGCGCGTCCCCCGTACTCGACCCGGCCCCGCGCATGCTGCCCAACGACGTCTTACAGACCGGCGAGTTGCCGGTGCGCGGACGCACGGTCTCCGGTGAAGGCGCTCGCGCCACAGAGGTGGAGAACCTGCTGTTCCACGGTGGCGCGCCAGCCGACCTGGCCCGCCTCGGCGTGGGCTGGATCCTCGTCGAACGGACCACCCCGGGCCCGCTCGGCGCATCGGCGGCGACTCTGGCCCAGGTCGAACAGGTCTACGAGGACGCCGACCTCGCGCTGTACCGCGTGCCCGATGTCATCGAGCGCGGTGCATCGACAACCACGCAACGCTCCATCGCCATCGCGGCCCACTTGCTCTGGGCCGCGATGCTCGTCGCGGGCCCACTGATCGCCCTCGGCACACGAATCCGATCGCGGAGGAGACCGCGAACCTGATCACGGCGCTCGCCGTCACGCGCTCCGCAGCGCGTCCAGCCGGCGCTGCGTCGCCTCCAGCGCCGTCTGCTGCGCGGCGAGTCGCGCGGCGATGCGGTCGAGCTCGGTCCGCAGGCCGGAACACATGTCGACGCTGAGGCCGTGCTCGCCGTCGCGCACACAGTCCAGGTACCGCCGGATGGCAGCGGCGTTCAGCCCCGCTCCGAGCATGACCCGGATCTGCGCGACCACGGCGACGGCGGACTCGGCGTAAAGCCGGTATCCGTTCGCGTCACGCTCGGGCACCAGCAGCTCTTTCTCCTCGTAGTGCCGCAGGGCGCGCGCACTCACCCCGGTGCGTTCCGCGAGTTCCCCGATGAGCACTTGTCCTCCTCAGCTTGACCTTCACGCCGACGTGAACTCCTACCGTCGGGCACCGTGACTTCACGACCAACACCCACCCGTACCGTTGTCATCCACGGCTACCACGCGACGCCCGGCGACCACTGGTTCCCTTGGCTCGCCGACCGCCTCGCAGCCGTGGGCATCCCGGCCCACGTCCCCGCCATGCCCGACCCGGGTGATCCCGATCCGGACGCGTGGCTCGCCGCCACCGCCAGGGCCGTCGGCACTCCCGACGAGGGCACCGCCGTGGTCGCGCACAGCCTCGGCTGCCTGACCGTCCTGCGCTACCTCACGGCGCTTCCCGGCCGGTGGCGGCTCGGCCACCTGGTACTGGTCGCGGGGTTCCTCGACCCGCTACCCGCGCTGCCCGACCTCGACGGCTGCATCGCATCCGGCTGCGACGTGCGGGCGATCCCCGCGCATGTGACCCGGCTGACCGTTTTTCGCTCCGACGCGGACGACTGCGTCCCCACCGCGCACACCGACCGCCTCGCCGCCCTCCTCGGCGTCACCGCGCGAACGATCCTTGGTGCGGGGCATTTCCTCGCCGACGACGGCGTCACCGAACTCCCCGAAGTCCTCGACGTACTTCGGACAGCGCACCCCCGGCCCAACGCGCTGTGGGCATCTCCGGCCTGAACCGGCTACCGTGCAGCCTTGTCCCCGCCCGGCGGCGACAACTCAGCCGACCGCCCGTGGGGCGATCAACCCGCTGGTGTGCTCGCCCCTGGCAGCCGCCGCCAGCACTTCGTAAACCCCGTTCCCGGTCTGCTCCCAGGAGAATTCGCGGGCGCGGGCGCGTGCCTTCTCCCCCATCACCGTGCGTGCGCCCGGATCGTCCAGCAGGTCGCCGACGGCGTCGGCCAGCTGGGCGACGTCGTCGACCAGGATTCCGGTGGCGCCGTCCACGATGGAATCGGTGAGGCCGCGCGAACTGCGGTAGCCGACCGTGGGAACACCGTGCTGCGCCGCCTCGATCACCGCGAGCCCCCAGCCCTCCTTCCGGGAGGGCAGCACATGCACCCAGGCGCGGGCGAGCAGTTCGTGCTTGCGCCGCTCGTCCACGTGGCCGTGGAAGGTGACGGCGTCGGCGATGCCGAGTTCGCGGGCGTTGTCTCGTAGGTTGTCGGCCCACCAGCCGTCGCCGATCACGTCGAGGCGCAGACCGGGAATGCGGTCGCGCAGCCGAGCCACCGCCGCGAGGGCGTCCTCGATCTGCTTGTGCGGCACCAGACGGGAGAGCACCACGACAGTGGGTGCGGCGGTGCGGGTTTCCGCGGCGCCGGTGGGGGCGTCCACTGGAACAGGTTCGGCTCCGTTGCGGACCACCGCGATCCGGGAGCGGTCCACCCCGAGCGTGGCCAGTTCTTCCGCCGACGGCAGCGAAACGGTCAGATATTGATTGCGGCGGTGCACGCGGGGCGACAGCCGCGACTCGATCCACCAGCCGACCCGGCCGACCAGCCGGCCCGCGACCGGCCACTGCTCACGATGGCCGTGGTGCACCAGCACCACCGACGGTGCCGCGGTGACGGCGGTGGCGAAGAACGGTATGCCGTTCTGGGTGTCGATCACCGCGTCCGGCCGCACGCCGCGCAACGGACCGAGGCCGATCCTGCCGAGCAGGAGCGCGGCCAGCGCGCGCGGATAGACGGTGTAGCGGCCGCCCGCCCGGCTGATATCGATGCCGTCGACGCGTTCGCGCCGCGCCGCGCCCGGATAGCGGGCGGTGCGCAGCGTGACCTTGACCCCGCGCGCGGCGAGCTGAGCGCCGACCTGTTCGAGGTACCGCTCGCTGCCGCCGCCCTGCGGGTGCCCGGTGTCACGCCAGCAGAGCAGGAGGACTTCGCGCACGGTGGAGCTTCTCTCGGTCAGTAGGTCCCGGTGGGAACGTCGGATGTCGCGCTACACCCTAACCCGAGCACCCGCCCGAGCAGCCCGGCATCGCGGTTGTGCGAGACTCGGCGCCGTGCTCAAAGCCGCGAAGACGCCGACACGCAGCAGCCAGCCCCGGTTCGCCCGCAGGGCGACCCTGCGCCGGTCGCTGCGACTGCTCGGCAGCTTCCGGTTCGAGCAGACCGACCCGGCCCTGTTCTACGGGGGTCTCGCCGCCGACAGCGCGGCGATGATCGCCGACTTCTATGCCGATCTCACCGGCCGTTCGCTCGACGGCGCGACGATACTCGACGTCGGCGGCGGTCCGGGCTACTTCGCGGACGAGTTCGCCCGTACGGGGGCGCGCTACATTCCGGTGGAGCCCGACCCGAGGGAGATGCACGCCGCGGGTCTGTCGGTGGCGGGCGCGGTGCGCGGGTCCGGGATGGCGCTGCCGTTGCGCGACGACGCGGTCGACATCTGTTTCTCGTCGAACGTCGCCGAGCACGTCTCGAAGCCGTGGGTGATGGCCGAGGAGATGGTGCGGGTGACCAGGCCGGGCGGATTGATCGTGCTCTCCTACACCGTGTGGCACGGCCCGTTCGGCGGTCACGAGACCGGACCGTGGCACTACCTCGGCGGTGAGTACGCCGCCCGGCGGTATCGGCGCAAGCACGGGCGGGAACCCAAGAACAGGTTCGGCACGTCGCTGTTCGCGGTGCGGGCCGCGGACGGATTGCGCTGGGCGGCAACCACTCCGGCGGAGGTGCACACGGTGTTCCCGCGGTATCACCCCCGCTGGGCGTGGTGGTTGGTTCGGGTCCCGTTGGTGCGCGAGCTACTTGTCAGCAATTTGGTCGTGGTGGCAACCAAAAGTTAGCCGACGTAAGGTTCCAGCCATCCGCGGCGCCAGTGCCGCTTGCCGCACGGGGCGTGCACGGGCTCGCTCCACGGCGATTCGCGCATAGCCAACCCGACGGTCTCGAGCGTGGTGAGGCCGACCAGGTCGGCCAGCATCCCTACCGCGGCGACCGCCTCCGCGGCCTGCATAGCCGCCGTCGCCTGCTCGATCGTCAGGGTGCGTCCGGGTAGGAAGGAGACCACCCACCCCCCGCTGCCGACGCACTTCGCCTGATGCTCGGTTTGATCACTGGTCATCAACGACCGGCCGATCACTTGCACCGCCATGACTCGGACTCCCCAGTTTGCGGTAACGATTCGGTAATGGAGCGAGCTGATATGCCGCTCCAGCATCCCCCTTCCAGCAACAGAACGCAATAGTGCGTTCTGCGAAAAGCGAACCGAGAGGTCGGGATTCACACTGGCCAGAGCGTCGCCGCCGCGCAAAACTGAAACAGGTTACAGACATGAGGGCGGCAAAACTGTAACGTGTTCTCATGCACTACGACAGCTTGTTCATCGGCGGCCGCTGGACCGCGCCAACCACCGCCGAGCGCATCCAGGTCATCTCGCCGGCCACGGTCGAGCCGGTGGGCAGCGTCCCCGCGGTGAGCCGGGCCGACGTCGACGCCGCGGTCGCCGCGGCCAGGCACGCCTTCGACCACGGGCCATGGCCGGCCACGCCCCCGAAGCAGCGAGCCGAGGTGCTCACCCGCGCCGCCCGGCTGATCGAACAGCGTTCCGCCGACCTGCTCGCCGCGCTGGTCGCCGAGGTCGGCGCGCCGCAGATGATCGCGATGACGCTGAACCAGCTCCCCGCGGTCGCCGCGCTGGACGCCTACGCGGCCCTGGCGGACTCCTTCCCCTGGTCGGAGACCCGGGTCGGCGGGTTCGGCACCACGCGGGTCACCCGCGAGCCGCGCGGTGTCGTCGCGGCGGTGACCGCGTGGAACGTCCCCTTGTTCCTCGCGGTCAACAAGCTCGCGCCCGCCCTGCTGGCCGGCTGCACCATGGTGCTCAAGCCCGCCCCGCTGACTCCGCTCACGGCGAACCTGGTCGCCGACATCTTCACCGAGGCGGGCCTGCCCGAAGGTGTGCTCTCGGTGCTTCCGGCCGAGCCCGACGCGGCCGAGTACCTCGTCTCCCACCCCGGCGTGGACAAGGTGACCTTCACCGGAAGCACCGCGGTCGGCCGCAAGATCGGCGCCATCGCCACCGGTCAGCTCAAGAGCGTCTCGCTCGAACTCGGCGGCAAGTCGGCGGCCATCCTGCTGCCCGACATGGACCTCGCGGCCAACATCCCGGTGCTCGCGTTCTCCGGCCTGATGAACAGCGGACAGGGCTGCGTCGCGCAGACCCGCATCCTCGCCCCGCGCAGCCGGTACGACGAAATCCTCGACGCGCTGGTCGAGCACGTGAAGACGATGAAGGTCGGCGACCCGAACGACCCTGCGGTCCAACTCGGCCCGCTGATCTCCGAGCGCCAGCGCGAGCGGGTCGAGGGCTATATCGCCAAGGGCAAGGCCGAGGGCGCGCGGCTCGTGCTCGGCGGCGGGCGCCCGGAGGGGCTGGACCGGGGCTGGTTCGTCGAGCCGACGATCTTCGCCGACGTGGACAACAAGTCGACCATCGCGCAGGAGGAGATCTTCGGGCCGGTGCTGTCGGTGATCCCGTACGAGACCGAGGACGAGGCCGTGGCCATCGCCAACGACTCCGTCTACGGCCTCGCCGGATCGGTGTGGACCGCCGACGTCGAACACGGCGCCGAGATCGCGGCGCGGGTGCGCACCGGCACCTACGCGATCAACTGGTACGCGTTCGACCCCAGTTCGCCGTTCGGCGGCTACAAGGCCTCCGGCCTCGGACGCGAGAACGGGCCGGAGGGTCTCGATTCGTTCTGCGAACAGAAGTCGCTGCTCATGCCGCTCGGCTGGACCGGGTGATCACTCCGGCGGCATGACCACGCGCAGCAGCGGCGCGCGGTTGCCGTAACGCCGGGGTGGCGCCTCGACGATCTCGACGCGCCACCCGGGCGGCAGCACCGCGCGCAGCCGGGCGGCGGCCCGGCGCAGCGGGGTGCTCGATGTGGCGAACTCGAATGTCTCCAGATCGGCCATGCTCCAACCACCTCTCGCGTCGATCTCGCTGTGCGCCGCGGCATCGCGGGTCCGATATCGGTATGGAAGTCGTTCAGTCGATCAGTTAATCATCAGCTATCCGACTGGGTGATGCGGAAGGAAGAACACGCCAAGCATAGATTACGAATACACGAAGTCTCTCAACAAGATCATTACCCCCTTTCCCAGCGGGCTAAACCCGTCGGTCCGTGGGAATTTCGCCGACTCCGGTGTGACTTGGGACACCACCTCAGGGGCACGTCCTCGCAGCGCCGAGGGCAGCAGGACCGAATCAGTGCCACCGCAACGGCATTCGCCGAGCCGGTCGATTCATAGCGACGCGCTCACCGACCCAGCGACCGGCGATACGCGGCCGGCGTGGCGCCCGTCGCCGCACGCAGGTGCACCCGCAGCGCGGTGACGCTGCCGAACCCGGCCTTCGCCGCGACGACTTCCACTGGCAAACGTGTGGTTTCCAGAAGTTCGCGTGCTCGTGCGGTGCGCTGGGCATCCAGCCACCGCCGCGGCGTGGTGCCGACTTCCGCCTTGAAACGCCGGACGAAGGTGCGCTCGCTCATCAGCGCGTGCGCGGCGAGCGCCGAAACATCCACCGCCGCAGCGGGGTTCGCCACCGCCCACGCCAACGTGGCGGCCAGCCCGCCGTCGGCACGCACCCGCTGTGGTTCCGGAATGTATTGCGCCTGACCACCTTCCCGGTGTGGCGCGGTGACATTCCACCGCGCCAGCTCCGCCGCCGCGTGCGCGCCCAACTCCTTGCGGACGATGTGCAGACACAGGTCGAGGCCCGCGGACAGCCCGGCCGACGTCAGCACGTCACCGTCGTCGACGTACAGGGCCGTCGGGTCCAGTTTCACCGCCGGATACCGCTCGGCGAACTCGCCGCGATAAGCCCAGTGCGTCGTCGCGGGTCGCCCGTCCAGCAGCCCGGCCTCGGCCAGGACGAACGCGCCGACGCAGATGCTCACCATGGTGGCGCCGCGCTCCGCCGCGCCGCGCAACGCGGTCAGCGCCTCCGGCGGGGTGGGCAGCGTCGGGATGCAGATGCCCGGCACGACGACGACGTCGGCTTCCGCCAACGCCTCCAAGCCGTGGTCCACCCGCAGTTCGAAGCCGTTCGGTGTCCATACCGGCCCGGCACGCAACCCACAGGTCCGCATCTCGAACCCGGACGGCTCGCCCGTCTTGCCCGGCCCGTGCCGGAAGGCCTGCACCGCGCAGGCCAGGTCGAAGGTCATCACGCCGTCCAGCGCGAGCGCCACCACTTGCTTCATCGTCCCCAGTTTGGCAGAAATCCGAGCGATACTGTCATTCCCGCCACTCGCGGCGGCTCCGCACGCCCGCTTGACTCGATGCACACCGAGTTCCGATCAGAAGGAGGGCATCGTGGCCGCACCGACGGGCCTCGACTGGACCTGGGCCACCAGCACCGGCGGCGCGTTGTCGAAAGAGCAACGCCGCAGGTTGGCCGTCGCGACCGCCCGCACGCTGCCCGCCATGATGACCGACCGGGTCCGGCTGGCGCTGGGCAGGCGTGGGCGCGGAAACCTGGAGTTCGCCGGCCTGCGGTTGCCCGATTCCGCGCTCGCCGTCGCGGCGGAGACCGAGGCGCGCGAGTCGCTGTCGCCGCACATGCTGAACCATTCGCTGCGGACCTACTACTTCGGCCGGGTCCTGGCCGATCTCGACGGCGCCGCCTACGACGACGAACTGGTCTACGTCTCCTGCCTGCTGCACGACCTGCAACTCGAAAGTCCCACGCCCGGCCGGTGTTTCGCCGTGGTCGGCGGCGAGCGGGCCGTCGCTCTCGCACTGGGCGCAGGCGCGCCGCCGGAACGTGCCGAAGCGATCGGCGCGGCGATCGCCGCCCACCTCACCCCCGGCGTCGCCGACGATCTCGGCGAACCCGGCGGATTCGTCTCCGCGGGCGCCTCGGTGGATGTGCTCGGGGCGCGACTGGCGGAATTGGACCGGGAATGGGTCGCCGAACTGCTGCGCCGCCACCCGCGACTGGAATTCAAACGGCACGTTGCCGCCGCCTTCCGGGCGGAGGGGAAGGCGATGCCGGAGGGCCGGATCCACTGGCTGAACGGAGCGGGTTTCCAGATCATGGTCAAGATGTCGCCGTTCGCCGAATAAAGTGGCTCCGCACTACTGAGCAATCCGACTTTTCCGCATCGGCGCTTTCTGTTTTCAGCGGCTATCAGTTCGGCTCGACCGGACACCTATTTCCGCATAATTCCCGCGGGTAGGTGAATAATGCTGCCGCCCTTTTCACTGGGCAAACCCTCTCGGTGTGAGTATGCTCGATGTCATGAACGGTGTCACCGGCATCGCAAGCGCACGGCTGAAGCTCGCGCGCGCGTGGCACCACATCGACGACCTCGCACGCATTGTCTCGGAATACCAGGACGCGAATGAGGTCGAAGTCCGGGTCGACTTTTCCCCGAGTATCGAAGACGAAAACGAGATCGACTGCGAAGTAGCGGCGGTCGGCATGTCCGACGCGCCCGACGAATGGGCGCTGATCACGGGCGATGCACTCGCCAACCTGCGAGCCGCGCTCGACCGCGCTGTCCATCCGCATGCCGAGCAGTTTCCCATTATGCTGAGCAATACGAACAGCAAGGGCGAGGAGATATATGTCGAAGAGATTTTCGACGCCGTCACCACAGCCCTGATTCTCCGCCATCAGCCTTTTTGCGATCCCTTGCCGACACACCACCCGCTCGGCCTTCTCCGCGAATTGACCAACCGCGACCGGCACTGCCGACTGAAGGTCAGCAACCAATTCAGAACCGAGCTCATCTTCGCACGGTCAGATGACTACGAAATAGTAGACACCCCGGAGTCAGCGGTACACGAACTCGTGCCAGGAGCCGTCTTCAAGCATTTCCGCCTGCGGCTCAACCCCGGCGTCACGCAGTCCCAGCTCACCTACAACAAAAGACTCCGGGCAACCGTCGTCATCAATATTCCGGACACCGACGACGATGTGCCGCTCATCGCGAGCATGAAATCTATGCACACCCAAGTGTCGGAAATCCTGGACCAACTCGAAGCCCTCGGAATCCTGTAACCAGCTCCGAAGTCACCGGTCGCGCGATATTCCACGCGCGCGGTCCTGCCCGTGCCCGGTGCCGCCACGCTGGACGCCCAGCGCATGCCCACGTCTGGAGCAGATGCCGGTCTATGGCAATTTGCTTGTGAATCTCTTTCGTGTCATCGACGCGGCCGGACTCGTATTCGGTGAATGCAGTTCGCCACGCTCGGTATACACCCGCGCCTGGTCGATACGACGGTTTCCTTCTGTGGTGTACTCTCTGTGCTCGCGAACCCACCGTTTTCGCGGGTCTCGGCGCGCGCAGTGCCTGTGCCAATCCCGAGTGGCCGAAGGTCGGCATCTTCGGACATCGCAACACGCGACGCGTCAACTGGCTCGGCGTGTCCCGCACCCGGCTGCTCCGAGTCGACGGTCTCGACCTGCACGTAGCCGAGCTGGATGCGGTAGACGGCACGCCTGTGCTGGACATCAAGCCGTGGTTCGCGGAATTCGGCCCCCGAGGAGAGGTCCAGCAAGCCCCGTGGTCCACCGAAATGCTCGAAGACTACTTCTGGACGAGCACGGAAGCGCTACTCGGGTCAGTTGAGACGGGCGCTTGCTTCGACCCTGTTCACTGCGCGCAAACCTTTGTCTCGCAGAACAAATCGCCCGTGCCATCTGTCAGATGGCACGGGCGAGGTGCTACTTTGGGTGGAGTGTCAGCCCAGACGCTGCTTGAGCGCCTCGAACTCGTCGCGCACGCCGGAAGGCAGCTTGTCACCGACGAACTCGAACCACTCTTCGATCAGCGGGATCTCCTTGCGCCACTCGTCGGCGTTCACGGCGAGCGCCTCGTCGACGTCCTTGGGATCGACATCCAGCCCGTCCAGGTCGAGCTGCGCGGCGGTCGGCACGTTGCCGATCGCGGTCGCCTCGGCCTCGGCGGAACCCTCGATGCGGCCGATGATCCACTCCAGCACGCGGGAGTTCTCACCGAAGCCGGGCCACAGGAAGCGGCCGTCCTCGCCGCGGCGGAACCAGTTGACGTAGAAGATCTTCGGCAGCTTGGCCGCGTCGGCGTTCTTGCCGACGTTGATCCAGTGGCCCAGGTAGTCGCCGACGTGGTAGCCGAGGAACGGCAGCATGGCCATCGGGTCGCGGCGCACGGTGCCGACCTTGCCCTCGGCGGCCGCGGTCTGCTCGGACGACAGCGTCGCGCCCATGAACACGCCGTGCTGCCAGTCGAAGGACTCGGTGACCAGCGGGACGGTGGTCTTGCGGCGGCCACCGAACAGGATCGCCGAGATCGGCACGCCCTGCGGGTCGTCCCACTCGGGGGCCAGGATCGGGCACTGCGCCATCGGCGTGCAGTAGCGGGAGTTCGGGTGGGCGGCCAGCGTCTCGGTCTCCCGCAGGTACCAGTCGTTGCCCTTCCAGTCGATCAGGTGATCGGGCTCGCCTTCCAGGCCCTCCCACCACACGTCGCCGTCGTCGGTCATCGCGACGTTGGTGTAGACGGTGTTGCCCGCTTCCACGGTGGCCATGGCGTTCGGGTTGGAGCTGCGGTTGGTGCCCGGCGCGACGCCGAAGAAGCCGTACTCGGGGTTCACCGCGTAGAGGCGGCCGTCCTTACCGAAGCGCATCCAGGCGATGTCGTCGCCGAGGGTCTCCGCGCGCCAGCCCGGCACGGTCGGCTGGATCATCGCGAGGTTGGTCTTGCCGCAGGCGCTGGGGAACGCGGCGGCGATGTAGTAGGCCTTGTTCTCCGGGGAGATCAGCTTCAGGATCAGCATGTGCTCGGCCAGCCAGCCCTCGTCGTGGGCCATCGCCGAGGCGATCCGCAGCGAGTAGCACTTCTTGCCGAGCAGCGCGTTGCCGCCGTAGCCGGAGCCGTAGCTCCAGATCTCCCGGTCCTCGGGGAAGTGGGTGATGTACTTGGTGTCGTTGCACGGCCACGGCACGTCGGCCTGGCCGTCGGCCAGCGGCGCGCCCACGGAGTGCAGCGCCTTCACGAACGGGCGGTCGGCGCCCAGCTTCTCCAGGGCGGCGGCGCCCATGCGCGTCATCACGCGCATCGACACGACGACGTATTCGGAGTCGGTGATCTCCACGCCCAGCTTCGGGTCATCGGCGCCGAGCGGACCCATGCAGAACGGCACCACGTACATGGTGCGGCCCTTCATCGAGCCCCGGTACAGCTCGGTCATCGTGGCGCGCATCTCGGCCGGGTCGACCCAGTTGTTGGTCGGGCCCGCGTCGGCCTCGGTCTTCGAACAGATGAAGGTGCGCGACTCCACCCGGGCCACGTCGGAGGGATCGGAGAGGGCGAGGAAGGAGTTCGGCTTCTTCTTCTCGTCCAAGCGCTTGAACGTCCCCGCCGCGACGAGCTGCTCGGTGAGCCGCTCCCATTCCTCGTCGGAGCCGTCCGCCCACACCACTCGATCCGGCTGGGTGAGTTCGGCGACTTCTTGTACCCAGGCGAGTAGTTCGCTGTGCTCGGTCGGCGCCTTGCCGTCGGATCCACGAAGACCAGGAATGGTCGCTGACGTCATGAAAACTCTCCTGAGATGGGTGGCTATTCGATGCTTCGCCACCTGGCCCAAGGCCCATGACCAGCGCGAATGCACCGAGCGCCACCGTTGGCGGGAAGGCGCCCGCTCCGACCGGTCGAACGCGCACCCCAGGAGGGCGGCAGATCAGGACTTAGCGGACGCCCAAGTTCCTGAATAGAGGTTAACGCGATGTGACGGCCGGTACGGTATCGGGTTCCTCACTGTGTACCCAATTGCTCGCTCGTTTCAACAGGCGAGATCCAGCGATCGAGGACTCGGACATCTCGCTCGCATGCGGCGAGCTGCCCCGGCTGCTCGGCCGCCATCCGGCGCAATTCGGCCTCCAACTGGGCCACCCTGCGATCCGTCTCGACCATTCGCGCGGCGCTTGCCTGGACCACGTGATCTGCCAGAACGGTCTCCGCTTCCACGAGTGCGGTCACCACGCGTTGCTCGAGCTGCGCTTTTACATTGACCAGCGCGTCGGCGATCCATTGCCGGATGTGCGCTCGATCGGCCAACTGGCGGCGGGCCCGGACCACCCACGCCGCGGCACCGCCGCCGAGCAGCAGCGTCACCGGCACGCTGGCGACGTCCAAGGCCGGTACGAGGGAGAACGGAGCAACCAGCAGGCGACCGAGGCCGACACCGGCCGACGCGCCGAGCGCGATCATAAGGTGATCTTCGACACCTCGATGGCGGGGTTCGGGATCCGGACCGACCCGAGGCGCGGGATCGCGCCGCCGCGTCGGCGAACCCCGATCCGTGCTCTCGATCCGGGCGCTCAGTTCGGCGATGCGCTGGTCGATGACGTGATCCAGAGCGCCGGTCAGCTCGGTGACGTACTGCTGCAGCCGAGCGGGATAGCCGCCGAGCTCGGCGCGGCTCAGCCGGTCGAGCTCGGCGCGCACGGCGGTGTGCAGCGCCCGGATGTTCGCGCCGATCTCGGTCATCAGGTCCACCCTGGCCAGGTGCAACTGCCCGCGCAGGGTGGACATGGCGGTGGCTCGCCCGCCGTCGCGACCGGCGAGCAGGAGGGCGCGCGCCTCGCGCAGCCGGGCCGGTTCGGCGCCGGAGCGCAGCACCGCCACCTGCTCGGCCACCCGCCGGCGGGTGTCGGCGAGGACCCGGCCGACGACCGCGCCCTGCCGGTCACCGCCCGCGGCGGCCGCGGCGGTGAGCTGGGCGTGCAGTGCGCCGACACCGGAGCGATCGAGCAGCCCGGCGTCGCCCGCGGTGCGTGCGGCGGCCGCGAGCCGCGCCGAGACCGGCACGATATCCAGATCGCCCGCGCCCACCGCGGCGAGCAGTTCCAGGTCGCGCTCCCGCACCGACTGCCAGTCCTGGTGGGCGTGGATGCCGTTCATGGCCAGCAGCAGGCGGGTGCCGTCCGCGCGCAACCGGTCGATCGCCCCGAGCGTGTCCGCGCCGATGATGGTGCCCGCGTCGAGCAGGATCAGCGCCACCGCCGGCGGAGCGGTCTCTGGCCCCGGCACCGCGTCGGCGCGCGGCTCCGACAGCGTGAGGCGCGGTTCGAACCGGGCCAGCTCGGTGCGCAACAAGGTCGTGTTGACGTCGGCCGGACCGATCACCGTGACCGCACCCGCGGAGCCGGAGTCGCGCACCGCGCGCAGCAGCGCCATTCCCTGCGGATTCCATCGCTGCACCACGGCCGCGAGTTCGGGGCCGAGTGTTGCGGCGGCGTCCGGCTCGCCGTCGGCGGGCGCGCCCCCGGGGCGAGACGGCGCGACCATCTCGGCGGACGCACTCGCCGCCGCGGATTCCGGAGGCTCAGAGACCGGCACTGCTCATCCGTTCCCATAGTCGGATGTAGCCGTTGTGCACGCGCAACGCGGCGCGGCGGGCGGCAGGGGGCATATCGCTGGTGACGACGGCGCGCCAGCGCGCGGCGCGGGCCAGCGCGTCGTCGGCGTCGGAAGGCGCTGGCGCGGAGTATCCGGCCGCGAGATGGGCCACGTCGGGCCCTGCGAGCCCCGCGCAGAGCCCGAGCCAGACGGCGTCGTCGCTGTTGAGATAGGACTCGAGCAGGTCGCGCGCCCGACCGCCCTCCTCCGGCACCGCGCGGGCGGCGAGGCGGGCCAGCTCGTCGAGCAGCTCGCCGCCGCGCAGCGCGGAGACCTGCTCGTAGCGGCGGTGCAGCACCTGGTGCAGCGCGTCGATGCCGCTGGCCGCGTGCAGGATCTGCAGCAGCGCCTGCGGAGTGAGATCCGGATCGTGCCGCAGGGCCGTGCAGGCGCAGGCCACGCCGTACAGATCCCAGCGGCGCAGCAGTTCCGCGCGCTCGGCGGCGTCCGGCCCCGACCCGACGAACAGGTCCGGCGCGAGCAGCAGCGCCGCGTCGGCTTCGGTCGCCAGTTTGCGCAACAGGTCCAGCTCGGCCTCGGTCAGCGCGCCCGCCCTCGTTCGCGTGGCCAGCGAGGCGACCACCGGAACCACCGGAACTCCTAGCTCCCTGCCGTACTGCTGGGCGGCCGCCACCGCGTCGCCCCAGCGGGAACCGACCGCGTCGGCCTTGTTCAGCACCGCGATCGCGCGCTGCGGCGGCAGCGCGGCCAGCACCCTGCGGTCGGCCGGCGTCGGCGCGGCCGACAGCACGTAGACGACGATGTCGGCGTCGAGTTCCGGGTCGGGCGCTCCCGGCCGGTCCACCGGATCGGTCTCCACCGCCGACATCAGCGCGAGCGCGTGCAGCACCGTGGTCCGTCCCGCGTGCGCGCGTCCGGTCACCTGGATGCGCGGTGGTTTGCGCCACGCGCTGACGGCCGCCGCCGCGGCGTACCCGATCTGCGGATCGCGCCCCGTGCCGAAGCGCAGTTCGGCCAGCAGCTTGTCGAGCTGATCGTGTGCGGAGGTGGGCACGCCGCGCTCCCGCAACGGCCCATCGGAATCAGTGGCTGCCTGCATGCTGCGCACACCCCCTTTTACGGTGCGCAATTCTGTCAGAAGACGGCGCGCGGGACAGGTTCGACGGCTCAGCTGCCACTGAAGTACTTGTTCGCGGTGCGCACCACCCAGTTGGGGGCGTATTTGCCCACCGTCGCCAGCACCTTCGCCTGCGCGCCGATCTCGTAGTGCACCTTCGGCAGCCTCGCGCGCTTGCGGGTGGCCTCCCAGATCCCGGCGGCGACGTCGTCGGCGGTCAGCCGCACGCCGAGCGACTTCGTGGTCCCGGTCGTCACGCCGTCCACCATCGCCGTGTCCACGAACATCGGCCAGATCGCGAGCACCCGGATGTCGTGGCGCTCCCACTCCAGGTCGAGCGCCTCGGTGAAGCTCTTGACCGCGGATTTGCTGGCGCCGTAACTGGCGAGTTCGGCCTGGCCGTAGATCGCCGACGCCGAGCAGAGGTTGACCACCTGCGCACCAGGGGTGTCGCGCAGATAGCGGAACGCGCTGTGCGTGCCCGTGAGCACGCCGAGCACGTTGACCTCCACGATCGCCCGATGCGCGGCGAGGTCGATCTCCTCGAACGGCCCGGCGCGCAGGATGCCCGCGTTGTTGACCAGGATGTCCAGCCGTCCCGCCGCGGCGTGGAACTCCGCGAGCCGTTCCGC
Source organism: Nocardia sp. NPDC003726 (assembly GCF_053586955.1). Lineage (NCBI taxonomy): Bacteria > Bacillati > Actinomycetota > Actinomycetes > Mycobacteriales > Nocardiaceae > Nocardia > Nocardia sp. NPDC003726. Next base: position 88,736 of record NZ_JBSFNF010000011.1, on the reverse strand, counting down.
CCACTGCGTGGCGTTCGTCACATCCAGCACCCCGGTGTGCACTGCGCCACCTTTGGCTGTGATATCACCGGAAAGCCTGGTCAGCCCGACCTCATCGATGTCGTAAGCCCCGACCTGGTATCCCTGCGCAGCGAAAAGCAAGGCCGTGGCCCGCCCGATACCGGACGCCGCGCCGGTGATGAATACTGTCGGTCTGCCCATGCCGGGGAGTCTAGTGCCGGGAACGCCGTGTACCGCGGGGTTCCCACAGGCCCGGTCGGTCACTTACCCTGCTGAAGTGGTCGGCGCCATAACCGGTGCGCAGCTTGAACTTTCGCATGCGGCAACCGACCTCGACGATGAGGAGGTTGCGATGACCGCGAACGTCATCGGCGCTGTCGACCCGGAGCCGGCCTGTCCCGCGGAGCGCAAGCCCTTGCTGCCGAGCGCGGACCCGTTCCATCGACCGCCCAAAGGGTTCGCGGCCAAAGCGCCCGGCACCATCCTGCGCAGCAGGAAGATCGAGGTGGCGCTGTTCGGGGTTGTCCCGCAGCAGGTCTCGGCCTGGCAGCTACTGTACCGCAGCTGTGATCTGCACGGCGCGCCGGAAGCGGCCGTCACCACGGCGCTGCTGCCGATCGACGCGGAGCCGGACGAGGATCGCCCGCTGCTGGCCTTCCAGACCGCGATGGACGCGGTGACCGAGAAGTGCTCCCCGTCCTACGCCCTGCGCCACGGCGCGCGGGCCCTCGGCTCGATCACCCAGCTCGAATGGCTCCTGGTCGCGAACGCGCTGCGGCGCGGCTGGGCGGTGAGCATCGCCGACCACGAGGGACCGCACGGGAACTTCGGCGCGCCGCGCGAGCCCGGCTACCGCGCGCTCGACGGCATCCGCGCCGCCCTGCGTTTCGGCCCGCTCGGGCTCGGCCCTGACACCCGCGTCGCGGTGTGGGGCTACTCCGGCGGCGGCATGGCCAGCTCGTGGGCGGTCGAGATGGCGCCGGCCTACGCCCCGGAGCTCGACATCGTCGGCGCGGTGCTCGGGGCCCCGGTCGGCGACCCGCGCCAGGTCTTCGACCGGCTCAACGGCACGCCGTACGCCGGCCTGCCCGCCATCGTCATCGCCGCCCTGCGCAGGCTGTACCCCGCGTTGAGCTCGCTGATCGACAACGAACTCAGCCCGGAAGGCCACCGGTTCGTCGTCCGCGCGGAGAACGCCACGCCGGTCGGCGCGATCCTCGGGCTCGCGGGCAAGAAGGTGGACGACTTCCTCGACCGGCCGCTCGCCGAAGTGCTCGATACTCCGCAGCTGCGGGCGATGTTCGACGACCTGCGGCTGGGCAACACCACGCCCGCGTGCCCGTTGCTGGTGGTGCAACCCATCCACGACCAGGTGATCCACATCGATGGCGTCGACGGCCAGGTGGACCGCTACCGCCGCGGCGGCGCCGCGGTGACCTACGTGCGCGACCGGCTCAGCGAGCATTTCTCGCTGCTGCCGCTGTCCACGCCGATCAGTCTGGATTGGCTGGCAGACCGGTTCGCCGGGCAACCGGTGAGCGAAGTCGGCGACAGCACCGTGTGGTCGGTCGCGGCCTCGCCTTCGGGCGTGCGCGGACTGCTGGAGATGGCGGTGACCGCGGCCAAGGTCGCACTCGGAAGACCGCTGCGTCAGCAACGGCCGACCGTGCCGAGGATCGCGCCCGCGCGCGCCGCCTGACCGCCTGCTCAGCGGCCCGGGTGCAACCGCCTGCCGCACTGATCGCCGGATGCTGGACAATGGACGCCGTGAACGACGCCGCGAACCATACTGCCGAGTCAGTTCCGGGCCCGCCGTCCACAACGTCGGCTCCGGCCGAGGGCGGACCGAGGCACAAGACCGGCTCCCGCCTGTACCCACGAGTCACCAGCTTCCGGTCGCGCAGGGGCGCGCTGACCGCGACCCAGCAGCAATCCTGGGACCGGATGTGGCCATCGATCGGCCGCGAGGTCGCCGACGAGCCGCTGGACGCGGCCGCCTGGTTCGGCCGCGACGCGCCGCTGGTCATCGAGATCGGCTGCGGCACGGGCACCGCGACGGCCGCCATGGCCCAGGCCGAACCGCACCTGAACCTGATCGGCATCGAGGTCTACCAGCCCGGCCTCGCGCAATTGGTACAGCGCGTCGAGCGCGAAGGGATCGGCAACATCCGCCTGCTGCGCGGTGACGCGGTCGACGTGCTGGAGAACATGATTGCTGAAGAGTCGCTGACTGGCGTCCGCGTGTTCTTCCCCGACCCGTGGCCGAAGGCGCGCCATCACAAGCGCCGGCTGCTGCAACCGGCGACGGTCGCGCTGATCGCCAGCCGCCTGAAGCCGGGCGGTGTGCTGCACGTCGCCACCGACCACGCGGGCTACGCCGAGCACATCCACGCGGTGGGCATGGCGGAGCCCCTGCTCATCGGCCTGAACGAGACGACGGGCGGGGTGAGCGCCGAGCATCGCGACACCGCGCCGATCGGTTTCGAGCGGCCCGTCACGAAATTCGAAGGCAAGGCACATCGCGCCGGTAGCGCCATCACAGAGCTCATATGGGGGAAGATCGACCGATGAGCGTCAGTGAAATGGCCCACGAAGTGGTCGATGTTGCCGGGGAGGTGCACGGCGGCGGAGCGGAAGGTCTCGGCAGCTCGGGACCGGACGTGCGCCGCGTCCTGTTGGTGTGGGACGCCCCGAACCTCGACATGGGCCTCGGCGCTATTCTCGGCGGTCGTCCGACCGCCGCCTACCGCCCGCGTTTCGACGCGCTCGGCCGCTGGCTGCTGGCCCGCACCGCCGAACTGTCGGTGGGCGCGATGCATCGAGTGGAACCAGAGGCCACCGTCTTCACCAACATCGCCCCCGGCACCGCCGACGTCGTGCGGCCTTGGGTGGAGGCGCTGCGCAACGTCGGCTACGCGGTCTTCGCCAAGCCGAAGATCGACGAGGACTCCGATGTCGACGCCGACATGCTGGCGCACATCGCCCTGCGCAGCCGCGGCGCCGGTCTGGCCGGCATCATGGTGGCCTCCGCCGACGGCCAGGCGTTCCGCGAACCATTGGAGGCGCTCGCCGCCAAAGGCGTGCCGGTTCAGGTGCTCGGCTTCCGCGAGCACGCGAGTTGGGCCGTCACATCCGATACTCTCGAATTCATCGACCTCGAGGACATTCCGGGCGTGTTCCGTGAACCGCTGCCCCGGGTGAGCCTCGACTCGCTGCCCGACGAGGGTGCCTGGCTGCAGCCGTTCCGGCCGCTGTCGGCACTGCTCACCTCTCGCCCCGCCCAAGGAGTCGCTTAGTGTTCACACGCTGGGGCGATCTGGTATACCGGCTGCGCTTCGCCGTCATCGGCGTGGTCGTGGCCGGTCTTCTGGCTCTCGGTGGCTACGGCCTCGGGTTGGAGGACCACCTCAGCTCCAGCGGGTGGGACGATCCGACCTCGGAGTCGGCGCGCGCGGCGCGGATCAAGGACGGCGCCTTCGCACGGGATCACACCTCCGACGTCATCGTGTTGTACACGGCGCCGGAGGGCAAGACCATCGATGATCCGGAATTCAGCGACAAGATCCTCGAGAACCTGACGAGTCTGCCCCGCGAACATCCCGACGAGATCACCCAGATCAACGGCGTCTACTGGCGGAACACCGCGAATATCCCGGTTCAAGCCTCGGTTTTCGGCTCCAAGGACAAGAAGTACGCCTTCGCCTCCATCGCCATCAAGGGCGACAACGACACCGAGATGGTGCGCAACTACCGGAAGGTGAAGAACGTCTTCTTCATCCCCGGCGTGGATGTGCAGGTGACCGGTCTGCAAGCCGTGGCGGGCACGCTGAACGACACCATGGCCGACGACCAGAAGCGCATGGAGATCCTCGCCATTCCGGCGGTGGCCGTCCTGCTCTTCTTCATCTTCGGCGGTATCGTGGCCGCCGGGTTGCCGCTGATCGTCGGTGGTCTCACCGTGATCGGCGCCTGGGGGATCGTCCGCTTCATCACCGAGTTCACCGAAGTGAATTCGTTCGTCTCCCCGGTCGTCTCGATGATCGGCCTCGGCTTGGCCATCGACTACGGCCTGTTCATCGTGAGCCGGTTCCGCGAGGAACTCGCCGAGGGGTATGACACCAGGGTCGCTGTCCGCAGATCGGTGATGACGGCGGGCCGCACCGTGGTGTTCTCCGCGACGATGATCGTCGCCAGCCTCGGCGGCATGCTGTTGTTCCCGCAGGGCTTCTTGAAATCGGTCGCCTACGGCGCCATCGCGACGGTCTCGCTGGCGGCGCTGACCTCGATCACCGTCTTGCCCGCCATGCTGGCGGTGCTCGGTAAGCGCGTCGATATGCTCGGCCTCAAGCGGTTCCGCAAGACGAAGACCGCCGACGAGGTGGAGGGCGGTTTCTGGGGGCAGTCCACCCGCTGGGTGATGAAGCATCCGCTCAAGATCGCGATCCCGCTGTGCATCATCTTGTTGCTGCTGATCATCCCGGTGAAGAACCTCAGTTTCGGCGGTATCAACGAGCGGTATCTGCCGCCGGACAATCCGACCCGGCTGGCGCAGAAAGAGTTCGACACGATCTTTCCGCTGCGCAAATCCGACCCGATCGAACTGGTCTTCATCGTCGACGATCCCAGCCTTGCCACCCAGGTCGGCAAGGTGGTGAAAGAGGCGAGCAAAGCGCCCGGACTGGCCGGCGAATTCGCTTATCCCCCGAGCACGGCTCCCAACGACAAGACCATCTACAAGACTTCCGTCACGCTCACCAATTCCGAGGACGCCGATCCGACCATCGATTACCTCCGCTCGCTGGAGTTGCCCGACGGCGTCACCATGCTGGTGGGCGGTCAGCCCGCGATCCAGAAGGACAGCATCAGCGCGCTGCTGGGCCGGATGCCGCTGATGATCGCGCTCGTCCTGTTCGTGACGACGCTGCTGATGTTCCTGACCTTCGGCTCGCTGGTGCTGCCGATCAAGGCCGCGCTGATGAGCGCCCTCGGTCTCGGGTCCACGCTCGGCATTCTCACCTGGATCTTCATCGACGGCCACGGCGCCGGGCTGTTGAATTTCACTCCGCAGCCGATCATGTCGCCGGTGCTGGTGCTGATCATCGCGATCATCTACGGCCTCTCGACCGACTACGAGGTCTTCTTGATGTCGCGCATGGTCGAGGCGCGCGCTCAGGGCGCGAGCACCACCGAGGCGGTGCGGATCGGCACCGCGCAGACCGGCCGGATCATCACCGCGGCCGCGCTGATCCTGCTCGTCGTCACCGGCGCGTTCGCCTTCTCCGACCTGGTGATGATGCAGTACATCGCCTACGGCATGATCGCCGCGCTGTTCATCGACGCGACCGTGCTGCGCATGCTGCTCGTCCCGGCCACCATGAAACTCCTCGGCGACGACTGCTGGTGGGCGCCGACCTGGATGAAGAAGGTGCAGGAGAAGGTCGGGCTCGGCGAGCCCATTCTCGACGACGAGCGCGTCGGCGGCGGTGATGTCGTCGACTTGGTGAAGACCACGCCGATCACCGATCCGGTGACCATGCAGATCCCCGCGGTCGCCGCCGCAAACAAAGTGCCGCGCAGGCGCAAGCCGCGCACGGTCGCCGAGATCGAGGCCGAGGCGCCGACCAGGCGGCTGGACCGGGTTCCGCCCTCGCCCGCACCGCAGCCGACTCCCGCTCCGCCGCCGCTCGATCCGGGCAGGCAGCGTCCGGAGCCGCCGCGCAATCCCACGCCCCCGCAGGGTGAACCGATTCGGCCCCGGCGAATCTCGCAGGTCCCGAACGATCCGCGCTCGACGCCGGGCCAGGCGGAGCAGCGGCCGCCGTCACCGCCCGCCAACCCGCAGGGTCCCGCAGGGTCGCGACCGTTGCCGCCCACCGGCCTGCCGCACGACCCGAGCGCATCGCACGCCGGTGTGCCCTCGGTGATTCTTCCCGAACGCAGCCCGCGTCCCGCGGTCTCGCCGATCACGCCGCCCGCCCCGCGCCCGACCCCCGCCCCGGAACCACGTCCGCTGTCCGGCATCACGCAGGATCCGACCCTCGACCTCGCACAGCACGAGCCGAGCGGCCCGCGTCCGGCGCGCCTGCCGTCCGAGGATTCGGCCGTCTCCGACGGTCCCGCGCATCGTGCGCCCGAGCCCGAGGCCCCCGCGGAGCCGTACAACGGACCGGACACCACCAACCGCAGCAGCATCGAGAGCTGGATGGCCGAACTCCGCTCTTCCCGCCGCCACATCGGCCGGGTCCCCGAGGAAGGCAGGCACCACGGCGGCGACGGCCGCACGGTGAGCGTGAACGAACTACTGCGCCGCCGCGAGCGGGAGTGAGCGGTCGCTCCTGACAGCGAAAGCTGCCACGCCGTGCCGTTCGCGCTGAACGGACCAAGCACCCGCAGCTTTCGCACCTAGCCGCGCGGTACCGGCAGGCCCGGCTCACCGCCGGGATGTACTGCCGGTAGGGCACCAGGCGGTCGAATACACCCGGCTACTCGTACTTGCGCCTATTCGGCTCGGTTCGCAGGCGATGATCGTCGTCGGGCGTAGTGCCGACCTCGCCGACGAATAGCAGCGACCGGTCAGCCTGCCCGGCCGATGTCATCGGGCCCTTCCGGCTGCTTTCCGGTAGCCGTTGCCTGGCCGTTGGATTCGCTGCCCGTCCCCGCGTCGGCGAAGGCTCGGGCGTAGCGGGTTCCGGCCAGGAGCAGGAGGATGCCGACGACGAGGAAGGCGGCGACGCGGAGGAGGCCGTCCAGCGTCGCGAGGTCGAAGAGGAACAGTTTGGCCAATGCCGCCGCGGTGACCAGCAATCCGGAACCCAAGGCTAGTTTGGCGACCGCGGGTGCGTCGGCGAGTTCGCGCAGTCCGAACAGGAGGGCGCCGGTCGCGGCGGCCATCCACAGGATGGTCGCGGCGCTGTGGCCGATGAGGAACCCGTTCGGCGTTCCGGTCGCGACGCCGAGCGAGACCGTCGTGGTGGTCACCGCGTACAGTCCGGCGACGCTCGCGACGATCCACGGCCACGCGCTGCCCGCTGCCGGGCCCGGCAGCCGCCGCGCGCACCACAGCGCCACCGCGACCACCGCGAGGGCCAGCACCGCGCTGAGCGCGGTCGACATACCCAGATAGCGCTCCGAACGATGCTGCGAGGCAAGGATTTCGGGGCTTGCGACATTCAGCAGCGCCAAGCCGCCGAGCACCGCGAACGCACCGCCGAGGCCCGCCGCCGGGCGGGACATCCGCTGGCCCGCCACGCCGAGGAAGACCAACGCCACCAGCAGCAGAGCCGTGGGCAGCGTCTGTGTGTCGGTCGCGCCGACACACGCCTCGAGCAGCGCGATCGAGCCCGCGACGGCGGCCGCGAGGGCCGTGTGTCCGGGAATGTTGAGAATGGCATGCGCTTTCGGCACCAAGCTCACCGCGGCGACGAGCAAGAGCACAGTAGCGGCGATCGACGCCACCCATACCGCGATGAACCGTTCGGAATACATTCCCGGCGCGAGCAGAATCGGCACCACCGCCGCCGCCATCGTCAAAGAGGCGGTGAGATCGGCAGGCCGGTGCCGGACGACGACGATCGTCCCGACGACTCCGACCAGCGCCACCGCTACAGCGGCCACGAGCACCCAGGTGCGCTCTCCGGCGGAGGGAGTACCGAGCACCACACCCGCGACGAACACCGATGTCGCCAGCACAGCGGGCAATGTGCGCGCCACATGCAGGTAGGGCCAGTCCCGCGCCGACTGCACCGGCACGCAGGCCGACTGCAACACGATCAGGAACGCGAGCAGCACCGGTCGCGTGGTCACCACTGGAGACAGCGCCGCCGCGGCGAGCACCACCAGCGCCGCGAAAGGCTGCGAGCGCCACCGCATCGCCAAACCGACGCCTCCGGCGGCGACACCCAGGGCGACGGCGAGCCCGAACACCGGATGCAGCCAGTGGTAGATGGCGGTCACCGCGACGACATCGAGATAGGCGCCCGCGATGCCGGTGGCCGCCAGTGCGATACCGCCGACCCGCCCGCCGACCCGCCGGAAGACCCGCACGCCCGTGACGACCAGCCCAGCGGAGAAGGCCGCACCCGCGACCACCCGCGGCACCGGCCCGAAGAAGCCCGCCTGCGCGGCCAGAACCAGCAGCATCGCGACGCCGATCAGCGTCACCGCGACACCGGCCAGCGCCAAGATCCGGCTGATCACCCCGTCCCGCTGCCACCACGGCGTGTGCGGCACCGGCGACCCCGGGCGCGGCGGCATCGGCGGACGAGGCGGTACCGCGCCCGGCACCGGCCCCCACGTGTTCGGCGGCCACGCAGCGCCACCCCAGCCACCGCCTGGCGCGGCGTAACGCGGAACGTACGCGGGCTGCGGAGGAACCGGCACCCCGGCCGGCGGTACTCGACCCGGCCACGACGGCGGCACCGGCGGTATCGCCCCGGACGGCACGCGTCCCGACTCCCCGAACCCACTCGCGGGCACATTGGTCCCACTCGACGCTGTCCCCGCGGACCCGCCACCAGCGGGTGCACCGCGCCCACTCGACACCGGCCCTGCGCCAGAGCGTACGGATTCGGGAGTAGACCCGAGCGCATGACTGCCAGTCCCAGGGAGTACCGACGATTGCGAGATAGAACCGCCCGTCGACCCGTGCGGCGCCTCACTCGCGGACGCACCCGTCGCGTCGGCCACCGACCCGCGTGCCGCCGGGGACACACCAGCACCCGACGGGTCGGATACCGATCCACGTACATCCCCGGGAACGTCGGCACCCAGCGTGTCGGACGCCAACCCCCGCAGCGATCCAGGCTCGCCCGCAGCCGTCGCCGCGGACCCCGCCGCACGTACCGCTTCGGCGCCCGGCACACCCGGCCTGTCCGACGTCGGATGCGCTTCTCCGGGCCCGTCCGCACCCGGCGCGCCAGATGCGGACGGGCGCACCGAGCTGTCCGCGACGACTTGCTCGCGTAACAGCCGCAGATCGCGCCCGAGCGCGCCCAGCTGCGTCCCCAGCGTGGTGAACTCGCCGGAGAGCCGCGCGAGCAGCACCGGGTCGATGGAGGTGGTCATGACTTCATGCTGGTCATCGCGACGCGCGCGGGCATGAGTAGTTACCCCTGGTAGACGGGCGGGTTCTACCCGCCCGACCGGCCCGCACCCGGGCAGTCGGATGCGGACCGGTCGCGCCAGGTGGTCAGTAGGCGCGCAATCCGATGACCTCGTGCACGGCATCGATCACCGCGGCGCGCGGCGGCATGCGCAGCACGCCCGGCGCGGGTTCGCCCGCCCAATGCCAGCCGAGCGACGAATCGGAGCTGGGCAGCAGGACGATGCGACCGCCGGGAACCACGGTGACCCCGTGTCCGGCGAGGCAGCGCCGGACCGCGACCTCGACCGGCCGAGCGGGGCTGGGCGGCGTGACGAGAAAGGTCCACGTGCGCTCACCCGGATCGGCGATGACGGGCGCGGTGTGGTTGCGGTCCAGCTGGACGAGCACCTTGCGCCCCAGCTCCGGCGGCATGACGATCGCGCCCAGGATGGAGCCGGTGGTGATGGTCGGGCGTCCGGCGAGCAGCTGAACCGGAAGCCCGTAGGTATGCCGCAGCAGCTGCGCGACTTCATGGGGGTCGTGACAGCCCTCGAACATCGCTTCACTCCGCATCGCAGTAGCCGAATCCGGTCGAAATGACGGACTTTCGGTGTAGCAACCCGCGCTCGTCGCGCATATTTGCCAGCGGAGCGCTGACGAGACGTGCCGATCGCATCGCGCGGTGGCGCGCCGGTCGTTGGGTCCGAGCGTCAGGCCGCCACACGCGATCGGCGCGCGCGGCCTGGACGGTGTTCATCGGCATGGTTTTCATCGCCGCCGCCCTTTGCAGTCAAAGTTGCAGAAAGGCAACGGTATTCCAACCCGCAGCGAACGAGTCGTACGCAATGTCCCACTTCGGTAGTCGCAGATAACATAGCGTCGTACTCTGAAACCCAGATTTAACAAAAGGACTTGGGTATGGACGAATCGTCGATCGGAGTTCGGATCCGCCAGTTCCGCGGCAAGGCGCTCACGCAGCGCCAGCTCGCCGACCAGGCGGGGGTCAGCGTTGATCTGGTGCGCAAACTCGAGCAGGGGGGCCGCCAAACCGCGTCCATCGCCAGCTTGCAGAAGATCGCGCGCGCCTTGGACGTGGACATCGCCGATCTGATCGGCAAACGCCAGGGCGTGCCGTCCACCAATCCGGACGCGGGCATCGTGGCCATCCGCCGCGCGCTGACGCCGGTCGACGACCTGCTCGGCGAGACCAGGGAAGAAGAGGCGGTCAGTCTCGACGACGGCCGGCGCGCGGTCGAATACGCCTGGGGCGCTTACTGGTCGGGCCGCTACGAATTGCTGACCTCGATCCTTCCGCCCGGATTGACCCAGCTGCGCGCCACCGTGCATGCCGCGCGCAACGGTTCGGTCGCCCCCGCCAATGAGTTGCTGGCCAGGATGTACTGGGTAACCGGATGCACGCTGGTGCATCTCGGCCAAACCGATCCCGCCTTCCTCGCCATCCGGCAGGCGCTCAACGCCGCCGAGCTGGGCGACGATCCCCTGCTGCTGGCCACCATCCGCGGTTCGGTGGCCTGGCAGTTGCTGGTGCAGGGCCGCTACGACGAGTCCCGCGGCGTGGCGCTGAACGCGGCCGCGACCCTCGAGCCCTCCGGCGACGTCACGCCGACTCATCTGTCCGCCTACGGCTCGCTGGTGTTGCAGGGCGCGACCGCCGCGGGCCGAGCCCAGGACGTGCACGACGCGTTGTCCCTGGTACAGGCGGCCAGCGAGGTCGCCCTGCGAATCGGCACGGACCGGCAGGACTACGAAACGTATTTCGGCCCTTCGCAGGTCGTCATGCAGACGGTGGATGTCAACGTCTCTTCCGAGCGCTACCCGGAGGCGCTGGCCGCCGCCAAGGAGATGCCGGTCAACGGCAGTCTGCCGCAGACGTCCCGGGCCAGGCACCTCGCCGACACGGCGGTCGCGCTGACCCGCACCGGCAGGCACCAGCACGCGCTGGACGCCTTGCTCACGGCGGAGCGGGTGGGCGGCGCGGACTGGCTGAAATACCAGACCCTGCCCCGCCATATCGTGTCCGAACTGCTCGACCACGACCGCAAGGTGCCGCTGCGCGCGTTCGCCCGCAGGATCGGGGTGAACACCTAGGACGCCGGGCGTTCCCCGGCCCGTTCGATCACCTCGTCCAGCACCTCGCGCGAGCGCAGGAGATCGTTGATGGTGCGGGTGATCCGTTCGCGCTCGGTGTGCAGCTCGGCGACCAGCGCGGGCGTGGCGTACTCGTTGGGACCGCCGTCCGCGTCGCGCATGCACGGCAGGATGCGCGCGATCTTCTTGCTGGTGAGTCCCGCCGCGAGCAACTCTTGAATATGGATGACGCGGTCCACCGCCCGCTCCGGATAGTCGCGATGACCGCCGGGAGTGCGATCGGAGGCCAGCATGCCCTGCTCCTCGTAGTAGCGCAGCGACCGTTCACTCACGCCGGTGCGCTCGGCGAGTTCCCCGATCCGCATCCGTCACCTGGCCTTTCACCCTCGGGCTTGAATCTCACATTGGTGTCAAGTTTTACCGTAATGTCATGACGAACGCAGCGGCTTCCGCCCTTTTCCAGCCCGTGACTCTCGGCCCCCTCGCGCTGCCGCACCGACTCGTGATGGCACCGATGACACGTAACCGCGCCGCGGCCGACGGCACGCCGTCTCCGCTCATGGCGACCTACTACGCACAGCGCGCGAGCGCGGGCCTGATCATCGCCGAGGCGACCACGCCGAACCGGGTGGGGCAGACCTACGCGAACATCCCCGGCATCTACACCGACGCGCACGTGACGGGCTGGCGGGAGGTCACCGGCGCTGTCGCGGCGGCGGGCGGGCGAATGTTCCTGCAACTCCAGCACGGTGGCCGGGTCGGTCATCCGGACAACAGCGGGTCGATCCCGGTCGCGCCGTCGCCTGTTCCACTGCCCGAGCCCATCCACACGCCTAGTGGGGCGCAGAATGCCGTCGTTCCGCTGGAGATGTCCGCCGCCGATATCGAGGCGACCATCGCCGATTTCGCGGCCGCTGCCGAAAACGCCATCGCGGCCGGATTCGCCGGGGTCGAGGTGCACAGCGCGAACGGATATCTGCTGCATCAATTCCTGGCGCAGAACACCAACCAGCGCACCGACTCCTACGGCGGTACGGTGGTCAACCGCATCCGTTTCACCGTGCGGGTGGTCGAGGCGGTGGCCGACGCGATCGGCGCGCAGCGCGTCGGTGTGCGGATCTCCCCCGGAGTTTCCGTGAACGGCATCGATGAGGGCGACACCGAGGACATCTATCCGGCACTCGTCTCGGCGCTGGCCGGCAAGGATCTCGCCTACCTGCACTACGTCTTCGCCGACCCCGATCAGCCGCTGTTCCGGCGCATCCGGGCGCTGTGGCCGGGCGCGCTCGTCGCCAACCCGAATCTGGGCTGGGGCGTCCCCCTGCCCGAGGACGGCGGTAGGGAAGCCGCGTTGCGCCTGCTCGCCGGCGGAGCGGACGCGGTCTCGCTGGGCCGTTCCTTCCTGGCCAACCCCGATCTGGTCGAACGGATGCGCATCGGCGCGCCGCTGAACCCGGTGCGCGACGCGCATCTGATGTATGTGGGCGGCGCGGAGGGCTACACCGACTACCCGGCGCTCGACCTGATCCCCGCGGCGGGCTGACCCGCCGTTCAGCGACCCATCAGCCGGCGCCACTGCGCCATGAGCGGATGCTTCGCGGTGACCGAGCCGAATCGGATCTTGCCGTGCACGACCAGGTGCAGCGGGCCGATCGGCGGCCCGGTGCGGACCTTGTTGGTCACGCTGGAACCGATCAGCTCCAGCCCGTTCAGGTCGACGGTGGCCTCCGCGGGCACGATCAGGGTGATCGAACCGGCGAAATCGTCGACGCGCACCTCGACCACCTGGGTGGACATGATCGCCTCGGTGAAGTCCAAGGTCACGCCGGACAGCCAGTTGTTCAGAAACAGCGTGGGCGGCACCTGCCACGGGCCGCGACGGCTCACCCCGGACAACCGCGAGCGGATCACGTTGCCCGCGCCGTTCGCGGCGGGCGCCTGCCTGGTGAAAGCGGGCGAGGAGTTCACGAAGGTGGACGGCGGCGCGGCAGGCTGCCCGACCAGGCGGACGCCGGGCAGGTCGATGAGAACGGCGTTCAACTCGCCGCGGGTCTTGGCGGCCAGCGCGGTGTCCATCCGCTCGGTGAACTCACCGAGCGAGAGCATGCCGAGGCCGACCGCGCGTTGCAGCAGTTGACCGACGTGTTCCCGCTCGGCGTCCGACACGCGCAGTTCCCGGTCGCCCACCGCGCCGCCGGAGCCGACCGCATTCGATACCGATTCGGGCCCACCCATGCGATCGAGGTTACCGAGCAGGCCGCCACGGGCGCATCAGGGCGATCCCTGATTCCGAAGCGCCCGGCGGATCACTCGAGCCCCTGTTCGATGGCGTAGCGGGTCAACTCGACCCGGTTCGCCAACTGCAATTTGCGCAGCGTCGCCTGGACGTGGTTCTCCACCGTGCGGTGACTGAGCCCCAACCTCGTCCCGATCTGCTTGGCGGACAGTCCTTTCGCCACCATCCGCAGCACCTCGGTCTCGCGCTCGGTGAGCGCGGGCCGGTGCGGCTCGTCGGGGCGCGCGGGCGTGGTCGCCATCCGCCGGTACTCGCCGAGCACGAGTCCGGCCAGCCCCGGCGTGAACACCGCTTGACCGGCCGCGGTGGCGCGCACCGCGTCGATCAGTTCGGCCGCCGACGCGCTCTTGACCAGATAACCGGATGCGCCCGCCTTGATCGCGTCCAGCACGTCGTCGCGCTCGGCCGAGGCCGAGAGCACCAGCACCCGGCTGTGCGGCGACACCCGCAGCACCTCGGCCGTCGCCTGTGCCCCGTTGCCGTCGGGCAGTTGCATGTCCATCAACACCACGTCCGGCCGCACCGCCCCGGCGCGCCTGCTCGCCGCGGCGACGCCGTCGGCCGTGGCCGTCACCCGGAATCCGGCTTCGGTGAGGTCGCGGGAGACGCCGTCCCGCCACATCGGGTGGTCGTCCACCACCATCACCGCAATGGACCCGTCCGCCTGGCCGGTCATCCGCGCCTCCCGTCTGTCATCTGGGCACCCGGAATTCCCATTCGGTGCCGAACCCGACCCCGCCGTCGATCTCGGTGAGCAGGTCCGCGCTGCCGCCGAGGGCCGCGATCCGCCCCACGATGGACCGGGAAACGCCCATGCGCCCTTCGGCTTCCGCCTCGGCCAGCCGTCCGGGCGGGATGCCGACGCCGTCGTCGCGCACACTGATCACCAATTCGTCGCCGGTGTCCTCCAGTAGCACATATGCTCGCGCATCCGGCCCGGCGTGCAGTTCCACATTGGACAACGCCGTGGCCACGGCCGAGGCGATCTCGTTCGCCATCCAGCGGCCGACCGGCACCGGATCGCCGGGCGTCGACACCGACACCGTAGGCGTGGATTGCGCGGTCAGCAGCGGCCGCAGGTCGACCTCGGCCCCACCCGCGTCGCGGTGATCGGCCTGCTCGGTGATCAGCACCCGCAGGGCCACCTCCTGCTCACCGGCGCGCAGAGCCAATTCCTCCGTCGGTCCGCCGATTTCGCTGCCGCGGCGCTTGATGTAGCTGAGCACCTGCAACACCCCGTCGTGCACCTCGCGCGACAGCCGCTCGCGCTCCTCGGCCGCCGCGGTCAGGCGCACCGCCTGCTCCAGCTGGTCCTGGGCGCGGCGCGCGGTGTTGGCGGCCAAGCCGAGCGCGAGCCCCACGGAGACGAGCACCGGCACCGTCGCGTCCGTCCACACGTCCTCGCCCCACTGATCCCGCACCGTCAGCGACACCGCGGCGATCAAGGCGCCGGACAGCACGCCGGCGAACGGTCCGCGCAGGATCGCAGCGCCGATCACGGCGTTGGTGGCCCACAGCGTGGTCGGCAGCGTCTGATGTCCGTGGTACCAGCCGTAATCGGCGACCAGGCGGGTGGCGGCCATCAGCCCGATCACCACCACGTGGTCGCCGATCACCACCCAGGTGCGCAGCCGGGCCACCTCGGGAAAGTGCCACTGCGACAGCATGATCGCCGAAGCGCCCGACCACACCGCCATCAACGCGATGAGCACCCAGCTCAGCCGCTGGTTGGTGTAGTACGGCGCCGAGGCGATCTGCTGGCCGACCGCGTACAACAGTGTGACCAGCCGCAACGCCTGCGCGGCGCGCCACAGCGGCGTGGTCGCCACATCGGCCGATGGCAGCTCAGTCCTGCTCCGTGCCTTCGCCGGCTTGCGCGCCGTCATCGGAGTCCGCCTTCCGCTGTGCCGAATCCGTCGCCCGCTTCTTCGTCGCCTCGAGCAGCGTCGCGGCCACGTCGAACCGACCGGCCTCGGGCCGATCCGGATCGGCCGAATACAGCCCGCGATGGTCATCGCCGGTGTTCAGTTCGCCGTACAGCTCCTCGGGACCTTCCAGCAACGACCGGATCGCCGTATTCATCACCGCCACGAACGGCACCGCGAGCAGACCGCCGGCTATCCCGCCGATCACCACGCCCGCCGTGATCGCCAGCACCACCGCCAGCGGATGGATGCTGACTGCCCGGCCCAGCAGCAGCGGTTGCAGCACATGGCCTTCGAGCTGCATCACCGCGATGATGATGCCGAGCACGATCAACGCGGTGACCAGGCCTTTGGTCACCAACGCGATGAACACCGCGATGAACCCGGCCAGGAACGCGCCGATGATCGGGATGAACGCGCCGATGAACACCAGCGAGGCCAGCGGCAGCGCCAAGGGCACGCCGAGAATGGCCAGCCCGGCGCCGATGCCGATGGCGTCCACCGCGGCGACCACGACGGTCGCGCGGACGAATCCGACCAGCGTGCCGAACCCGAGCCGCCCTGCGGTGCGGACCCGCTCGCGGTGGTCGGTCGGCACGATCCTGGTGACGAACTCCCAGATCTGATCGCCGCCGTAGAGGAAGAAGATGAGGATGAACAGCGTCAGGAACGTCCCGGTCAGCAATTCGCCGATCACGGTCGCCGTGGTGAGCGCGCCGCTGGTCAGGCTGTCCTGATTGGACTGGATCGCCTTGACGATGGCGTCGCCCGCGTTGCGGATCTGCTCGTTGCTCAGATGCAGCCTGCCGTTGATCAGCCAGTCCTGGATCTGATGGATGCTGTCGGTGAACTTGTTCGACAGCTGCGGCACACCGGCGACGAACTGTTCCACGACGAAGGTCATGATGCCCGCGACCACGCCGATCGACCCGACCAGCGCCACGAACACGCCGACCGCGCGTGGAACGCCCAAGCGCTGCATCCAATCCACCAGCGGCGCCAGCAGCGCCGCCGCCAAAAGCGCGATGGCGAGCGGAATGACCACGGTGGCCAATTTCTGCACGATCGCGGTGACCGCGAGCCCCAGCGCGAACAACACCAGCAGTCGCCAGCCCCACTCCGCCGACACCCGGACGATCGGATGCACCGTCTCCGCGGCGGGCCGCGACAGCGTGATTTTCCGCTCTGGACTTGGCTTCGCCTCGCTCACCTCCGTGAGCCTAATGTGTACTGTCGGACGTAGTCCGTCCTCAGCCCGCGCACG